>JASLBL010000616.1 GCA_030146615.1 Actinomycetes bacterium
TACCGTGATCCGCAGGACCGCCGCGAGCAGCAGTGATTCTCGACCGGGCGCAGCAGCATGACCCCTTTCCAGGGGGATCAGGGGATGGTCACGCGACGGGTGATCTGGCCGTTGCTCTCCCAGTAGGTTCGCTTGCTGGCCAGGAAGGGATCATCTGGCGGCGGCTGTTGGTGGCCGTCGATGTCGAAGGCCCTGGAGGTGACCGTGTGGGGGCCCGAGGCGGGAGTTCCCCAGTCGAGCTTCCAGAACGTCCAGGCGAACTCGGCCGATCGCCGCCTTTGTGGCTGGTGGCGCTTGAGCCTGGCCCTCGTCCACGGCCCGTCGTCGATTCGGACCTCCACCCGTCTGATCGGCGCCCCCCAGGCGGCGCCCATGATGGCGTACTGGTCGCCCCGACGGGTGACCTTGGCCGGCGCCGACTTGAGCCGGTCGTGGCTGACGGTGGCGAAGGTCCAGACCGTCTCGCCGTCGCGCTCCTCCTCGCGGATGGTGACGTAGTCCCGGGCCATGAAGCGACCCGCATAGCGCTGGCTTCGGACCTCGATGCGGGTCAGCCATTTGACGTTGGCGACCCCGTACCAGCCCGGGGCGATCAGGCGCACCGGGAATCCGTGCTCGGGGGGCAGGGGCTCCCCGTTCATCTCATAGCAGAGCAGGTTATCGGGGTTCAGCGCCTCCTCCAGCGACATGCTGCGGGCGAATTGCTCGGTGATGGTCAGATCGAGCCCGCCGCCGGGATCGGGCTCGACCGTCCCCGTCCGGCCGGGACCGGTGATCCCGGAGTTGTCGCGGATCGTCACCTGGCCCGAATCAGCCCCCCAGAAGATCACTTCGGTGCCCTGCTCCAAGACGCCGGCGTGCTTCAAGAGCGGAGCCAACGGCGTGCCCGCCCAGCGGGCATTCCCGATGCCACCGATGAAGAATGGCCGGCCGTCGGGCAGGCGGGGTCCATGGTTGCCCGAGCACTCCATGGTGAAGACCACCTCACGGCGGGCCCGCGCCTTGAGGTCGGCCAGGGTCAGGGTGCGCTGGTGGGCGACCAGGCCACCAATATCCAAGCGCCAGTCCTGCTCGTTGAGCACAGGCTGGCCGTAGTGCTGGACAATGAAGAATTCGTCGTTGGGGGTTAGCCAGGAGTCGAGCTGCTCCCAGTCCAGTTGCTTGGGGATCACTCCCTGGGCCGGCTCAGGGACGGGCGCGGGCGGATCGTCCCAGGGGATCAGGACCTCGCCCGGCTGGCCCGGGAAGGCCTGCGCCGGCCCAGCCACCCGGAACACGGTCATCCCCGCCAACGCCGCACCCCCGCCCTTCAACAGCGTGCGGCGGGATACCTCTTGATGCTCCATGATGCCCCCTCGCCTTCGGGCATGCCTTTGACCGGGCGGAACGCTATCCTATTTAGGACACACCGCCTACCGGGTAATAATAGGCAATAGCAGTAAATTCGCGTAGTTCCGAAATACTCGCAGAAGCCGTCGCTCCAGTCTCACCCATCGGCGCAGGGTCGCGGCGATCTAAACCCGGGAGTGCGGCCCTTGCCGTGTGAAAGCGAATCAGGTAGTTCTCTGACCTGGGTCGACCCGGCCCGGCGCTGGTCATCGGCCACAGCCACAGACTGCCAGTGTCCGTGATTGTCCGGTGCTTACCGTTCCTGTGTGGCCCCGATGTGGCCCGACCGGCAGGCGTCGTGTGACGGCGGCTCGCCTCGTCAGCCGCGACGCGGGGGATCCGGCTCCATCCACGCGACAGCCAGCGTGGGCAGCATCCACACCAGGTAGACGACTGCAATGGCGATGGCCAACCAGGCCATCCGGTTGGTGGCGCCCAGGAGCCGGTCGACTGGCAGATAAAGGGCCACGGCCAGAACGGCGGTGGCAGCGCCGGCCAGGATGCGAAAGCCATAGCGACAGCCAACATCCCGCGCGGCCCGTTGGTGCTCGTCCAGCTGATGCAAGCGGAGAGTGAAGTATCCGTAGGTGGCCTTGTTGAGCAGCGCCACCTCGACCAGGGCCGCGATCAGGAGCGCCACCCACACGGTCCTGGTCGGATCGCTCTCGCGCACGCCACCGTCCAGCCCATCGATCCAGCCGACACTGGCCAGGACAGCCAGGGTGAGCAGGTAGGCGACGATGAGGGCCTCCCGGACCAGCCGGCTAGGAGCCCAGTTCCAGCGGGGGTCGTCAGGCTGCTCGGCGGGCAGGACCGCCGATCCGTCATCAAGCCGCTCGCCGCTCCCGGCCATCGTCAGGCCCCTCCACCTCCTAGGCGTCGACCTCCTCAGGGTGATGGTTCGGCTCGAACAGCGCTGTGCTGCTGGACACAGCCAGCAAGTGATATCCAGCATAATGCCCGGAGCGTTGACCTCTTTCATGCCATGCAGTTTCGCGCTTCTCCCCACCCCGTGTCAGCGCGGTGCGCTCTGCCCAGCAGCCTTCTCCGAGTTACCGGGACTGTCGGCTGGATACCGCTGGTGACCGCTGCTCATGGCACGCAGGTGGCACGGCCGGCGAGAACGACGATGCTCGCACGTGGCGGCGACGGCTCCCCAGCTCGGCCAGAGGGTGAGGCCGGTCCTCGGTGACCACCGTCTCGTGGGCAGAGCCCGGATGGGCTCGCGGCAGCTGGGTGGGGAGACTCGAACTCTGGCCCGCCTCCTGAAGGGCTGCCTGGTGGCGGCTGCTCGGGTATCTGTCCTGCGGTTCCTTAGGTCCTGTGGTGACCGCTGGTGTCCGTTGCAGTCCTCTGCCAGCCGGCAGGCGTGTACCCACCGTGTACCGGCCGGCCGATAGACCGGGGGGAGCGGTGCCTGGACGGAATGCACCTTGTCAGCCAGAGGAGGACTGCCGACACTAGGCCGAACAGCACCACCAACGCCGGCGGTAAGGACGGCACCCAGCGACCGTAACATTCCGGGGACGCGCCGCTGTTGGCCTTGCCGTTCCGCTGTGCACCGTCATCCTGCTGTGGTCAGGGGTCATGGATTCGCTGGCCCCCACCACCCGGGGCCTGATCCTCGCCGCCGCTGGCGTCACGCTCCTGGGGGTCATCCTGCCCCTCCAGCTGCGCACCCGGACACTCCTCAAGCACGGTGTCAAGGTTCAGGGCACCGTGGTGGACGCCGAAGAGAAGACAGGGCGGGGGTCCGACAACCTGCGCTACCGCACCTATCATCCGGTGGTGCGGTTCACCACCACCGACGGCCGCACGGTGACCTTCACCTCGGGGCTAGGCTTCAGCGTACGCCAGCCCAGGATCGGCAGCGCGGTCCCGGTCCGCTACCGCCAGGACGATTCCGAGGAAGCCGAGATCGACCGCGCCTACATCTGGATGGTCCCGGCAGCACCATCGCTGCTGGCGGGGGTGGGGCTGCTGGTGGCGGCCGGCGTCGCCTTCACCGACGAGCCCCGGCTTGCGCCCGCTGCGGAGGAGTCCCAGGTCGCGCCGACCGTGGTGGACAGCCCCGACGATTCGGTGACCGGGGAACCGGTTCCCATGGGGCCGCCAGCCAAGGTGGCGACCGGCCGGATCGGCGACCGGCTGACCGTCGTTGACCACTCCGGCACGGCCCAGCTTGAGGTCACTGTCACGCGGCTGAAGTTCTCCAGAGGTGATCAGGTCCTCCAACCGGAGCATGGCTGGCACATGGGTGTGCATGTGGAGGCCCACGCCTTGGCCGACGCCCAGGATCTTTTCATTTCGGCGCGGGTCGGTGGTCGTGAGTACAGCGACTTATGGGAAATCACCTGGGGCGGGTTCGACCCGCTCCTCGACCTTGACGAGCTGTCGTTGAACAAGGGCGAGCGAGTCGCCGGTTGGCTGGTGTTGGACGTCCCTGGCCGGCACGGCCAACTCGTGCTGCACAACCAGTGGACCCACAAGCAAGCGGTCTGGACCTACTGATCTGCAAGCGGCGTTGTTCCTGCAGCGGTGATCCCCCAGGCGGCCTGATTTTGCAGACCGGCGGGCCGCTCGCCTGGCGCAAACCAGGACGAGCTGGGTCGCTTAGCCGCAGGCCGATGATTGACGCTGACCCCTTGCATGCCATATACGGACCAGCGGCCCCATCACGGCCGAATACGGCTATCGATCTGCGGTTGTGGTTGTCCGCTGGGCACCGTGATTGACCGCTGTTGACCGCTGGTTCGCGGCCCCAGCGCGGCCCAGCACGCGCCTGCTGCGGCCGTGCGTTGGGGATCTGCCCGACAGCTGCCACAGGTCCAGACCTGCTACAGGGGACCGGAGTGACCGCTACCAGCGCACGGCCTTGGCAGCGGTCACTCCGCCCTCATCACCTACAGGCGGAAGGTGCCGGTAAAGGTCTCGGTGAAGCCGTCGCCAGCGGGAAACACGCAGAAGTCGCCGTGGCCACGCAGCCTGGTGTAGTCGCCGGTCCCTCCGACGACCGTAAACGGACCCGCTTCCTCACACGACGCCGGCGTCGCCGGGCTGAATTGGGGATGGAAAAGAATCGTGAACGTTCCGCTGCCGTCGGCACAGGTAAAGTGCTTGCGCACCGTGAACGCGTGGTAAAACACGCTGCCGCTGGCAAAGGCCCCGCCGCCACCGACGAACTCGTCCACGAACGTGCCGGATGGACACAACGGCTCGGTGGCGGTGAAGGTACCGAACGGCTCGCCTTCTTCAGGGAAGGTGATGTCGGTAGTGATCGTCGGCTCTTGCGCATAGGCGGCAGGGGCAGCGGCCAGCAGGAGCGCCGCCAAGGCGACGAGGACCAACCACGGTCGTCGCATCAGGGAACCTCCTTGCCTCAGGCGAGCTGGGAGCAGAGGTAGGGACCGATGTCCTCGACACCACCGTCAAAGTTGCCATGGTACTCGGCCGAGAGCAATTCCCCGGTCTCCCCGTCGATGGTGAGCACCCACAGGCCGATGGCATAGAACTGGCCCTTGTGGCGGAAGTGGATCCCCGTCCCGTGCACGGTGATCGTCCCGTCGTCGTTGAAGGTGATCTTGTCGAGGCCACGGTCGGGGCTGGTGACGGACCTGCCGGTGGCCGGGTTGGTGTAGGTGGTGACAAAGCTCGGGTTCTCCATGATTCGGCGCAGGCTGCCGTCCTCGTCGAAGAAGGTCGCCACCCGCAGCCGGCCGCTGGAGGTGGCGACCACCTCAAACTCGCAGAGTTCGCCGGCCGGGATCACCTCGGTCTCGTTGTCGAACCTGATGTGCTCAATAAGCGGCTTGTCGGCCGCTGCCGGCCCGGCGAAAGCCAAGACCAACGCGCCGAGCAACGCCGGGATGATCAGCTTTCTCATAAGACTCCCCCAAGTGGCTTCGGGTGGCTGCTCTACCGAAGCGACGGCGCACGTGGACGTCGGCAGGCCAGTCCCTGAGCTGCTCGATGACGAAGAGCCGAGCTAACGATGCAGCTGGTTGGGCAAGGGAAACAAGCGCATCAACCCATGCGATCCCCCCCCGGCCGACCCACTTCCTATGGCGGCGGCACAAGTATCGCCTAGAGACCGGCAAGTCGGACTCGGCAGTTCTGTCTAGCTCCTCGACCCGCCTCCTGGCCGTTGGCCCCTGCCGTGTGAACGCAACATCGTCATCTCGGGACCAGCGGCAATACTTCGGCAGCGTCCCTGACCTTGGCGTTTGCTGTCGTTGCGTGTCGGCTGGTGCTGTCTGGTTGCAGGGCGTTCGCCGCCTGTTCGCCGCCTGCGTCCGTGGCGGCCGCCCAGGGTATGCGAACAGGTTCCGC
>JASLBL010000704.1 GCA_030146615.1 Actinomycetes bacterium
ACGTCGCGCAGGTCGGCATCGGCGAAGCTCCGGATCATCGCCCGCATCCCGGCCGGCCGGACGTCCAGCATGATCGCCGCCGCCTCCTCGAGCAGCTCCGGCGGGGCCGCCTCGGTGAACAGCCCGGGCAGGTAGCCGCGCACCCCTGCTCGGGGGGCAGCCCGGCCTCCCGTTCGGCCCGCTCCACCCGCTCCCGGACGACCTCGGGCGGCAGCGACCCCCTCCACCCGGCATACGCCGACGCCAGCACCAGCGACCGGGGCAGCCCGGGGTGCCGCCGGTACAGCTCAAGGGCCAGCCCGCCTCCGAACGACAGCCCGAGCACGTGCGGCCGGTCGATCCCGAGCGCGGCCACGAACCCGGCCAGGCAGTCGGCGAAATCGGCCAGCCGGAACGTCTCCGGCGGGTCGTCCGACCCTCCGCACCCGGGCGCGTCCCAGGCCACCACCGTGAGCTCGTCGGCCAGCCCCTCCAGCTGGCGCCGCCAGTCCCGGCTGTCCCCCAGCGCCCCGTGGACCAGCACCAGCGCCGGCCCGCTCCCGGCCCGCCGGTAGGCGATCCGCAGCCCGTCGACCTCAACCGTCTCCATGCCGGCTCCCTTCTCAGCCCGGTTCGGGCGGTCGGCCCGCGTCGCCGCCCAATCGGCGCCAGAGGGCGATGGTGGTGGTGACCATGGCGAAGCCGAAGCCGAGGTCCTCGACGGGGGCGCAGGCGACGCGGAGGCCAAGGATCTCGGCCGGGTCGTAGCTGACGATCGGAGGGCAGGTGAGGACCCCGTTCACCAGCAGCTGGAAGCCGGCCACGATGGCCAGGGCGAGCCAGTAGCGCAGGTCGCGGAACAGGCCGGTGCGCAGGACCAGCAGCTCCAGCAGGACCGTGAGGACGACCCCGGCGGCCGAGGCGGCGGTGTACTCGCGGAACATCACGGGGGGTTCCGTTGGCCGCGGGCCGGGAGGAGGCGGACCACGGCCTGGTAGGTGAGCAGGGCGCAGGTCGGCACGACCAGGAAGAAGACCAGCTCCTCGAGGGGCAGGCCGAGGAGCTCGATGCCGGTGGTGTAGGTGGAGCTGTAGGACCAGTGGCCGCGGCGGATGGCCAGCCAGTCCCACAGGTTGAAGACCAGGAACACCGGGACCAGGGCGGCCAGCCAGCGGCGGGGCCGGCGGTACACGCCCGCCTTGAGGACCAGCTCCAGAGGCAGGGTGACCAGCAGGCAGGCGGCCATCAGGACCAGGTAGGTGGCGCGCCCGGGCACCCGACCTCCCCCCGCAGAGGCGGTGGGCCGCCCACGGCCGCTACCGGCCACGGGCGGCCCACCGGCCACCGTCCAGACGTCCTAGCCAGGCAGGTCGACACCCTTGTAGTCGCGGCACTTGACGGACTGGTCGACCTGCTCGGTGGTGTTGGGCAGGTCGATCCTGCAGTTGCTCCGCTCATACTGGATGCCGGCCCAGAACGCGGCCAGGAGCAGCAGGATGGTGATGAGCAGCGAACCACCGCGGCGCATGCTGCCTCCTGTTCGGAAGGGCCTAGGGGGACGGAGCCTACTCCAACCGAACTCACCCGCGGTGGCCGAAGTTCATGCCCGCGAACATCGCCTCGGTCCGCTCCATGGCCTTGGCGATCTCGGCCATGTCCTGGGCCACCTCGGTGTCGACCTGGGGGAACAGGAACTGGTTGAGGGGCTCGTTGGCCCCGACCTGGAGCCCGTACTCGTCCATGTACTCGCCGAGGGCGAACTCCCAGGTGAAGAGGGCGATCGAGTCGTCGGCGGGCAGGTGCAGCCAGTAGGTGAGGTAGCGGTTGCGGGCCAGGGAGAAGGTCCGGGTGCCGTCCCGTTTCTCCTGGGCGAGGCGGAATCCGAGCAGCCCCAGCTCGTCGTTGAAGGCCATGTCGGAAGCATTCTCCCGGGCCGGGCCGGGATGTGCCAGCGCTCAGCCTCCGTGCAGTTGTGGGGTGGGCCTGCTTAGAATTCTCTGCCGGCCGGTATCCGCCGGGCGGCGACCGACCCTGGGACGGACCTTGGCCAGAAACACCGCCGACCTGGACGCCCTCGTCGGCCGGACGCTCGGCCGCCGCCGCTATGAAATCGTCGCCCGCATCGCCCAGGGCGGCATGGCGATCGTCTACCGCGGCCACGACCGCCAGCTCGACCGGGTGGTCGCGATCAAGGTCCCCCGCCCCGAGTTCGCCCGTGACCGCGGGTTCTCCGAGCAGTTCCGGCGCGAGGCCCGGACGGCCGCCCGCCTGTCCCACCCCAACGTGGTCGCCGTCTACGACTCGGGCGAGGAGCGGGGCCTGCCCTGGATCGTGATGGAGCACATCAGCGGCCGCACCCTGCGCGACCTGCTCGACAGCCAGCGCCGCCTGAGCCCGGAGACGACCGCCGAGCTGCTCGGCCCGGTCGCCGACGCCCTCGACCACGCCCACCACGCCGGGGTCGTCCACCTCGACGTCAAGCCCGAGAACCTCCTGCTGACCAGCGAGACGGTCAAGGTGGCCGACTTCGGCCTGGTCAGGGCGGCCGCCCAGGGCGGCCACGGACAGGCCCTGGCCGCCACCGTCCACTACTGCGCGCCCGAGGTGCTGCGGGGCGGGGTGGTCGACGGCCGGGCCGACGTCTACGCCCTCGGGGTCGTGGCCTGGGAGTGCGTCAGCGGCCGGCCGCCGTTCGAGGGCGACGCCCGCCAGGTCGTCTCCCAGCACCTCGGCGGCCGGGTGCCGCCGCCCTCGCAGGTCGCCGGCGGCATCCCCGAGCCGTTCGACGTGGCCGTGACCCGGGCCACCGACCCCGACCCGACCCGCCGCTACCTGCGGGCCTCGGACTTCGCGGCGGCTATCGGGGCCCCCCGCCGGCGGCGGGTCGACGAGGCCCTGCGGGCCACCACCGTCCTGCCCACCGGCGCCGACACCACCGCCGCCTGGG
>JASLBL010000719.1 GCA_030146615.1 Actinomycetes bacterium
CTCGCCGGCCGGCTCGGGCTCGGGCGCCTGAGGGGCCGGGTTGGCGGCCGGGTCCGGTGTGGTGGTGTCGGGCTCGGCGGCGGCGCCCTCCCCGTCGGATGGCTGCCGGCCGGCCGGGGTGGTGTAGCCGGGCACCGAGACCGTGCCGTCGGCCCGCGGGGTCGGCTCGAACGGGGCCCAGCCGACCCGCGGGAACCACAGCTCCGGCCAGGCGTGGGCGTCGTGCGTGGTGACCTGGAGGTAGTTGTCGTCGACGATCTCGCCCGAGGTGAACCCGACGGCCACCCGGGAGGGGATGCCGACCTCGCGAGCCATCATGGCCATGGCGATGGCGAACTGCTCGCAGTAGCCCTCCCGGACCTCGGTCACGAAGCGCCGCAGCTGGTTGCCGCCGGCCGAGAGGGCGGGCACGTTCAGGTTGTAGCGGAACTCCTTGCTGCGGAAGTAGTCCTGGAGGGCCAGGGCCTTGTCGAAGGGGGTGTCGGCGTTCCTGGCCTCGACCACCGACCTGGCCCGGACCTGCACCTCCCGGTCCAGGTTGCCCACCTCGAGGTAGGGCCGGACCTGGGGGTAGTCGCTGTAGTCGACCGGGCCCCGCAGGTCGTCCGAGTCGACCTGGGGGACCTGGGAGACGACCGTGTAGGCGAACCCCTCCCGCAGCCGCTGGTTGATGGTCAGGCTGGCGAAGGTCTCGTTGGCCAGCACCCGGCGGCCGGCCTCGACCCGGATCGGGGCGGTCGCCGCCGGCAGCCAGAACGACCCCAGCTCCTGGATCTCGACCTCCTGGGTGACCTGGGTCACGGGCAGGTCCGGGGCCAGCTCGCCGTCGATCGGGCCCTCGAAGGTGACCATGTTGCGGCGGGGGTCGCTGGAGGGGGCGAAGTCGGTGCCGTCGAAGCGGTCGTAGACCATCAGCCGCCAGCGCTCCCGCTGGGTGCTCCGGGCCCGGAACATGGGCACGTCTTCCTGGGCGGTGAGCCGGGTCCGCAGCGAGATGAACGGGTTGAGGGCCACGCCGGCGTCGGTGCCGGTGCTCTCCTTGAGGTCGAGGACCGGCTGCTGGCCGTACCCGGGCAGAAGCCAGGGCACGGTCAGGGCGCACAGCCCGGCGGCCAGGGCCAGCCAGCGGCCGGTCTGGGCGGCCGGGGTCAGCGGCAGCCGCCAGCCGGTGCCGGGCCGGCTCCGGGCGCTCGACACCCACCTTCCCCAGGTGGCCAGGCGGGCCCGGCCCTCGAACAGCAGCATCCCGGCCGCCCCGAGCATGAACCAGGTCGTGTACCAGGCGGGGCCGGTGGGCCGGATGACGGCCGGGAACACGAACAGGCCGAGAGCCGGGACCAGGGCCAGCAGGGGCTGGCGGGCCCGGAAGGCGAGCCCGTCGGCGGCGGTGGCCACCGCCCAGGCGCCGGCGCAGGTCAGCAGGACGAACTCGGTCGTCACCTGGACCGGGGCCGCCTGCTCGCTGACCGCGGTCAGGGCGGCCGAGGCGGCCGCGGCCATCTCGGACAGGGTCCGGCCGGTGGGGACGACCAGCAGCAGCGTCCCCGGGAAGAGCAGGATCCCACCGACGACCACGAACCCCAGGGCCATGGCGACCAGCGACAGCAGCTGGCCGACGCCCAGGCGCCGCAGCAGGGCGGCCAGGCCGAGGGCGGCGGCCATGGTCAGCCAGGTCGGCAGCAGCCAGGCGTTGCCGGCGTACAGCCGGCTGAGCGACAGGGACGCGCCGGCCAGCAGGCCGGCCAGCGCTAGCGCCTGTGCGTAGTCAGTGTTGCGCGCCCCAGGGGGGCTGTCAGTCGTCGCCACGGGTCATCCAGGGGTTGGGTACGGGAAAGCATCGCAGTCCGCCAGCCGGCCCGGTCGAGCAGGGTGGCGATGCCGGCGGCCTGGGCGTCGGCCGCGGCCACCTCGCGGGCGGCCAGCCCCAGCCAGCTGTCGGTGCGGACCAGCAGGCCGAGGGCGCCGCCGAAGCCGAGCCGGCAGCGGGCCAGCGCGGCGGCCTCGTCGGAGGAGGGGACGCCCAGCACCGCCACCAGGAGCCCCTCGCCGGCCGTCCGGGCCAGCCGGTTGGCCATGGGCACCAGCGACGGGGTCGAGGTCGGCTCCACGCTGGCCAGGAAGTCGAGCACGGCGGTGGCCTGGTCGCCCATCCCGGCCGGCCTGACGGATCGTCCGTCGTCGGCGACCAGGGCCAGCTCGTAGCCGGAGCGGCCCAGGCGCAGGGCGATCGAGGCGGCCGCCGACACCGCCCGCTCGAACGAGGCCCGGCCTCCCTGGCCGCGGTGGGCGGCCAGGCGCAGGTCGATCGCGATCACGGCCCTGGCCTGCCAGGGGCGCTCCTCCTGGCGGATCATCAGCTGGCCCCGCTTGGCCGAGGACCGCCAGTGGACCTTTCGGAGGTCGTCGCCGTCGCGGTACTCGCGGGTGGTGTAGAACTCGTCGCCCTGGGAGAACAGGTAGCGGACCTTGGTCGCGGCCGAGGAGGCCAGCTCGCCGCCCAGGCCGGGGGCGCTCAGCGACTCGACCCGGGGGTGCACGATCACGTCCGAGGCTCCGGCCAGCTCGGAGGTCACCTGGGCCAGGCCGAACGGGTCGGCCAGGCGGACGGCCAGGGGGCCGATCGAGTAGCGGCCCCGGGCCGCCGCCCGCAGCTCGTAGTTGAGCAGCTCCCGGTCGCCCCCGGGGATGCCCGGCACGACGAAGCGGGCCCCGGGGCCGAGCTGGTAGGGGAGCCGGTCCTCGAGCAGCAGCACGCCGGTCTCCAGCCGGGTCGGGTTGTCGAGGCGCACGGTGACGTTGATGCGGTTGCCGACCGAGGTCCGCACCGGGCGCACGGCCCGGCTGGAGGTGAGCCGGGAGTTGCCCCAGGTGACCACGGCCAGGGCCCCCAGGGGCAGGGCGAGGGCGGCCACGGCCAGCATGAACAGCTCGGGGACGCCGGTCAGGCGCCCGGCCAGGTACAGCGCGACCGCGGCCGCGGCGAACCCGGCCGCCCGCGGGGTGAACGCCCTCAGCAAGTTAGCTCTCGCCCCGGCCGCGGATCGGGATGGGGACATATTCCACGATGTCGGCCAGCACGTCGGCGGCGGTGCGGCCGATCATCTGGGCCTCGGGGGCGGTGATCAGCCGGTGGGCCAGCACCGGGGTGACCAGCTCCTTGACGTCGTCGGGGACCACGTAGTCGCGCCCGGCCACCGCCCCGGCGGCCCTGGCCGCCCGGAGCAGGGCCAGGGCGGCCCTGGGGCTGGCCCCCAGGGCCAGGTCGGCGTGGTCGCGGGTCGCCCTGACCAGGTCGACGATGTAGCGCTTGAGGGTGTCGGCCACGTGCACCGTCTTGACCCCCTCGATCATGTCGGCCACCGTCGGCGCGTCGGCCACCGGCTGGAGGTCGCTGAGCAGGGTGGTGGTCCGGCCGTGGGTCTCGAGGATCTCGATCTCGGCCTGGCGGGTCGGGTAGCCGATGTTCAGCTCGAGCATGAACCGGTCCCGCTGGGCCTCGGGCAGGGGATAGGTGCCCTCGTGCTCGATCGGGTTCTGGGTGGCGACCACCATGAACGGCACCCCGAGCTGGTAGGTGACCCCGTCCATGGTCACCTGGCGCTCCTCCATGGACTCGAGCAGGGCGGCCTGGGTCTTGGGGGAGGCCCGGTTGATCTCGTCGCCGAGGACGATGTTGGCGAAGATCGCCCCCGGCTTGAACTCGAAGTCCCCCCGCTCCTGGTTGAACACGCTGACCCCGGTGACGTCGGAGGGCAGCAGGTCGGGGGTGAACTGGATACGGCGGACCGAGCAGTCGATCGAGCGGGCCAGGGCCTTGGCCAGCATGGTCTTTCCGACACCGGGGACGTCCTCGATCAGGAGGTGTCCCTCGGCCAGCAGGGCCACGAGGGCCAGGCGGACCACGTCGGTCTTGCCCTCGATGACCCGCTCGATGTTGGCCCGGATCTTGTCGAAGGAGGCGGCGACGTCGTCCATGCCGCCCGTGTCGGGGCGCGTCGTGGCCACCCGAGCGGGCTCCTTTCCTGGGGCACCAGAGCACACCGATTGTAGGCGCGACTGATAAGGAAGACGTGAGGAGGAACCAATTCGGTTCTATCCTCCACCCGTGCCAACCGCCACCGACACCAGAGCCAGGCTGCTGGTCGCGGCCCGTCAGGCCTTCGCCGACCTGGGCTACGGCCGGGCCCGGGTCGAGGACGTCGTGGCCAGAGCCGGGGTCGGTCACGGCACCTTCTACGCCTACTTCAAGAACAAGCGGGCCGCCCTGGCCGCCCTCATCTCCGAGAACGCCGCCACCCTGGTCGACCTGGCCGGCCAGCCCTGGCGGCCCGGCGACGTCCGGGCCAGCCTGGTCGAGGTCCTCGGCGGCCTCTCCGACCTGTACGACCGCGACGCCGACCTGATCGCCCTCTGGACCGAGGCCTCGATCCAGGACCCTGAGCTGGGCCGGGTCCTGGACGAGGTCCGCCGCCAGTTCGTGGCCCGCATCGCCCGCAACATCGAACACGCCGCCGGCCAGGGCCTGACCCGCCCGGTCGACCCGCTGACCGCGGCCACCGCCCTGGCCGCCATGGCCGAGCAGACCATGTTCCTGCGGGCCGTCCGCGGCGAGCCCCTGGACCGTGACGTCACCGTCGAGACCCTGGCCGACCTCTGGCTTCACGCCCTCTACCGCTGACCCCCGGCCGGGGTACGGTGGGGAAGCAAACCGGAGGGAACATGGATGAGCGTCGCAAGGTGGCCACTCTGGGGCCGACCGACGTCTGGGTCTGGCAGGGCGACATCACGGCCGCGGGCACTGAGGGGATCGTCAACGCGGCCAACAACGAGGGCTGGCTCGGCTCTGGGGTCGCCGGGGCCATCCGGCGCGCGGCCGGCTCGCCGGTCGAGGCCGCGGCGGTCGCCCAGGCCCCCTGGCCGGTCGGGGACGCGGTCCGGACCGGCCCCGGCCGGCTCGCCGGCCGCGGGGTCAAGGCGATCCTGCACGCCGCCGCCATGGCCCCCGGCCGCCCGGCCAGCGCCGACGCCGTCGGCACCGCCACCGCGGCCGCGCTGCGCCTGGCCGCCGCCGAGGGGCTGGCCAGCGTGGCCCTGCCCGCCCTGGGCACCGGGGTCGGCGGGGTGCCCATG
>JASLBL010000101.1 GCA_030146615.1 Actinomycetes bacterium
CCCGCCGAGCCGCCGCGGCGGGAGCGTCCCCGGCGCCCCGACTGGCGGGAGCGGGTCCGGCCGGTCCCTGACCTGCCGCCCGCCGAGCCGCCCGCGGGTGCCGCGGACGTCGAGCCAGAGGAGCCGAGGCGCCGCCCCCAGGCCAAGGCACCCCAGCTCCAGGCCCCGCAGCTGCGGGCCCCGAAGCTTTCTGACCTGCGCGGCTCCAGCCTCGGCCTGGCCGGGACCCTCGTGGCCGTGGCCGCCGTGCTGCTCCTGGGGGCCAACGCCCTGCCAGCGGCCAAGGGGCCGGCCGTCCCGGTCACCCGCGACCCCTACTCGGCCCGGTGGGTCTGCCCGCTGCTGGGCGGCCAGACCACCCCGGTGACCATCGCCAACGTCGGCGAGTCGGCCGCCTCCCTGCGCACCACCATCCGCGGGACCGACAAGAACCCGGCCCCGGCCACCGAGGAGCTGGACGGCGGCAAGACCAAGCAGCTGTCGCTGAAGGCCGCAAAGGCGGGCTTCGTGCAGGTGGAGGCGTTCAGCGCCCCGGTGGTGGTCAGCGCCCCCGGCCTCGGCTGCGCCCCCGGCCCCGGCAACCGCTGGTGGCTGCCGGCCTCCGACACCCGCTTTGGCACCGACACCAAGGTGATCATCGCCAACCCTGACAGCCAGCCGGCCACCGTCGACCTGATCCCGCACCTGACCTCCGGCTCGATTCGGCCCGACCAGCGCGAGGTGTTCGTCAAGCCGGGCGAGGCGGTGGAGCGCTCCCTCGGCGACGAGGCCCCGACCGGGCTCAAGCCGTCGATCGAGGTGATCGCCCGAGCCGGGCGGGTGGTGGTGGGCGCGGCCGTGAGCAGTGGCGGCCGGGCGCCGACGCTCCTGCCCGCCCAGGGCCGGGCCAAGCCGGCCTGGTCGTTCGCGGGCGGGATCAGCGGCGGCGGCCGCCAGTCCCAGGTGCTGGTCACCAACCCCAACGCGACCCCGCTCCAGGTCGAGGTCCAGGTGACCACGGCGAAGTCGACCTTCACGCCCGAGGGTGAGTTCGGGGAGCCGATCGCCAACGGCGGCACCGCCGAGCTGGCCATCCCCGCCCTCGACGTCAAGGGGCCGTTCGCCGTGCAGGTCCGCTCGACCAACGGCGCCCCGTTCGTGGCCGCCCTGCGGGTCACCCAGGGCGACGGCAACCAGCTCAGCTCCCGCATCGACCTTGGCACGGGCCAGGCCGAGAGCGGCTGGCTGATCCCCGGCAACCCCGACGGCGGCCAGCTGGTGCTGGCCAACCTGTCCGCGGTCGAGCTCGAGGCGCGCCTCGGCGACCTCACCGGCGGCGGCAGCGCCGGCGACCCGGTGGCCGTCCCACCCGGCCGGGTGACCGTCCAGAAGATGCCCAACGACATCCAGAACCTGATCGTCCAGGCCGGCTCGGCCGGCCTGGTGGCCATTCCCCTGGACGGCGGCCCGATCGTCCCCGGCTCGGCCATCGGCGGCCTCCCCGCCGGCGGCCCGATCGTCCCCGGCCCCGCCGCCGCTCCCTGAGGGGCCGACGAGGGGCCGAGCCTCGAGGGGCTAACGAGGGGCCAACCCCTCGAGGGGCCGAGCCTCACCCGGACCCGCCGCTGTGGGGGCCCCAACCGGGAGGGTAGCCGACGCGGGTGACCGGAGCGTGGGGTTGTCCACAGCCCCGGCCTTGGGCTACCAGCCGAGCTCGTGGAGGCGGTCGTCGTCGATGCCGAAGTAGTGGGCGACCTCGTGGATGACGACCTCACGGACCAGCTCGGCCAGGTCGGCGTCGGAGCGCGCCCGAGCCTCGATGGGCCGGCGGAACAGCACGATCCGGTCGGGCAGGACCCCGAAGTAGCCGGCGCCCCGCTCGGTCAGAGGCACGCCCTGGTACAGGCCGAGGAGCAGCTCGCCGCCGGGGACCTCGTCGCCCCGCGGGGTCTCCTCGATCACGAACTCGACGTTGGCCAGCCGCTCCCGGAACTGCTCGGGGATCGACTCGACCGCTTCCTCGACCAGGCGCATGAACGCCTCCCGGCCGGTCCCCGGCGGCTGCACGGTGGGCAGGCGCAGGCGGGGCCGGGGCGGGCGGCGGCCGTGGCGGGCGCGGGGCAGGAGACCCTCCTCAGGGGCGGTGAACTCGACAACAGAAACCTTAGCCGGAGAACGCCGGTCGGGTATGCCCGACGCGCATGCGGAGGGCCTGCCGAGGTTGCAGCCAGGGAATGCGACGTCGATACCCGACCGGCGTTCTCGACATGCTTGACCGGCACCCCCGCTCGTCGTAGCGTGCCCCCGGCGCCCACGGGAACCGGTAGGGGAAACCTGACAGTTACCGCGGGCGTCGTGATCGTGCTAGCCCGTTCGGGTGGCGCTCGAGCCACCCTTGCGGGCTATGTGTCGCGTGTCTGCGGACGCCGATGGCTTGAGGACATCGCTTCCTCATCCTGAAGGACTCCGCCATGCGCTGCCCCGCCTGCACCTCCACCCGCCTGACGTCGATCCAGATCCGCCTGGCGCCCGACGAGGACCACACCTTCGCCTCCTGCCACGCGTGCGAGTGGAAGGGCTGGTTCAAAGAGGGCGCCGACGTCCCCCTGGGCCGGGTCCTCTCCCTGGCCAGCGAACGCCGCTTCTGAGCCGCCGGGTGCGGAGGCTCGTGCCCGCGACCGCGCTCGGCAGGACCCGGCTGGCCGCCCTCGTCTTCGCCTGCCTCGGGGCCGTCTCCCAGCTGGCCCAGCTGAGCCCGGAGCACCCCGCCGGCCGCTTGGCGGCCGCCGCCGCGGCCATCGCGCTGCTGCTCGGCGACTTCGTCGCCACCTCCCTGCGGCGGCGGGCGCTCCCGCTGGAGCCGCTGCTGGTCGCCCCGGCGATCGTCCTCGGCGGGGCCGGCCTGCGCGACCCGATGGCGACCGTCGGCCTGTGCATGTGCGCGCTGGTCACCCAGTCGCTGTACGGCTCCCAGCAGGCGGCGGTCACCCGGATCCTGACGGTGGCGGCCGCGTTCCCGGCGACCATCGCCGTGGCGCCGGTCTCGTTCGGGCGCCACATCCCCTGGCAGTCGGGCGCGGTCCTCAGCCTGCTCCCGATGATCGTGATGATGGGCGTGCTGATGCGTGCCCTGTACCGGTCGCTGGTCCGCCACGAGGCGGCCGCGGCCCGCGAGACCGTGCTGGCCCGGACCGGCGGCAGGCTCCTCAACCGCACCGACGCCCGCGAGGTGCGCCTGATCACCCGGGAGGCGGCGGCCGAGCTGTGTGCCCAGGTTCCCGGCATCGGCGTGCTGGTGCTGCGCCGCGCCGGCGGCGACGTGCTGGTCGAGGGGTCCGCCGGGTTCCCCGAGACGGTGCGGGGAGCGGTCCTGCCGGCCAGCTGCGTCCAGGGCCTCGACCCCCGCGACAGTGACCGCGCCCAGGAGCTCGGGGGCAGCACCGAGCCGCTCGACCGGCTGGTCGGCCGGCGACGCTGGCGGGCGGTCGGGCTGGCCACCGCCGACGCCGGCCGGTTCGTGCTGGCCGGGGGCGTGCGGCCCATCACCGACGAGATCTTCGACGCCTTCCGGACCCTGGCCACCCAGTGGTCGCTGGCCCACGCCAACTGCGGCGTCCACACCGAGCTGGCCCACCGGGCCCACCACGACCAGCTGACCGGCCTGCCCAACCGGACGCTGTTCTTCGAGCGGCTGGCCGCGGCCTTCGACGCCGCCGACGGCGCCGAGGACACCATCGCCCTGCTGATCGTCGACCTCGACGACTTCAAGCAGGTCAACGACGTCCACGGCCACGCCACCGGCGACCAGCTGCTGGTCGAGGTGGCCGCCCGCCTCAGCGAGGCGGCCGGCGACCGCGGCCTGCCGGCCCGGTTCGGGGGCGACGAGTTCGCGCTGCTGCTCACCAGCCTTGACCGGCCCGACCACGCCGACGAGGTCGCCGACCGGCTCCGCCGGAGCCTGCTGGAGCCGTTCCGGCTGGGCCGGGCGACCGTCACCGTCGGGGCCAGCATCGGCCTGGCCGGGGCGACGCCCCGGCTGACCGCCGGAGACCTGATGCGCTGCGCCGACATCGCCATGTACTCGGCCAAGGCCCGGGGGAAGAACCGGGTCGAGCGGATCACCGAGGCTGGCCACGGGGAGATCGCCCAGCTGCGGCTGCTGGAGGAGCACCTGGCCCACGCCGTCGAGCGCGGCGAGATCGTGCTGCACTACCAGCCCCATGTCGACCTGCGCACCGGCCGCTGCGCCGGCGCCGAGGCCCTGGCCCGCTGGGAGCACCCGGACCTCGGCCTGCTGCCCCCTGGGACCTTCATCCCGCTGGCCGAGCGGACCGGCCACATCGTCCAGCTCGGCAACCACGTGCTGGCCAGCGCCTGCCGCCAGATGGCCGAGTGGGCCGGTCGGCCAGAGGCCGAGGGGCTGCACCTGGCCGTGAACGTCGCCCCACGCCAGCTCGACGACCCCGGCTTCGCCGACACCGTCCAGGCGGTCCTCGAGGAGACCGGGCTGCCGGCGTCCCGGCTGACCCTCGAGATCACCGAGTCGGAGCTGATCGACGAGCGGAACGCCCGAGTCCAGCTGCAGCGGGCGGCCGAGGCGGGCGTGCGGATCGCCATCGACGACTTCGGCACCGGCTATGCCTCCCTGGCCTCGCTGCGCTCGTTCCCGGTGCACCAGCTCAAGATCGACCGCAGCTTCCTCGGCCAGGGCGACGAGCGCCGCGCCGACGAGATGTTCCGGCTGGTCCTCTCCGTCGGGGAGATCCTGGAGCTGGAGGTCGTGGCCGAGGGCGTCGAGACCGAGCGGCAGGCCGACGTGGTCCGGGAGGCCGGCGTGCCCCTGGCCCAGGGCTACCTGTTCGCCCGTCCCATGCCGGCGGCGGAGTTCCCGTGGTGGCTGGCGAGCCGGCCGGCGCCCCAATCGGTCGGCCCGGACTAGAATCGCGGGCGTCCCGGTCCGCCGCAGCAACTCCCAGCAAGGAGCCGCCGTGCCCGCCGCCCTCGATCAGGTGTTCAAGGCCTACGACGTCCGCGGGGTCTACCCCGACCAGCTGGACGAGGAGCTGGCCGAGCGGGTCGGGCGGGCGTTCGTGGCCCTCACCGGGGCCGGGACCCTGGCCATCGGGCAGGACATGCGGCCGTCGTCCAAGCCGATGGCCGACGCCCTGGCCGCCGGGGCGATGGCCCAGGGGGCCGACGTGCTCCGGGTCGGGCTGTGCTCGACCGACATGCTCTACTACGTCTCCGGCGCCCTCGACGTCGCCGGGGTGATGCTGACCGCCTCCCACAACCCGGCCCGCTACAACGGTCTCAAGCTGTGCCGGCCGGGCGCGGTCCCGGTGGGGGAGGAGTCGGGCCTGGCCGACATCAAGCGGATGGTCGCCGCCGGCGAGCCGGCCGCCGACGCCGGCCGCCGGGGCCGCGAGCGCCAGGCCGAGGACCTGCTGGAGCGGTACGCCGCCCATGTGCAGGGCTTCGCCGACCGGGCGGCCCTGCGGCCCCTCAAGGTGGTCGCCGACGCCGGCAACGGCATGGCCGGGCACGTGGTCCCGGCCGTGTTCGCCGGCCTGCCGTTCGAGCTGGTGTCGATGTACTTCGAGCTGGACGGCAGCTTCCCCAACCACCCGGCCGACCCGCTGAACCCCGAGAACCTCCGCGAGCTCCAGGCCCGGGTGGTGGCCGAGGGGGCCGACGTCGGGCTGGCCTTCGACGGCGACGCCGACCGGGTGTTCCTGGTCGACGAGCAGGGCGCGACCGTGCCCTCCAGCCTGGTCGGGGCCCTGGTGGCCCGGCTGATGTGCGAGCGCGAGCCGGGCGCGACCGTGCTCTACAACCTGATCTGCTCCCGGGTCGTGCCCGAGACGATCCGCGAGGCCGGCGGGGTCCCGGTCCGCACCCGGGTCGGGCACAGCTTCATCAAGGGCGTGATGGCCGAGACCGGGGCCATCTTCGGCTGCGAGCACTCCGGCCACTACTACTTCCGCGACAACTACCGGGCCGACTCGGGCCTGATCGCCGCCCTGGTCACCCTGGACGCCCTGTCCCGGGCCGGGCGGCCGCTGTCGGAGGTGCTCGCCCCGTACCGCCGCTACGCCGCCTCGGGGGAGATCAACCGCCGCGTCGACCACCCGAACGAGGTCATCCAGGCGGTGGCCGGTCGCTACCCGGCGGAGACGACCGATTTCGCCGACGGGCTGACCGTCGAGAGCGCCGATTGGTGGTTCAATCTGCGACCGAGCAACACCGAGCCCCTGCTCCGGCTCAACGTCGAAGCCGTCACCGAGGCCGAGATGGCCCGGGTGCGGGACGAGGTGCTGGAGGCGGTCGGCGGCGAGCCGGCCTGAGACGGTCCGAGGAAGGGGAGCCCACGATGGCCCTTGACAGCAAGCTGCTGGAGATCCTGGCCTGCCCGAACTGCCACGGCGAGGTCGAGTACCTGGAGGCCGAGCAGGTCATCGAGTGCCGCGGCGAGTGCCGCTACCGGTATCCGGTGCGCGACGACATCCCGGTCATGCTGATCGAGGAGGCCGAGAAGCCGGGGACGGACCGGGCGTGAGCGGGCCCGCCATCGACCTCTCCGGGCCCGACGGGACGCGACCGGGCCCCGACGCCGCCGCGCTGCTCGACGACCTCGCCGAGCTGGCCCGGCGCGACCCGGGCGACATGCTCGGCGAGGTCGCCGGCGCCGGCGGCCAGGCCCGGGTCGCGCTGCGCGCCGCTCAGGCCGCGGTCCTGGTCGGGCCCATGCCCGAGGTGGTGGTCGTGGCCGGCATGGGCGGCTCCGGGATCGCCGGGGACGTGCTGGCCGCGCTCGCCTTCGCCTCCTCGCCCGTGCCCGTGCTGGCCGTCAAGGGCGACCGGCTGCCCGCCTTCGTCGGGCCCGGCACGCTGCTGCTGGCCACCTCCTACTCGGGCAACACCGCCGAGACCCTGTCCGCGGTCGAGCAGGGCCTGGCCGCCGGGGCCCGTCTGGCCGCGGTCACCTCGGGCGGCGCCCTGGCCGAGCTGGCCGCCTCCCGGGGTGCCCCCGTGGTCACCATCGAGGGCGGCCGCATGCCCAGGGCGGCCCTGTGGTCACTGGTCGTGCCGGTGTGCCTGGCCGCCGAGGCCGCCGGGGTCCTGCCGCCGCTGACCGACCAGGTCTGCGCCGCCGCCGACACCCTCGACGAGGAGGCCGCCGCCCTCGGCCCCGACGTGGCGACGGCCGCCAACCCGGCCAAGCAGGCCGCGCTGCGACTGCTCGACCGGCTTCCCGTCGTCTGGGGCAGCGGCCAGCTGGGGGCGGTCGCGGCCACCCGGTTCCGCACCCAGTGCAACGAGAACGCCAAGGTCTCGGTCGTGTCCGGTCCACTCCCAGAAGCCAACCACAACGACGTCATGGGCCTCGAAGGCGGCCTCGGCCCAAACCGCGAGCTGGTCCTCCTCCGCGATGAGCCCGGCGAGTACGACCGCGACCCCCGCCGCATCCAAGCCGTCCTCGAGGCCCTGGGGATCACCAACCCCCTCCAGCACTCCGCCGGCACCGGCCCGGACCTGGCCCGCCTGGCCCGCCTGACCGCCTTCGCCGACTACACCTCCACCTACCTCGGCATCGCCCGAGGCGTTGATCCCACCCCCATCGCCACCCTCGACCAGGTGAAGGCCGCCTTGGCTGCGCAGAGCGCATCCCGGTGACCAAGCCGTGACCCCGGGCACGCCGGACCCCCGCGCTCCGGTGCCGGGGCCCCCAGTACGGGAGGGTAGCCCGGCTGCGGGCGGCGGTCCTCCGGTTGTCCACACCCCCCCGGCCGAGGCAGCGGAGGAGGTAGCCGCCGGGCCGGCGGGGGCGCAGCCGGCCCGGCCCGCGGTGCCCCAGGCGGTGCGGGAGGCGGCGGCGGCGCTGGAACCGCGGCTGGCCGAGCGGCCGGTGGTGGCGCTGGTGCTGGGGTCGGGGCTCGGGGGGCTGGCCGACGAGGTCGAGGACGCCATCCGGGTGCCGGCTGCGGAGGTGCCTGGGATGCCGGTGCCCAAGGTGCCCGGCCATGCTGGAGCGGTGGTGGCCGGGCGGCTGGCCGGGGTGCCGGTGCTGGTGCTGGCCGGGCGGGTCCACACCTACGAGGGCTACAGCGCGGCCGAGGTCGCGTTCGCGACCCGGGTCGCGGCCCAGGTCGGTTGCCGGGCCCTGATCGCGACCAACGCCGCCGGCGGCCTCAACCTCGACTACGAGCCGGCCGACCTGATGGTCCTGACCGACCACATCAGCTTCCTGTTCGACAACCCGCTGCGTGGCGCCCCCGACTTCGTCGACCTGGCCGGCGCCTACGACCCGGCCCTGCGGGCCGCGGCCGTCGAGGCCGGCGCGGCCAAGGGGGTGCCGGTCCGCCAGGGCGTGTACCTGGCCGCCGCCGGCCCCTCCTATGAGACCCCGGCCGAGATCGCCATGTTCCGTTCCTGGGGTGCCGACGCCGTCGGCATGTCGACCGTGCCCGAGGTGATCGCCGCCCGCGCCCACGGCCTGCGGGTGGCCGCCATCTCGGCCATCACCAACGTGCACCGGCCGGGCGGCACCCCGACCAGCCACGCCGAGGTCCTCGAGGTCGCCGCCATCGTCCGGCCCCGCTTCCGCGAGCTGGTGCTGTCGCTGCTCCCGGCGGCCGCGGCCGGCGCCTGATCCGGTAGCCTTCCAGGACGCCGGCCAAGTATCGACGTCGCATTCGCGAGCGCTGCAACTCCGGCAAGCCCTCCGCATGCGCGTCGGGCATACTTGGCCGGCGTCCTGGCATTCATCCAATCCGGAGGAGGAGCTTTGCCGTACGACGTGACCGACCTCGCCCTGGCCGACGAGGGGCGCCTGCGCATCGAGTGGGCCGACCGGCACATGCCGGTGCTGCGTGACATCCGCGCCCGCTTCGAGAAGGAGCGGCCGCTGGAAGGGCTCAAGGTCGCGGCCTGCCTGCACGTGACCACCGAGACCGCCAACCTGATGCGCACCCTCAAGGCCGGCGGCGCCGGCGTCGTGCTGTGCGCCTCCAACCCGCTGTCGACCCAGGACGACACCGCGGCCGCGCTGGTCGAGCACTACGGCATCGACACCTTCGCCCGTCGCGGGGTCGACACCGACGGCTACTACGCCCACCTGGAGGCGGCCCTCGACACCCGGCCCAACATCACCATGGACGACGGCTGCGACCTGGTCACCCTGCTCCACACCAAGCGGCGCGACCAGCTGCCCGAGGTCCGGGCGGGCACCGAGGAGACCACCACCGGGGTCATCCGGCTGCGCCAGATGGAGCGGGAGGGCGCCCTCGCCTACCCGATCATCGCCGTCAACGACACCCCGACCAAGCACCTGTTCGACAACCGCTACGGCACCGGCCAGTCGACCATCGACGGCATCCTGCGGGCCACAAATCTCCTCTTGGCCGGGACGACCTTCGTGGTCGCCGGCTTCGGCTACTGCGGCAAGGGCCTGGCCATGCGGGCCCGCGGGCTCGGGGCCAAGGTCGTCGTCACCGAGGTCGACCCGATCCGCGCCCTCGAGGCGGCCATGGAGGGCTACAAGGTCGCGCCCATGGCCCAGGCGGCCCGCGAGGCGGACGTGATCGTGTCGGTCACCGGCGACCGCGACGTGATGCGGCGCGAGCACTTCGAGGTCATGAAGGACGGGGTTGTCCTGGCCAACTCCGGCCACTTCGACGTCGAGATCGACAAGGGTGCCCTGGCCGACCTGGCCAGCTCGGTCGTCCGGGTCCGCGAGAACGTCGAGGAGTTCACCCTGGAGGACGGCCGCCGGATCAACCTGGTCGCCGAGGGCCGCCTGGTCAACCTGGGCGCCGCCGAGGGCCACCCGGCCGCGGTCATGGACATGTCCTTCGCGGACCAGTCGCTGTCGCTGGAGTGGCTGTCGCGTCAGCAGGGCCTCGAGGTCCGGGTCCACGACGTCCCGGCCGAGATCGACGCCGAGGTGGCCAAGGTCAAGCTGGCCACGATGGACATCGAGATCGACACCCTGACCGACGCCCAGGAGAGCTACCTGCACTCCTGGACCGAGGGCACCTGATCGACAATCAGCCCGGCGGGGCGAACCCGCCCTGCTCCCCCGGGGAGGGCCGCGCGCCCTCCCCGGCCCGTTCCTGGGGTTCCGGGGGCGCCGCGGCCTGAGGCTCTGAGGGCGCCGGGGCGGCCTGCAACGACCCGGCTCCGGGCTTGACCCCCCGGAGGGGGACGCTAGCAGGCCCGGAAGTGGAGCGCGCGGCGTTGTCCACAGCAGGCCCGGAAGTGGAGCGAGCGGCGTTGTCCACGGCCCCCGCCCCGCTCACAGCTCCCGCCGGAGCCGCCGGACCCGGGCCCCTGGCCAGGCGCTGGCGCTGCTGATACGCGGCGGCCACGCACTGGAGGTACTGCTCGGGGGAGATCCCGGCCGGAGGTGGCGGGCGCAGCCGGGCCGCCAGTGGGTTGGCGAGCTGCAGGGCCAGGGCCGCCCGGGGGCCGGGCGACAGGCCGGCCGCCCGGAGCAGGAACGTCCGCACCGCCTGGTACTCGTCGTTGCCGACCCCGCTCGGGTCGAGGGTGGCGGCGTAGTGCTCCAGGCCCGGCGGGGGAGCGAAGCTGACCGGTGCCGGGGCGGCCAGGGCGCTGCGCTCGCGCAGTACCAGGGTCCCGGCCACCAGGTCGCCGAGTCGCTGGTTGTCCCGGGTGAACAGGATGAACACGACCGCCAGGAAGCCGCCGAGGATGAGGAAGTCGACCAGCCCCAGCAGCCCCCGGACGGCCGCGTGGCGGAATCGGACCGGCCCGCCCTCCTTGGTCACCACCCGCAGCCCGAGGGCCGCCTTGCCCAGGGTCCGCCCTCGCCACAGGGTCTCGAAGGCGATGAAGTAGCCGAGCCACCACGACGGCAGCAGCACCAGCACGATGGTCAGGGCCACCCAGTCAGGCACCACCACGTCGCTCGCCTGCCCGAGCAGGGCCACCGCGAACAGCGCGGCCAGGATGCCGGCCACCACCACCAGCATGTCGATCAGGTAGGCGAGGATGCGCGAGCCCAGGTTGGCGGTCCGGAACTCGAGCGCCACCGCCTCCGGCGTGACCATCCGGGCCGACTCGACCTGCGCCATCGGAGACCGCATCCCCTCTAGAATCGGCCGGTGGACATCGACCGCTACATCGCGACCAACGGCCCTGTCTGGACCCGCCTGGCCGAGCTCACCGGCCGGGCGCAGCGAGGGGTCGGCCGCCTCTCCGCCGCCGAGCTCGACGAGCTGGTCCGACTCTACCAGCGGGTCGCCGGCCACCTGTCCTACGCCCAGACCTACTACCGCGACCCGGCCCTCACGGCCAAGCTGAGCGGGCTGGTCGCGCGGGCCGGGTCGGTGGTGTACGGCACCCGGCCCCGGACCCTGCGGGCCTTCGGGCGGTTCTTCACCGTGTCGTTCCCGGCGGCGGTCTGGCACGCCCGCTGGTTCGTGGTCGCGGCCACCCTGGCCACCCTGCTCCCGGCGGCCGGGTTCGGGCTCTGGCTGGCCAACTCGCCCACCGCGGTCGAGGCGGCCGCCCCGCCGGCAGTCCGCGAGGCCTACGTCAACCGCGACTTCGAGGCCTACTACTCCTCCGCCCCGGCGGCCCAGTTCGCCTCCCAGGTGTTCTCCAACAACGTCCTGGTCGCCTTCCAGGCGTTCGCGCTCGGGATCTTCCTCTGCGTCGGGACCCTGTACGTGCTGGTCCTCAACGGCGCCAACCTGGGCCTGGTCGCCGGCCTGTTCGCGGCCGTCGGCCAGCAGCCCAAGTTCTGGGGCCTGATCCTGCCCCACGGGCTGCTGGAGCTGACCAGCGTGTTCGTGGCCGGCGGGGCCGGGCTGCGCCTGGGCTGGACCCTGATCGACCCGGGCGACCGGCCGCGGATGCAGGCCCTGGCCACCGAGGGCCGGCGGGCGGTGGTGATCGTGCTCGGCCTGGTCGCCGCCTTCCTGGTCGCCGGCACCATCGAGGGGTTCGTCACCGGCCGGCCCTGGCCGACCTGGCTCCGGGTCGGGATCGGGGTGGTCGCCGAGGCCGGGTTCCTGACCTACATCGTCGTGCTCGGCCGCCGGGCCGCCGCCCGCGGCCTGACCGGCGCCCTCGGCGAGGAGGACACCGGCGGCTGGCTGACCGAACGCGACCACCGACCCGCCGTGGCCGCACCATGACCGATCGCGACGCCACCGTCCTGGTCACCGGGGCGACCGGGGCCCTGGGGCCGTCGGTGGTGGCGGCCTTCCTCGAGGACGGGTGGCGGGTGGTGGCCACCTCCCGCTCCGGCCGGCCGCCCCAGGACCTGGTCGGCCACGACCGCCTGGAGTCGGTGGCCACCGACCTGTTCGAGCCGGCCGACGTGGCCGAGGCGGTCACCGTGGCCGCCGCCGACCGGGCCGCGGCCCCGCTCCGGGCCCTGGTCAACCTGGTCGGCGGCTTCGCCATCGGCGGCCTGGTCCACGAGACGCCCGTCCAGCAGTTCGAGCGCCAGCTGACCCTCAACCTGCGCCCGACCTACCTGGTCACCCAGGCCGTGCTGCCGCACCTGGTCGACGCCGGGGGCGGCGCGGTCGTCTGCGTCTCCGCCCGCGCCGCCGTCGCCCCGTTCCGCGGCGCCAGCGGCTACGCCAGCGCCAAGGCCGCCGTCCTCGCCTTCTCCCAGGCCGTCGCCGTCGAGTACAAGGCCGCCGGCGTGCGCTGCAACGCCGTCCTCCCCAGCGTCATCGACACCCCGGCCAACCGCGCCGCCCAGCCCAACGCCGACCCCGCCAAGTGGGTCCCGCCCGAGCAGGTCGCCGCCGTCATCCGGTTCCTGTGCAGCGACGACGCGGCCCCGACGAGCGGCGCTGCCATCCCCGTCTACGGCCGCGCCTAGGATCCGACCATGGACACCGCCGACCCCCGCGTCCCGCCCAGCCCGGCCGAGCCACCGTCGGTGGTGGGGGCGTCCAGCCCCTCCGATGCCACCCCCACCCGGCCCGCGACCGGCGACCCGGCGGGCGACCTAGCCCGGCGGGTGCACGAGGCGTCCCACCTGACCGGCACCTTCGTGCTCCGCTCGGGCGCGACCAGCAGCGAGTACTTCGACAAGTACCGGTTCGAGTCCGACCCGCGGCTACTGCGGGAGCTGGCCGAGGCCATGGCCGGGCTGCTCCCCGACGGCGCCGACGGCCTGGCCGGGCTCGAGCTCGGCGGGGTGCCCCTGGCCACGGTCCTGTCCCAGGTCACCGGCCTGCCGGCCGGGTTCGTGCGCAAGCAGGCCAAGCCGTACGGCACCCGCCGCCTGGCCGAGGGCTTCGACGTCGCCGGCCGCCGCCTGGTCGTGGTCGAGGACGTGGTCACCTCCGGGGGCGCCGTGGTCGACTCCTGCCGCGCCCTCCGCGCCGAGGGGGCCGAGGTCGCGGTGGCCCTGTGCGTGATCGACCGCGAGGCCGGCGGCCGGGCCAACCTGGCCGACATCGGGGTCGAGCTGCGCCCCCTGTTCACCATGACTCAGCTCAAGGACGCCGCCGGCGGCTGAGCGGCCGGGTCAGGCGTCCTCGCCGGCCGGCTCGGGCCGGTGGATCTCGGGGACCGGCGTGATCACCAGCTCGTGCAGCCGCCAGTCCAGGTCGAGCAGGTGCTGGCTGGCCCGGTCGATCCTGCCCACCAGGTCCTCGTCGTCGATCGGGACCACGAACGCCTCCCCCAGGAACACGTGGCCGCCCTCGCGCAGCCGGACCTCGGCGTCCTTGACCCAGTCCATCGCCATCAGCTCGTTCTTGACCCACAGCGGCAGCGGGTCGGGCCGTGAGTCGTCGACGACCGTCGGCTCCTTGTCCATCAGGTCACCGACGGCCACCCGGAGGTTCTTCCACCCGTCGCGCACGATGTCGACCGAGATGATGCTGGCCGCGACCGAGTCGGCCCACCACAGCCCGAACCCGATGCCGACGACCCCGAGCATGGCCGCCCCGGCCGTCATCCAGTCGGCCCGGTTCATCTCCGCGTCGGCGTACAGCACCTTGTCGTTGAGCTCCTTGGCCAGCGGCTGCTTGAGCCGCCCGAGGATCACCTGGGGGACGGCGCTGTAGGCGAGCGCGGCCAGCATCAGCCACCCGAGCCAGATCGGCCGGTCCCCGAACGGCTTGACGAGGTCGATCGGCGGGTGCTCGAACTTGAGCAGCTTGCTCACCGAGTCGTACAGGATGAAGGCCCCGAGGGCGAGCAGGGCCACCGCCGCGACCAGGTAGGCGATGGACGTGGCCCGGTGGTAGCCGTAGGGGAACCGGTCGTTGGGCTGGCGGTTCCGGACCCGTGAGGCGACCAGGAAGGCGATCGGGGGCGTGAGCCCGAGGATGTCCTCGACCCAGGCCGCCTTCATCGCCTGCGAGTTGCCGAGGGTGAAGAACAGCACCACGATCGCGGACAGCAGGTAGAGGATCGAGATCCACTCCAGCCGCACCGCCCTCTCCAGGTTCTCGTGCTTGTCCGGCGGCAGCTCGTGGTGCTCACTCATCACGGCCTCCGGGGGTCACTGGCCGGCCTCCGCCGCGTCCAGGAGGGCCGGCACCTCGCCCTGGTGGTCGATGAGGAACCGCTCCAGCCGGACCAGGAAGGCGTTCTCGCCCATCGGGGTCGCCATGACGTGCTCGGTCTTGCTCAGGTGGACGCCGGTGTCGCGCAGGTCCAGGTCGGCCAGCAGCCACTCGTCGATGGCCACCGCCGACCCCTTGACCGCGGTCACGTCCGGGACCCGCACCGCGATGGCGTCGGTCTTGTCCTCCAGGATCCCGGCCGCGTCGGTCCCGGCCTCGACGGCGACCCGCAGGCCGGCGATGTCCTCCGGCGCCGGCTGGGAGGACGGGACCGCGACCACCACCCTGGTGGTGGCATAGGACCGGGTGATGGCCGCCTTGGCCTGCCAGGGCGTGTCGGCGGTGAGCCCGCCCACGACCAGGTCCAGCTCCCGCATCTCCAGCGCCCCGATCAGGTCGGCCTCGGACCCGTCCACCCACTCGACCCTGGCCCCGAGCTCGGCGGCGAACCGCTCGACCAGCTCGACCTCGACCCCGCCCGGCCGCCCGCCTTCGAGGGTCGTCCAGGGGTCGCTGGCCGTGATCCCGGCCCGGAGGGTGCCGCCCCGGACCCGGTCCAGCGTGCTCTCGGGGTCCCTGGGGATCCCGCACCCGGCGGCCAGCACGGCCAGGAGCGCGACCGCGGCCAGGAGCGCCGGAACGGTGTTGGGCCGCCGCCCCCGGCTCGGGGGTCGTGGCGGCTCGGCCGCTTCCGGTGGTCGGCTGCTGCGGGTCTGGTTCATCGCTGCACCACGGAGATGAATACTCGCCTTGCTGGGTTCCCAAACATGCTCCCGGGGTCCGGTGGATGCCCTGGTCAGAGCCGTCCGGTGGCCTTGACCCGCAGGTAGGCGTCGGCCAGGTCGGGGGCGAGGCGGCCGGGCGGGGCGTCGACCACCACCGCGCCGAGCCCGCGCAGCCGGGCCACGGTGCGGCGGCGGTCGGCCAGGGCGGCCACGGCCGCGGCCTTGCGGTAGGCGGCGCCCGGCTCGACCGGCGTGGCCAGCGCCCAGCCGCGGACCTCCGGGTCGGACACGCTGGCCACCACGACCAGGTGGTCGCGGGCGATCAGCGGCAGCGCCGGCAGGAGGGTCTCGGACACTGCCTGCTCGGCCAGCTCGGTGAGGACGACCAGCATGGCCCGGCGCCGGAACCGGGCCAGCGTCTCGGCGAAGGCGCCGCGGTAGTCGCTCTCGACCAGCAGCGGCTGGAGCTGGTACATCGCCTCGGTGACCCGCGAGAGCTGGTCCCTGGCGTGCCCCGGCCCGACCACCGCCCGGACCTCCCGGTCGAAGGCGACCAGCCCGGCCCGGTCGCCCAGC
>JASLBL010000191.1 GCA_030146615.1 Actinomycetes bacterium
GATTCCTGCGCGCGTCGCGGACGGCGACGGTCCCGGCGTTCGCGTCGCCGACGAGGCTGAAGTAGGTCGTGAGTGCGACCGCCGGTGTCGGGAACACTGCGAGCAGACGCTTCTTGAGGCCTGAGACTGCGGTCGGGGCCATCGGCTCCGCCGAGTTCCTGGGAAACCTGATGGAGCCGATCAGGTGGGGGATCCGCACGACCGCGTTCATGGCCGCGGCGAAGTTGGAGCTGCTGATGCCGTTCAAGAAGTCGTTCTCCGCCTGCGCATCCAGGATCATCACCGCGACGTCGTTGTTCGGGGGCAGAAGCGGCGCCAAGCGCCGCTCGATCACACGCTGACAGACGTCGCAGAAGGTGTCCTCGACTCGTTCCCCCATCCGGCACCGGTAGGCCGGCCGGTAGGCCCCGCAGTGGTAATAGTGCGCGCCCTCGAACGCGCCGATCGTTCCCACCGGCACCGGGCTGGGCCGTGTGTCGCACCTCCTGCAGTCGGGATTACGCGTCGTCGGCAGCGGCGTCGTCGACGCCACCAGGTCACGCCACTTGCCTGCCTGGGAATCGAGCGTGACGTTAGGCTCGACGGGCTCCATCGGTGGGTGGACCTCGTGCCCCTCGGCCACCTCGCACCCGAGGAGGGCCTGATACTCGTCGCCCAGGCCAAACGCGGTGTGGCCCATCTCGTGCAGCCCGATCTGATTGGCCACCGAGTGCAGCGAGAAGACGGCGACGGGCCCTCCCGACCCGCCATAGGCGGTAATGTTGACGATGACGATGACCATGTGGAATTGCGGCACCTGGGCGCTCGCGACGGCCAGTGCGGTGTTGTTGTTGACGACAAGCAGGCGAGCAATGCCGTCGGAGCACTGCACCGCGTCGAAGAAGGTCCGTACCGTCGTCGCTGGGTTGGCGCAGCGGTTGTCGGCTCCTGCCTCATCGGACACCACGTCGACCCGGAAGACATTGATCGCGCGTTGAAGACGGTCGAAGGGTGGAGTCGCGAACATCGTCGTCACAAAGGAACGGGCGTCCCTCGTGAACTGCCTGTCGGGCCCGATCAGGTTGGCCGTGTACCCCTCGGACATGAGCACGAGGTTCCAGCGGTCCGTCACGGGTCCGTTGTCGACGATGTGCGTCGTTCCGACGACGTGTCCGTCCGCGGTGCTCACGCGTCCTCACTCGGACCGGGCTCGAGCGCGAAGCGGGTGACCTCTTGTGGTCCCGGCCCCGAAAAGCGCGCCTCGATCGCGCTCGTCCCATTCGCGACGAGCGCCACGTAGTCTGCCTCGGGACGGTCGGGGACCACGACGGTGAACGCGCCCTGTGGCCGGTCGACCGGCACCCACCGCGGTGCGCGTTCTGGGGAGAACACCTCGACCTCGCGTAGGAGTGGATCCCGCACCACCCGGCGGTCGATGACCTCACCGTCCGCCCTGCGGACCTCTATCCAGAACCCCTCCCTGTCGGTCGGCATGTCGAGATCGCCCGGCGGCAGCGCCATCTCCATGCGCTGCTGGGACAACAGCGTCACCTCTTCGCCGTCGTAGCCGAAGATCAAGCGAACCACCGGGATGCCCATCTTGCGACTCAAGCAGAGGGCGCCCTGAGGCGTCAATAGCTTCGCACTGGAGCGGCCGCCGCTTCAGGTTGGTTTCGCCGCGTGGTCACTAGCCAGCAAGCTGAGCCGACCCGCCGCGGCTTGACCCTTTGCATGCCATGCAGTTTCGGGTTCCTCTCCCACCGCAGGTCAAGGACCGGTGCCCAGCCCAACGGCCTGATTGGAGTGACCGTGATTGTCCGCTGGATACCGCTGGTGACCGCTGCTTATGGCACGTACTACGGGGGCGGCCAAGGGATGTGAGCTCTCAGGCGTCTGAGCTGCGAGAATGCAAAATTGGCATCACCCATTTGATTGCCCCTATGATATGTGGCACGGCCCATGAGAACGACAGCGCTCACACCTGGCTGCTACGGCTCCAGCTCGACTGCAGGGTGAGGCCGGTCCTCGGTGACCACCGCCTCGTGGGCAAGAGCCCGGAGGGCTCGCGGCAGCCTGGGCGGGGAGACTCGAACTCCACTGCGGTTGTCTTCTACGCCCCAAGTCAGGAGGCTGTAGGTTCGACGACCTGCGGTTCGCTGATCGGTTGGTGACCGCTCGTGCCCACTGTTGTCCATGGTTTGTCCGTTGGCTGCGGACCAGCGCGGACCACGGGGCTATGGTGGCGTCTGAATTGCGGACGCCTTGCGCTCGCTTCTCTGTGACCAGAGACCGGGATCGGCCGCCGGTTCGGCAAGACCGGCCTTGCCGACCCTCTGGAGGCAAGCCTGGCGAAGCCGCAGCGGCCGGTCATCTCTCCCGCCAAGAAGATCCGCCGACCACCGCGGCATCGTCACCGACGAGTGGGTGGGGTGGGCTGAGCGGCTTTAGCCTCAACCCACTCGCCGGCCGAAGGGGTGCTTCAGCTGGGCTGGTGCTCCGAGATCTGTAGGTCGGTGCAGGTCGGGTTGCACTCGCCGAAGGTGTGGATCTGGGCGGTGACCGTCCTGGGGTTGGCGGGGCCGTGGTCGCGGACGACCAGGTACACCGTGGCCTCCAGGGCATCCTCCAGGCTGGTGTCGGTCCCCATGGAGAGCGCGCCGTCGCTGTCGCCGACCTGCAGGTAGCCGCCGAACTCGGCGGTGCCGTCCTCGTCGATGACGTGGCCGGCGGCATACAGCACGGCCACGCCACCGTCGGGGTTGACCACCATCCACCAGATGGTCACTGCATGGCCGGGCTCCAGCCCAGTAGTCTCCAGCGAGAACGAGATGCCGCTGTCGGTCCGGGTCAGGGTAGAGGTGCCGACCACGGCCGACGGGTCGGAGATGAGGGTGACGTCGCTGGTGGTCCGAGTGGCGGCGCCGGCCCGGCTGAGGGGGATGGCGGCCAGCAGCCCGACAATGGCAAGGGGGATAAGCAGCCTTCGCTTCACAAGGAGCGTCCTTCCATGGAGGGACCGGACATAGAAGGCAGCAGTTTCGACGAACCGGTCGTGGCGAGCAAACTGCCGCGACCTGGCCGGTTGTTTCGGTGCTCGCGGTCGATATGCAGGGGATTTGCCAGGCTGATCAGGTCAAGCTAGCCAGGATCCTGGCCGTAATTCCCTAGAACTCTGTAGGTTCTCTTTGCAAGCAAGAGATCCAATCATTTTCCTTGTTTTGCTTGGTCCTGTTCACGGTCCCGCGAAACGTCAACTCCGGCGGGGTCGGCTCCTAGGGCATCCGGCAGGGTCGGCGAGCAGCTGTAACGGCTTGTAGTCGGCAAGCGATTTAGCTGGTGCTACGCGTCATGGAGGCCCTTCCAAGGAGTCGATAGAGACGGGAGTCATCGTCCGTGGCGCCCACCGCCGGGCTGCCCGAGTTGGGGACCGGTCGAACCAGCGAGTCGGGAGGAGGTGTGCAGAAGGCGGCGCAGCTGATGCCCGGAAGCCGCCATGGCTGGTAGCAGTCCTGTTGAAGGAGCGGCCTATGGCATGAGGACCAGAAGCCCACGGTCGGACGCTCCCGCCTTCCTGTGGCGAG
>JASLBL010000238.1 GCA_030146615.1 Actinomycetes bacterium
TGATGGCCTCAGCCTGGAGCTCGGCGCTGTCGGCAAAGAACGGGTCGTAGTCGGCCGACACGAGGTCGAGGCAGGCGGCCAGGTCGCGCCAGGAGCGAGCAGTCATGCCGCCACACCCCCCGGCGGCCGTCCTGCTCGTGCGGCGCGGTTGGCCGTGGGGGCCTCAGCCGCCGGCAGGAGGAGGGAAGGCAGTTGTGTGGTGTGGGGACTGCTTAGGCTCGCTTCACGAGCGGCCGAAGGAGATTGAACGGCGCCGGAAATGGCAGCGGAATTGGCAGCGGGACGGGTCGGGACCGGGCGGAGACCAGCGGGAGCCAGTGGCACTGGATCGGCGGTGAATCCGCTGGTGAGATGCGGTGTGGTGGGAAGCTGCGGGACCGGTCGGGACGGCGCTCCAACAGCTCATAACCCAGAGGTCGAGGGTTCAAATCCCTCCCCCGCCACCACTACTGAGCAGGGCGTTCGTCCTTCACCTCCTTCATGGGTGCGTCGCTCTGCGGGCCGCTGTTAGCGGATTTGTTAGCGGAGGGGTCCGGGACCACGGTTCCGGGCCCGTTCTGCGTGCTGGTGAGGATGAGGTCGGCAACGGTCGCCGCCGCGTCCCGGTCCATGCCGGGAATGACATGGCCGTAGGTCTGGAGGGTGAAGGCGACACTGGCGTGGCCGAGGCGCTCGCTGATCACCCTCGCCGAGATTCCCGCCTTGAGGGCTGCGGTGGCGTAGCTGTGGCGGACATCATGCAAGCGGATCCGCGGCAGCCCGGCGGCCCTGGTGTGCTGCTCGAACCAGTGGGCGATGTTTTCGGGGTGTAGCGGCCGGCCGTCCGGCCAGGTGAAGACATAGCCGTGGTCGCGGTAGCGCCCTCCGACCGCCTTGCGGTCCTCGGCCTGGCGCTGGCGTTGGGCTTGCAGTGCCGCAAGCGTGATGGGGTCGAGGGCGAGGCGGCGCCGGCCCCGTTCGGTCTTGGGTGCCGACTCGTGGACCTGGTGGTCGACGACCACGCGGGGGATGGTGGGGGAGACGGTGGCGTGGTCGAAGTCGATGTCGACCCAGCGCAGCCCGGCGAGCTCGCCGCGGCGCATCCCGGTGGTGGCGACCAGCAGCCACAGCGCATACAGCCGGTCGTCACGAACATGGTCGAGGAATGTGCCCAGCTCCTGGGGCGACCAGACCTTCTGTTCGGGGGTGCGGGCGGCCGGTGGGTCGGCCGCCTCGGCGACGTTGCGGACCAGGTACCCCCAACGCATGGCGTCGTGCAGGGCGCTGTGCAGCATCAGGTGCACATTGCGGACGGTCTTTGGCGCCAGCCCGCTCTGGCCACCGCTGATGGTCTTGCGCCGGCCACGCTGAAGCAGGTGGGCATACAGGTGGTTGAGTTGCACGGGGGTGAGCGCCTGCAGCTTGACCTGGCCGAGGATCGGCACGACGTAGGCGGCGGTGTAGGTGCGGTAGTTGGCCCAGGTGGAGGGGCGCAGCCGCGGCTTCACCGCCGGCAGCCACTCTTGCTGCAGGAAGTGGCTGAGGGTGTGGGTGGAACGCTGGGGGAGCCGTCCGGCGCGCCATTGGCCGATCGCTTCGGCCAGTGCCTGCTCGGCGGCCTTCTTGGTCTGGTAGCCGCCCTTGGTCCGCTGGCGGCGGCGGCCGGTCAGCGGATCGGGGTCAACGTCGAAGTGCCAGGTCCAGGTGGATCCGCGCTTGTAGACGGCGCCGCGCATCAGCTGGCCGCCCTGGGCTCGACGTCGACCGGAGAACGAAGGCCGATCTTCTGGAGGACCAGCTCGGTGGGGACGAACAGCTTGCCGCACATGCGGATGGTGGGAAGATCGCCTCTGGCTGCGGCTCGGTAGGCGGCCGACCGGCTCTTGAGACCGAGGATCCGCCCGGCGACCGGCACGGTGATCATCGGGGGGAGTTGGAGCAGCTCGTCCCGGGTCATCGGCGCCAGCCCCTTGGACCTGGCCTGGGGAATGGGTCGAGACGCCGCCTGCCGGCCTCGAGGCGGCAGAACTCGATCGCTGGGCCAGGATGCTCATGGCGACTCAGGCGGGGATCTGCTCCTCGAGGCGCTCCGCCAGGGACTCGATGTCGGCCCGGGCGTAACGACGGTGACCGCCCAAGGTCCGGCGGGAGGCAAGCTTGCCCTCCTTGGCCCACCGCGTGACCGTCTTGGGGGAGACCTGTAGCACCTCTGCGACCTCGCTGGGAAGCAGATAGGTGGACTTGGACGCTGGTGCTCTCCTGCTGACCATGAGCGACTCCTTCTCGACTTGGTGCCCTGGTGGGGTGACCATCACATGGCGGCAAGCGTACGAACTTTCCAGACGGTTGGCAAGGAACACACACGACCGTCCGTAAAAGTCGCACGCCCGGAGGATTATCTGGACGCCACACCATCGCGTGGGGCATGCTCAGCCGGCCCAAGGGTGTTGAGAGGGAGACGATGGCGGCAAAGCCGGAGCTGGAGGCATTCAGCGAAGCGCTCAAGCAGGCGCGGGAGGACTCCGGCATGTCCCTGCGGGCCCTGGCCGAGGCCGTGGAGGCCAGCCACACGGTGGTCGCCCAGTGGGAGCGAGGCGAGCACGCCCCCCGGCCGCCACGGGTCAGGATGCTGGAGCATGTGCTGCAACTCCCCCCAGGGTCACTCTCGCGCCTGTTGGGGTACTGGCCTGCCGAGACCACCGATGCCCAGCCCGTTGGCGTCATCGAGGCGGCACTGGCCGAACCACGGCTGGGCGAGCGGGACCGCAGGATCTTGACCGCGGTGTACCGTGAACTCGTCCTAAAGCAGACCAAGGACCACTACATATATGTG
>JASLBL010000249.1 GCA_030146615.1 Actinomycetes bacterium
CCCGGGCGGCCGGCCCCGGGAACCCGACGGCGGGGGAGAGGCCCGCCGCCCTCAGGCCCCGTCCGAGAAGCGCCGCGCCAGCTCCGGCGCCCGACAGGCCAAGCAGGCCCGCCGCCGCACCCAGCTCGACGCGGCCAGGGAGGCGGTCCGCCCCGGTCAGGGCCGCACCCTGATCGAGGGCCGCCGCCCCGTCGTCGAGGCCCTGCGCGCCGGCCGCCCGATGGACCGGATCCTGCTCGCCTCCGGCGCCGGCCGGGCCGCCCTCGGCGACCTCCTCGACCTGGCCCAGCGCCGCGGCGTCGAGATCCAGACCGTCCCCCGCTCCCTGATCGACGCCGAAGCCCGTAGCGGCGCCCACCAGGGCGTCCTCGCCGTCGTGGCCCCCATCCAGCCCATCGGCCTCAACGAGCTCCTGGCCACCCCCCTCGCCGGCCGAGAGCCCCCCTTCTTCCTCGCCCTCGACGGCGTCGAAGACCCCCACAACCTCGGCGCCCTCGCCCGCAGTGCCGAAGCCGCCGGCGCCCACGGCCTGATCCTCCCCCGCCACCGCAGCGCCCCCCTCTCCGCCGTCGCCGTCAAGTCCTCCGCCGGCGCCCTCGAGCACCTCCCCGTCGCCGAGGTCCCCAACCTCGCCCGAGCCATCGAGCAGCTCCAAGCCTCCGGAATCTGGACCATCGGCCTCGACGGCACCGCCGACGCCAGCCTCTTCACCCTCGACCTCGCCGACGAGCCCGTCTGCATTGTCGTCGGCAGCGAAGGCACCGGCCTCCACCGCCTCGTCCGCGACTCCTGTGACGTCCTGGTCCACATCCCCATGTCCGGCCAGATCGAAAGCCTCAACGCCTCCGTCGCCGGCGCCCTCGCCCTCTTCGAAGTCCGCCGCCGCCGCCACCCACCCCCCTGATCACGTACCCTTGACCCACCCGCTGGCGTGGCGCAACCGGCAGCGCAGCTGTCTTGTAAACAGCAGGTTGGGGGTTCGAGTCCCCCCGCCAGCTCCCAAAAGCGCAGGTCAGAGCTGCCTGGGCTCATCTGGCGGCAACTCGGCAAAGGGATGTCATTCCTCTGTCTCCCATCGCGCCGGAGACGCGCCTCGCCCCCGCTTCGCTACGTAGGTGTGCCGCCCCGCCTCCCGCACCAAGACCCTCATTGGATGGACGAGAGCACCAGCAGCACCGCACCGATCCAGAAGAGCAACACCGGGAGGCGACTCGTGCGGTGTTTGTCGGACGTCTTGCCGGCGCGCCGGTTGCGGCTTCGCACCGAGCTGTCAAGGAGGAGCCCGGCCGCCATCACGGCAACGCCGAGAACCTGGATGGCGCGACGCACGTGTCCTCCCTCCCGGTCCGCGTAGCTCACGTCGCTCACCTGACGACGGTCGTGCATGGCCCCGACAGCCGGTCGGTTGGCCGGCCGGAGGAGGGTCACCACTAGCCCGATGGTGGCATAGCCGAACAGGAAGACCATCCGGAAGACGGCATCGGCAACGGCGAGGGCCTATGGACGCCCATGCGGACCGTGGCGGACCAGGCTGACTTCGACCGCGACCAAGCATCTGAAGGCGCGGCTCGGATCTCTCAACCTCACGATCCTTCTGGATCTGTTGGCGCCGTCTGGACCGACCAGGCATCCAACGTGAGCAGGCTCGACCCGTAGTTCAGAGCATCTACAGGGCCTGGGGTGTTGGAGAGACGGCGTCTGGAGGATTCCGCAGCAGGACGATCTCTATTGGGAGCTAGGTGACGCGGGGCTGCGGCGGAAGCGGATCTGAGGCGACGTCACCGAGTGCGGTGAGGACTTCGGGTCCGAGGAGTCGGAGCGGCAGGGGTCCGAGCCGCAGCGCGGCCGCGTGGAACTGTCGGTTGGTCAACCCGGGGACGCGGTGGCGGGCCTGGGCCCGCACCCGTAGCCATTCCCGCTCGCCGATCTTGTAGGCGACGGCCTGGGCCGGGCAGCCCAGGTAGCGCAGCACCTCGGAGCGGGCGAAGTCCTGGGTCTGCCAGCCATGGCGGACCAGCAACCCGACCGCGACCTCGAGGGTGATGACCTGGCCGGCGGTCGGGTCGGCGAGGCTGGCCGGGACGCGCAGGCCGAGGTGGAGCCCGGTGTCGAGGACGACCCTGATGGCGCGGAAGGCCTGCGACACCAGGAAGCCGAGGCGGGTGGCGGGCCGGTCGAAGGCGCCGAGTTCGTCCATGAACCGCTCGGCGTACAGGCCCCAGCCTTCGCTGTAGCCCGAGATCTCGCCCAGGCTGGTCTGGAACCGGGAAAGTGGCGCCGGCAGGAACCGGACCCCGCCCAGCTCCAGGTGGTGGCCCGGGATGCCCTCGTGGTGGGAGAAGGTCTGCCAGCGCCACAGCGGTACCCGCCCGGCCGGCATGGTCCAGACGACGACCCCTGGTCGAGCGCCGTCCTCGGTCGGGGGCAGGTAGTAGGCGCCGGCGGCCGAGCCCGGGGGCGCCAGCTCGTGGCGCAGGACGCTCAGCTGTGGCGGGATGTCGAACTCCTCGCTCAGCCGCCGGGCGACCTGCTGGTCGAGCTGGCCCAGCCAGTCCAGCAGCTCAGCTGGCCCGGCTGCCGACGGCTCGCCCGGGTCGTGGTCCAGGCGGTCCAGCACCTCGGCCAGCGGCACCCCGGGCCAGCCGGCCGCGGCCTCCCGGCGCAATTCGCCCTCCAGCCGGTCCAGCTCCTCCCAGCCCCAGGCCGCCAGCTCCACCGGATCGGCGGTCAGTCCCAGGTGCTCCTGGAGCGCCCGTTCATACCGTTCCGGCCCCACCGCGGGATTGGGGGCTGCCCGCGGGAAATACTCGTCCTCCAGCCAGTCGGCGAGCTGGTCATAGGCCCCGTCGGCGGCCCGCCCGGCCTTCTGCAGGTGCCGTGCCGTCCGGATGTCGACCCCAGCCAGCGCCGCCGCCTTGGCAGCCAGTCCACCAAAGTAGCCGCCGTCGGAGTGGGCGCTGGCCCGCAGCATGGCGACCAGCCGTTCTGCCAGGACACCGGCGCCTGGGCGGCCCTCCTCCAGGCCGAGCTGCAGCGCCGCTGTATAGCCCTGCATCCCAGCCGGCACGCCGGTCAGCCGTGAGGCCAACAGCTCGGCGTCCTCGGCGTCGGTGACCGGTGCGGTGGCCAGCGCCATCCGGTCCATCGCCGGTGGGGCCAGGAACCCGGCGTCCAGCTCCCGTGCCCAGTCCTGGGCAGTGGCCGACGCCAGCCAAACCCGGAGCCGGTCGCGCATCACCGCCGCGGCGCGCCGGTCGGCGCCATCTCCCAGCGGTGTCCGGTCGAGCTCGGCCAGCCCGTGGCGGAGGGCGTCGGCCACCCGGGCGCGACCCTGGGGGCTCCAGTCCGACAGCCTCCCCGGCGTGCCGGCCAGCCCGTAGATGAGCCCTTGGGTCGGCTCCACCTCCGCCCAGCGGCCCACGAACCGATCAGCGACCCCGAACACCGGACTCGGTCCCTCACTCACGAGCACGAGTCTGCCACATGGAGCATCACCGAGACGCTGCGGGGCCACCGATCGCATTGGACGCCGCGTGCAAGGGTCGCAGCCACAGCGACGCCTGGGTCGGCTGCATAGTCTGGTCGTCCACCGCCAGCAGCTCGACCGTCAGGGTGTCCAGGTCGATCTCGTCGCGCAGGCGGGTGCTGAACGCCTCCGTGGTCTGGGCGGCGTCGTGGCGGCGCCGGTTGAACCGCCGGTCAACCAGGGCTTGGATGTGGCGGCGAGCCGGCTGGAACAGCGCCGCTGCCGCCAACGTCGCCCCGGCCACCACGAGGCTGGAGTCCTGGCCGAGGCGCTGGCCCAGCCCCAGCACCACCGCGGCGTAGCCGCCACCCAGCAGCACCGTGAGCAGCCCGTAGGCCACGGCGCGGCTGATGATGCGGTCCAGGTCATACAGCCGATAGCGCAGGATCGCCGCTCCGATCCCAAGGGGCAGGATCGCTAGACAGATCCCGGGCAGCCAGTCGAGGTCGACCTCGTTGCCCGTCAGCGCCTGGGTCGCCAGCGCCGCCAGCGCCACCGCCACCGGCGCCGCGGCCAGGGCCAGCCAACGCAGCTGCTGGCGCTCCGCCCCGCGGGCGCGACGGAAGCGCACCACCAGCGACCAGGCGCCCACTGGGATGGCAAGCCCGGCAACCACGAAGGCGACCGTGCGCACCCCTAACAGCGGACCAGCCAAGGCATCGATAGTGAGCGGGTTGGCGACCGACTGGTCGGGTCCCCGGAACGGCCCCAGCGCCAACGACACCAGCCCCACCAGCGGCGCGGCCGCCGCGACCCTGGCCCACCAGCGCCAGCGCGGCGAAGGCAGCTTCCCGGTCGGGGTGAGCAGCAGGACAAAGCCGATCAAGGCCGGGATCACCACGACGTTGGCGTCCAACACCGGGGAGCCGACGGCGGGCGGCGCCCCCTGCCAGGCCAACAGCACGCAGAGAGCTCGAACCAGCGCCACGGGTGCACCGGCCAGACACTGCGCCAGGAGGAAATGTGTCATCCAAGCCGACGCTGGCCCACCCGGACGGCGGAGATGCGCAGCGCCGGTCATTCCGTTCGTCATTCCACCCGGCACCATTCGGCCGGTCAGCAGCGTACTGGCTGGACGACCCGCTCGACGGGAGCTGCAAGGACAGCAGGCAGCAGCACCGGTGGACGGTTGCCCGCTGTCTTGTAAACAGCGGGTTGGGGGTTCGAGTCCCGCCGCCAGCTCCCAGATCCGCTAGGCACTCCATGGGGCGGTTCGTCTCTCAGCGGAACCGCTCGATGTCCCTGCCGCTCTGTTCCTCCATGCCGTAGGTGGCGATGTAGCCCCAGGCGTCCGGGCGCGAGCCGTCGGCGTCGGTCACGCTGTACCGGTCGGCCAGCTGGCGGGCGGTGAGCACCTGACCGGCGAACTGGGCCACCTCCGGGTCCTGGGCGAGGGCGGCGACCCCGCGGGCGACGTAGGTCGGCGACTCCGAGATCGCGAATCCCGGCGTCCTGGCGAGCGCGTCGCGCCAGGTCTCCTCGGTGACCCCGAAGATGTCGAGCATGTTTTCCGAGCGCAGCCAGCCGGGCGTGACCCCGAGCGCCGTCGCCGGCCGGTCGCGCAGCTCGTGGGCGAGGGCGAGGATGATCCGGCTCACGTTCGCCTTCACCAGGTCGTAGAAGAAGCCGACCCCCTCGCGGTAGTTCGCGTTGACCTCGGCCGTGCCGTCGGTCATCTCGACCAGCAGCCCGCAGTCGCTGCGCAGCAGCAACGGCAGGGCGGCGTGGGCGGTGATGAGGTGAATGTCCACCCCCATCCGCAGCATCCGCAGGCCACCGGCGAGGTCGTGCTCCCACATCGGTGTGTGCCACTGCGCGTAGCGGTCGCCGCCGAAGATATCGTTGACCAGGACATCCAGGCGGCCGTGCTCGGACTCGATCCGGGCGACCAGGCCGGCCACGGCCGCGGGGTCCTCATGGTCGACGACCAGGGCCGTGCCGCGCCCGCCGGTGGCGGTCATGAGGTCGCCGGTGTCCTCGATCGTCTCCGGCCGCCCGATCTCCGACCTCCCCGCGGCGCGGCTGCTGCGCCCGGTGGCATACACGTGCAGCCCGGCCCGGGCCAGCTCGACCGCGATGGCGCGTCCGGCTCCCCGTGTCGCTCCCGCCACCAGCGCGACCCGCTGGGCGGTGTGCTCGGTGTCCATGGCGACCATGAAAGCACGACGTCCCGCCAAGTCTGCTCCGGCAACGCCACAGCGCCCGTAGAGGCGCTGTTTCGAGGCAGTCGACTGACGCTCTTGATCATCCGTTGATCATCCAGACGATCCGACGGGTTCCTTCCAGGCCCGTCTGGATCGACGAGGCATCCAACCTGAGCAGCCGAGATCCGTGTCGAGCGGCACCCGCGGCCTATCCGGCGGCGGCGGCCGCCCGCTCGTCCAGGTGGCTCTGGAGCCGGGCGGCCAAGCCGCGGACCGGCTCCTCGAGTTCGGCCAGCCGCTCCAGGCCGGGCTCGCAGCCGAGCCGCACGCAGGCGTCGGCCATCACCCCCAGGCGCTGGATCATCACCTTCCAGGCAGCCTCCCGCCAGGGCAGCAGGAACTGGGACGGGTGGACCATGAAGAACGCCGGGCCGGCCAGCTCCCCAGGGTGGTCGGGGCCGAGCGGCAGCGTGGTCAGCACCGACCCCAGCGGCCGCAGCACCGCCGCCATCAGCCCGATGGCGGCGCCGGCCAGGGTGTCCACCTCCCGGTCGGTCTCCTCGTCGTGGACGAACAGCCGGCACAGCAGTTGCAGCAGCGTCTGGTGGGCGGCGTCGAACACGTCGGCGACCTGCGCGGTCAGCGGGTCGCTGATGACCACGGCCAGCGGCTGGTCGGGCGGGCGGCGCACGTAGGCGGGCTGCGCCGGCCGGGCCGGCTCGAAGCTCGGGTCGGCCTCGGTCGCGGCCAGGTACTCCTCCAGGACGGTGGCGAGGCGGCCGAAGTGGGCCTCGCGCCAGTCGCCGTCGGCGCCCTCGCCCTGCTCGACGATGGTCGCGATGGCGGCCTCGGCCGAGGCCAGATCGGTGACCGCGATCAGCTCCGACCAGCCGAGCAGCTCGCGGGTGGCCTGGGCCTCGGGCGGGCCGATGAACACCTCGGCCTCGCCGTAGCGCTCGACCAGGCGGGCGAAGCCGTGACCGATGCTGCGGTACAGGTGCCCGACGGTCGTGTAGTCCTGCGGTTCGGCCATCAGGGGGGTCGGGGTCGCGGTCAGGGGCCGGCACTCGCACACCACCGAGAACAGCTCGGCGTCGGCCACGTCGACGTGGTCGGGGCGCTCCAGGTACAGGAAGTGGCGCAGCGCCTCCTCGCCGAACGGCACCAGCGCCACCTGCACGTCCGGCGGGTACCACTGGCAGCGGATCGGGAAGTTGGGCCGGTGGAAGTGCGGGGTGGCGCCGACCGCGGTCAGCAGGTTGGTCGCCAGGGTCAGGTGCAGCATCTCCTGGACCGCGATCTCGGCCAGGGTGTCGCCCCAGCGGGTGACCAGGGCGAGCTGCTCG
>JASLBL010000283.1 GCA_030146615.1 Actinomycetes bacterium
CCGCTGAGGTGGTGGACGTGGCGCCAGCCGGCCCCGGCGGCGTAGCCGGCCAGGACGTGGGCGACCGCCCAGACACTGGCCGCCGCCCCCGTCCAGAGGGCGAAGGTCCGGTAGCGCAGGCCCAGCATGCCGGCCAGGCCGGGGAGCACGACCCGGGCCCCGGCGGTGCAGCGGCCGACGACCAGGGCCCGGCCGCCGCCCTTCAGCAGCAGCGACTCGACCCGGTGGAGGCGGGCCGGCCCGACCCGGCGGCCGAGCCGGGAGGCGAGCAGGCGCGGCCCCCAGCGGCGGCCGATCCAGTAGCCGGCCGAGTCGCCGGCCAGGGCCCCGGCGGTGCCGACGGCCAGGGCCGCGGCCAGCGGGATGCGCCCCTGCTGGGCCAGCACGCCGCCGAGCAGCAGGGCCACCTCCCCGGGCAGGACCAGCCCCAGGAAGGCCGGGGCCTCCAGCGCCGGGAGGGTGAACAGGAACGCCAGGGCGGCCCAGCCGGACAGCGAGAGCAGGCCTTCCGCGAGCTCTCCCATGAGGTCCTCCCGCCGTCGCCGCGCGTCCCTGGGCAGGGTCGCCCACCGGCGGCGCGCCGGCATCGGGATCGACCCTGGACGTGTCCCTGGAATCGGGCCGGGCGTCTCAGGGGCATCCCCCGGGCGGCCGGGCTCAGCCGGCGGTGGCCAGCAGCCAGATGAAGGCGAAGTGGCAGGCCCCGGCGGCGACGGTGAAGGCGTGCCACACCTCGTGGTAGCCGAACACCTGGGGGGCGGGGTCGGGGCGCTGGCGGATGAGCACGACCACCCCGACGGTGTAGAAGAGCCCGCCCACAATGGCCAGGGCGACCTTGCCGAAGCCGAGGGTGCCGACCAGCTGGGGCAGGAGCAGGACCGAGATCCAGCCGAGGCCCAGGTACAGCACCATCCGGGTCAGGCCGACGACCGGGTTGGCCGTCCGCAGCAGCACCAGCACGATCCCGGCGGCGGCCACCGTCCAGACCAGGGCCAGGAACGCCACCCGCCAGCCGGGCCGGAGCGCGAGCAGGATCACCGGCGTGTAGCTGCCCGCGATCAGCACGTAGATCATCGCCCGGTCCAGCCGGTCCATCCGTAGCCAGGCCCTGGCCGACCAGGTGCGCCGGTGCAGGGCGGCGCTGGTCCCGAACATCGCGACCAGGCTGACCACGTAGACCAGCGCGGCCAGCCGGGCCCGCCCCGAGCCGGCGGCCAGCAGCAGCCCCGCCCCGGCCGGGATCGAGGCCAGGAACGCGAGCTGGTGGAGCCGGCCGCGAAGGCGCGGGGTCACCGGCCGCGGATGTGGGATGGAGTGATCGCTCATCCTCGCCATTGGACGACGACCGGCGGCCGTCCACCACCCCCCAATCGCCGTATCCCTGCGCGAGTCCGAGTGACGCCCCGGCCCTGCCCGGGGGAGCGTTCAGAGCCGAGGCGCCAATAGAGAGATACCCACCGGCGGGCCGGTCGATGCCAGGTCAGCGGATGGTGAGGGTGCCGCGCATCCCCAAAGTCTCGTGCCCGGGGATGCGGCAGTAGTAGGAGTAGGTGCCGGGCTGGGCCTCGAAGGTGGCCGTGCGCAGGCGGCCCACCGGCGCCCTGATGTCAACGCCGAGGGCGTCGATGGTGAAGGTGTGCCAGAACAGGTCGCGGTTGCGGACCGCCACCGTGACCTCGCCGCCGGTGGCCCCCAGGGTGTCGGGCACGAAGGCCACGTTGGTCGTCTCGACCTCGAGCGCTCCCTCCGGGACCGCCTGGACCTCGGCGTCGGTCATAGCCCAGACCAGGCCAAGGCTGCTGAAGATGAACACCACGGCCACGATCCCGGTGGGCGCGGCCGCGCCCCGGCCGGCCGCCGGGTCGCGGAGGTGGACCAGCCCGGCAACCGCGCCGACGAAGCCGGCCAGGGAGAAGGCGACCAGCGACGCTGGGATGAGCAGGTCGGCCAGCCCGACCCGGTAGGTGGCGTTGCCGTTGGCCGCGGGGAACATCCAGAACTGGACGTTCACGAACAGCGCCGCCAGCACCAGCAGGCCGAGCAGGCCGGTGCCGACCCGGAGCAGGCCGATGCCGATCAGCATGACCACGGCGAAGCCCAGCGCCTCCCGGTCGCCCCTGGTCAGGCCGTAGCCGAACAGCACCAACGCGTTGGCCAGGGCGGCCACCACGGTCATCCGGCGCCATCCCACCACCCCGGAGCCGATGCGCGGTGCCGTCCTCATTCGCCTCCCTCTGCCGACAGGGAGGGTAAGGCTAGCGTCGCGGGGTGCGCAGGCGCGAGGAGAGCGGCCCCCGGCCGAAGCCGTGGGCGAAGTCCGAACCCTGGCGGAGCCACTTGCCCGACCCGGGCCGGCGATCCTCGGCCCGCTTCGCGAGCTGGTCGAGACCCCAGCCGACCAGTGGCAGCGCCACCATGATGAGCCCCAGCTGGGCCAGCCGTTTCCTGATTCGCATCGCTACCTCGCCTGGAGACGTCGACGGCGGTTCCTGCCGCCAGATTGACCTCCGGGGCCGCCGGCCAAACCCGGCCCCAACGGGAAGGTAGCAGGATTCCGGCCCCGGTTCGCCGGTCAGTCCTCAGCGGGACGTCTGGAGGGCAGTGGGGTGGCGGAACCGGTCGCGTTCGGCCCCAAGGGGCGGTACCGCCTGGTGCGGCGGATCGCCACCGGCGGCATGGGCGAGGTGTGGCAGGCCGACGACACGGTGCTCGGGCGCCGGGTCGCGCTCAAGGTGCTGGTCGAGGAGCTGGCCGCCGACGACCGGGCCACCCGCCGGTTCGTCCGGGAGGCAAGGGCCACGGCCCGGCTGGCCCATCCCAACGTGGCCGGGGTGTACGACTTCGGCCGCGACGGCGGCGCCCCGTTCCTGGTCATGGAGCTGCTGGAGGGCGAGACGCTGGCCGCCCGGCTGGCCTCGGGGCCGCTGCCCCCGGCCGAGGCGGTCCGGGTCGCGGCCGCCGTGGCCGACGCCCTGGACGCGGCCCACCGGCGCGGCATCGTCCACCGCGACGTGAAGCCGAGCAACGTGATGCTGACCAGGGACGGCGAGGTCAAGGTGCTGGACTTCGGGATCGCCGCGGCCGCCGACGAGACCCACTCGACCACCGGGAGCGGACTGTACGCCACGGTCGCCTACGTCTCCCCGGAGCGGGTCGCGGGCGAGCCGGCGACCCCGGCCTCCGACGTCTACTCGCTGGGGGCGGTGCTGTACGAGCTGCTGTGCGGCCGGCCCCCGTTCTCGGGGCCCTCGCCGGCCCTGGTGGCCAGGGCCCACCTCCACGACCAGCCGGTGCCGGTCCGCCAGCTCGCCCCCTGGGTGCCGGCCCGCCTGGCCGAGGCCTGCGAGGCCGCCCTGGCCAAGGACCCGGGCCGCCGGCCGTCCTCGGCGGCCTCCCTGGCCATCCGGCTGCGGGCCGCGCCGGC
>JASLBL010000358.1 GCA_030146615.1 Actinomycetes bacterium
CCCGGCGGCCGGTCAGGCCCTGGTCAAGCTCAACGAGGGCGTCTCCGGCGGCGGCAACGCCCTGGTCGACCTGGGCGGGCTGCCCCGGCCGGGATCGGCCGAGGAGCCGGCGGCGCTGCGCGAGCGGGTTCTGGCCATGCGCTTCGAGCTCCCCGATATGCCGTTCGACGGGTACGTGGCCAAGCTGGCCGAGCGCGGCGGCATCGTCGAGGAGCTGATCTCGGGCGTGGAGCTCCGCAGCCCCAGCGTGCAGCTGCGGGTCACCCCGCTCGGCGAGGTCGAGCTGCTCTCGACCCACGACCAGCTCCTGGGCGGCCCCAGCGGCCAGAGCTACCTCGGCTGCCGGTTCCCGGCCGACTTCGCCTACGCCAGGGCGATCAGCGCCGCCGCCACCACCATCGGCCGCCGCCTGGCCCGCGAGGGGGTGCTCGGCCGGTTCGCCATCGACTTCGTGGTCGTCCGCGACACCACCGGCTCCTGGGCCCCGTACGCGATCGAGCTCAACCTCCGCAAGGGCGGCACCACCCACCCGTTCCTGACCCTCCAGTTCCTCACCGACGGCCGCTACGACCCGGCGACCGCCCTGTTCGTCACCCCCGGCGGCCGCGAGAAGCACCTGGTCGCCACCGACCACCTCGAGGACCCGCGGCTGCGCGGCCTGCGCCACGACGACCTGTTCGACATCGTCGCCCGGCACGGCCTCCACTTCGACCAGGCCCGCCAGACCGGCGTCGTCTTCCACATGATCAGCTGCCTGAGCGAGCACGGCCGGGTCGGCACTGACCGCCGTCGGCGACACCCCGGCCCAGGCCGACGCCACCTACCGCCGGGCCGAGCGGATCCTGCTCGAGGAGGCCCGCTCGGCCTTGGCCGACCCGGTCCTGCTCGACAGTCCGTGACCCGGCGACGGGCCGGGAGCAGCCCCGAACGCTAGCCGATCAGGGTGCCGGGGTCTCCTTGACGGTGGTCTCGGTGTCGATGTCGGCGACGCGGGTGGTGCCGTAGCCCTCGCGCTGGGGCAGGCCGTGCTCGCCGCGGGTCATGGCGAACTCCTCCTCGGGGGAGAGCACCAGGCGGTTCCGGCCCGAGACGGCGAAGTAGATGATCCCGAGCAGGAAGTAGACGAGGGTCCCGTACACGCCCGGCCGGTAGTCGGAGTTGGAGTACAGCGAGATCAGCGAGACCAGCGCGATCACCCCGGCCACGGCCGCGCCCCACTCGCCGACCGGGCTGCGGTAGGGCCGCTCGATGTTCGGGTACTTGCGGCGCAGCAGGATGAACGACAGGCACTGCATGAAGTAGGAGATGACGGCGCCGAACACGGCCATGTAGAGCAGCGCCCCAACGATCCGGCCGGCCAGGGCGCCCTCGCGCTGGCCCAGCTCGTAGATCAGCACGGCCAAGGCGTAGCCGACGACCGCGCCCGCAATCAGGGCCCGGTGGGGGGTGTTGCGGGTGCCGTGGGTGACCGACAGCCACTTCGGGAAGTACCCGGCCCGCGACAGCGAGTAGGTGTTGCGGCCGTAGGCGTAGATGATGGTGAAGAAGCTGGCGATCAGGCCCGTCAGCCCGATCAGGGCCAGCACCTCGGCCGCCGTGCCCTCGCCGAACACGGCCTTGAAGCCGTCGAACAGCGGGGTGGCCGAGGTGCCGATACTGGCCGCGCCCCCGTCGACCCCGGTGTTGAGGAGCAGCACCCCCATGCCGGTGACGACCAGGGTGACCAGGCCCCAGATGGTCGCCCGGGGAACGTCGCGGGCCGGGTCGTGCGACTCCTCGGCCGCCAGTGGCAACTCCTCGATGGCCAGGTAGAACCAGATGGCGAACGGGATGGCCGGGAAGATGCCGGCGATCCCCTTGGGCAGGAAGCTGGAGCCGCCCTCCTCGGGCGGGATGTTGGTCCACAGGCTGGTGTCGAGCTTGCCCGAGGCCAGCACCGAGATGAAGAAGAAGGCGAGGATCCCCAGGGCGAGGATGTTGATGACCACGGTGAACCGCATGGTGGCCTCGATGCCGATGATGTTGATCGACACGAAGACCACGTAGAAGACCGCCCACCAGGTCACCGGGCTGTTCCACCACGGGCTGCCGGCGATGTCGAACAGGCCTCCGACGATGTCGTGCATCAGGAAGCCCATCGCCCCCACGACCACGGCCGGGGTGATCACGTACTCCATGTTCTCGGCCAGCCCGGTGATGAACCCGCCCCACGGGCCCATGGCCGAGCGGGCGAAGGAGTAGGCGCCGCCGGTGTGGGGGAGGGCCGGCGACATCTCGGCGATGGAGAAGCACAGCCCGAAGTACATGATCGTGATGACGGCCGTGGCGATCAGCAGCCCGCCGAACCCGCCGGCGTCCAGCCCCAGGTTCCAGCCGTAGAAGTCGCCGGAGATGACCGCCGCCACCCCCAGTGACCACAGCGACCAGAAGGCCGCGTGCCGGCGCAGCTGGCGCTTGCCGAAGTAGTCCTCGCCGGCCTCCTCGTAACTCACCGAGCCGACTCGGCGTCGCTCCTGGGCCACGTCGCAACCCCCTTGCTCGTCGTCGCGCGGCAAGGCCGCGTTACGGGGAAGTTGTCTGACATTACTGGACGATGGGCGGATCGTAAGTGTGCTTCTGCACCGAGTCAAGCTCCTTGACCCTGGCTGAGTTGTCTGACGTATACTGCTGGCCAGCATGCAGAGGCCACAGCGGGCAACCGGGGCGCGACCACGGCTGCGCTCGGTCTCGGTCCAGGACGAGCTCAAGCAGCGGATCGACCGGGGAGAGCTCCCCGCCGGGACCCGCCTGCCCTCCGAGCCGGAGCTGGCCGCCGAGCTCCAAGTGTCGCGGGCGACCCTGCGCGAGGCCCTCCGGACGATGGAGCTCGAGGGCCTGCTCCGGCGCCGCCAGGGCTCGGGCACCTTCGTCGCCGAGCACCCCCGGATGGCCAACAGCCTCGACGTGAACTTCGGGGTCACCGACGCCATCCGGGCCGCTGGCATGACCCCCGGGATCGCCCACGGCCGCCACTGGGTCGAGCCGGCCTCGGCCGGCGAGGCGGCCCTGCTGGAGCTCGAGCCGGGCCAGGACATCCTGGTGATCGAGCGGGTGCGGACCGCCGAGGGCAGCCCGGTGGTGCTGTCGCGCGACCTGGTCCCGAGCCGGCTGGTCGAGGGCCGCGACCTGGTCGTCGAGGCGATGCTGGAACGATCCATCTACGACGTGCTGGAGCGCGACCTCGGCATCGTCATCCACCACGGCGTGGCCCGGTTCCGGCCGGTGCGGGCCGACCACGCCGTCGCCGGCCGCCTCGGGGTGTCCCGGGGCGAGCTCCTGCTCTACCTCTGGCAGGTCGACTACGCCCAGGACGGCACGCCGGTGATCTCGTCGCACGAGTTCCACCTTGCCGACGCGTTCGATTTCACGGTGGTCCGGCGGGGCCCCGGAAGGAGGCTCACATGACGGCAGCGACCGCCACCACCCAGGTCGGCACGGCGATGCGCCTCAAGCGGGTGGTCGACCCGGCCGGGGTCTCGATCATCTGCGCCCTCGACCACGGCATGACCTCGCCGACGTTCCTGGAGCCGCTGGCCGGCATCGGCGCCCGCACCGCCGAGGTCGTGGCCGGCGGGGCCAACGTCATCATGATGTCCAAGGGCATGATCCGGCTGGCCGAGCCGGCCTTCTCACCCACGACCTCGCTGGCCCTGCTGCTCTCGGCCTCGGCCAACCCGGCCGACCCGGCCCCCGAGATCGTGCAGGTCGCCCAGGTGGAGGAGGCCCTGCGGCTCGGGGCCGACGCCGTGGTGCTGTTCTGCGCCCTCGGCGGCGACACCGAGGCCGGGATGATCCGGACCCTGGCCGGGATCGGAGCCGAGTGCGCGGCCATGGGCATGCCGCTGATCGCCGAGGCCGAGTTCCCGACCACCTACGCCGCCGTCGAGCAGCTCAAGGAGCAGTACGGCTTCGAGTACCTGCGGCGCAACGTGCGGCTCTGCGCCGAGCTCGGGGCCGACATCGTCAAGACCAACTGGCCCGGTGACGGCGACTCGTTCGCCCGCCTGGTCGAGGCGGCCGCCGGCATCCCCCTGGTCCTGGCCGGCGGCTCCCGCCTGGGGGACCGGGAGCTGCTCCAGCGGATGGAGGCGGCCACCGCGGCCGGCGGCATCGGCTGCTCGGTGGGCCGCAACATCTTCATGCACCGCTCCCCGGAGGCCATCACCCGGGCCCTGGCCCGGGTCATCCGCGAGCGGTGGAACGCCGACAAGGCCTTTGACGAGCTGCAGGAGACGGCGCCGGAGGACGCGCCGTGAGGGCGGCCTTCATGACCGGCCGGAACCAGGTCGAGGTCCGGGAGGCCGACGAGCCGGCGCTCGACCCCCGCGGGGCGATCTTGCGGGTCGAGGCGTGCGGCATCTGCGGCACCGACGCCCGCACCTTCTTCAACGGCGACCCGCGGGCCCCGGCCCCCTGGGTCCTCGGGCACGAGCCGGTCGGGATCCTGGAGCGGGTCGGGCCGGACGCCGACCTGCCCCCGGGGGTGGCGGCCGGCGGCCGGGTGTTCCTCGGCTCGATCCTCACCTGCGGCCAGTGCCTCCAGTGCACCGACGGGCGCCAGAACCTCTGCGAGCACCACCTGCTGTACGGCTACGACCCGTTCCCTGGGGCCTATGCCGAGCTGGCCGCCGTGCCCCCGATCGCCGTCACCAACCTCATCCCCCTCCCGCCCGACCTGCCCCCGGAGCTGGCCACGGTGGTCGACCCCTTCGCCTGCGCCCTCAACGGGATCGAGGTCCTGGACGTCGGCCTCGGCGACACCGTGCTGATCCTGGGCGCCGGCCCGATCGGGTGCTGGCAGGCGGTCATGGCCCGGGACCGGGGCGCCGGGCGGGTGCTGCTCTGCGACGTCAACCGTCACCGCGTCGAGCTGGCGTGCGAGGCGGTGGGCGGCTTCGTCGACGACGCCTGGGTCGCCGGGGAGGACAACGGGCTGGCCGGCCTGCTCGAGCGGACCGGCGGCGCCGGGGCCGAACGGATCAGCGTGGCCGCCCCCTCCAAGCAGGCCCAGCAGGCGGCCCTGGAGATGGCGGCCAAGCGGGCCCGGGTGGTGTACTTCGCCGGCCTGCCCAAGCACGACCCGGTGAGCCCCCTCGACATGAACCAGCTCCACTACAAGGAGCTGGCCATCCTCGGCGCCTACGGGGCCACCAGGCGCCAGTACCGGATCACCATGGCCTACCTCGACCGGCGCCGGGACGAGCTGGCCCCGGTCGTCACCCACCAGTTCCCCCTGGACAGGATCGGCGAGGCGTTCGAGACCATCCGCTCCGGCGAGGGGCTGAAGATGGTGGTCGTGCCATGACCGGACCGTATGTGATCGGCTGCGACGTCGGCAGCCAGGGCACCAACGCCGCCCTGTACGCCGCCGACGGCCGGCTGGTGGCCTCCGCCTACGAGCCCTACGACGTCTTCTACCCCCATCCGACCTGGGCCGAGCAGGACCCCCGCCTGTGGACGGCCGCGCTCTACGCCGGCATCGCCCGGCTGCTGGCCGAGGCCCCCGACGGCCCGTCGGCGGTCAAGGGGCTGTCGTTCGGGTCGCAGCTGGACGGGATGGTGGTGTGCGACGCCGGCGGCGAGCCACTGCGCCCGGCCATGATCTGGATGGACCGGCGGGCCGAGCCGCAGGCCGCCGCCGTCGCCGGCACGCTGTCGCCGGCCGACTTCTACCACCACACCGGCGCCAACCTGGACTCCTCCCACGCCGTGTTCAAGGCCCTGTGGGTCCGCGACCAGGAGCCGGAGGTCTTCGCCAAGGCCGTCCACCTGATGCCGCCCGGGTCCTACGTGCTGCGCGAGGCGGCCGGGGTGCTGGCCGTCGACTGGTCGAACGCCTCCTCCCTGGCCCTGCTCGACCCGCGGACCCGGACCTGGTCGGCCCCGGTGGTCGACGCCGTCGGCATCGACCCGGCGATGCTCCCCGAGCTCGCCCCCGGGACCCAGGCCGTCGGGCCGGTCACCCGGGCCTTCGCCGAGCGGACCGGCCTGTCCCCGGACACCGTGGTGGTGGTCGGGGCCGGGGACGAGATGGCGGCCACCCTCGGCGCCGGTGTGTTCGCCCCCGGCGAGGTGTGCGACGTCGCCGGCACCGCCGAGCCCGTGTGCGCCGCCTCCGCCACCCCTGGCGAGGATCCGGCCATGCTGGTCGAGTGCCACCCCCACGCCGACCCCGACGTGTGGCTGCTGGAGAACCCGGGGTTCGTCTCGGGCGGCAACTTCCGCTGGTGGCGGGACCAGTTCGCCCCGGTCGAGCGCGACGCCGAGGCCAGCGGCGGGGGCGACGCCTACGACCTGCTCACCGGCCCGGCCGCCGAGATCCCTCCCGGCGCCGAGGGCCTGGTGTTCCTCCCCTGCATGCAGGGGGCCATGGCCCCCGAGTGGAACGGCGCCGCCCGCGGGGTCTTCTATGGCCTCACCCTGGCCCACACCAGGGCCCACATGACCAGGGCCCTGCTGGAGGGCAGCGCCTTCGCCCTGCGCGACATCCTCGAGGGCATGGGCAACGCCGGCCTGGACGTCCGCCGCCTCACCATCGTCGGCGGCGGGGCCAAGGGCCCCCTGTGGCGCCAGATCAAGGCCGACGTCACCGGCCTCCCGGTCCGGGTCCCGACCAGCGTCGAGACCACCGCCACCGGCGCCGCCATCCTGGCCGCCGTCGGCGCCGGCGTCCACGCGACCGTCGCCGAGGCCGTGTCCGCGTTCGTCGACTACCAGCCGGACGAGCACGTCCCCGATCCCGAGCGCCACCAGCAGTACACCGCCGCCTACCGCCGCTACCGCGAGGTCTACTTCGCCCTCAAGCCGGTGTTCGAGCGCTCGGGTTACGGAACGGGATGACCGCGGCCGTGCGGGCGCTGGGAGGCGCTGGCCGGCATCGTCGCCTCATCCTCGCTCTCGTTCGCGCTTCAGCTTGCGCCAGCCGCCGGCGCGGTTGTTGGCGATGATCTGGCGGAACATCTCGGTGAGAGCGGGCGCGTTGACCGTCTCGCCCTGGCGGACGGCCACCGTGCGGGCGGTGGTGTTCTGGTGGCCGCCGGTGATGATCCCCTCGGGGTCGGGGACGATCGCGCCGTCGTACAGGAAGACGTTGACGTGGTCCTTGGCCGCCAGCAGGGCGCAGACGTTGCCCTGGAGGACGAAGTAGGGGCGGTTGGTGAACTTGATGGTCTCGACGACCTCCGGGTCGGCTTCGTGGACCAGCTCCCGGACCTCGCGGCAGATGGCCTGCTGCCAGCCGGGCAGGGCGTCGATGTAGGCGTCGACCCGTGGGTCGGCGGTCCAGGTCATGGCGGGTCGACCCCCTCCCGCGCGGCCCGCCGCTCCTGCCAGGAACGGACAACGGCCTCGACGTCGAACGGCATCAGGTTGAGCGGTGGGCCCGACGCCGCCTTCCGGTTGCCCTCGACGATCCTGGCGTTGATGTCGGCCACGATCCGCCGCACCTCGGCCTCCGAGCCGGCCTGGGAGGCGGCCACGAGCGCGTCCTCCGCCTCCTTGCGCAGGGCGATCGTCGGCGGCAGGTAGGAGAGGTTCTCCCGCCGCAGCTTCCGCTTGACCCACCACAGCTCGTCGTGCGGCTCGTCCAGGCCGTGGATGGGCTTGCCGGCCCCGGGCAGGTTGTCGAACTCGCCCCGCTCCGTCGCCTCCCGGATCTGCCGTTCCACCCAGCTCTCGAACCCGACCCCGGGGGGTTTGCGCTCGGTCATTCCCCCAGTCTACAAATCGAGCTGCCCGCCGGAGGCCGAAGCGCACCGGCGGGTCGTCCCCCAAGACCCGCCAGGAGCTCTACGAGGAAGCCAAGCGCCGCAACCTGCCCGGCCGTTCCAAGATGGGCCGCGCCGAGCTCGCCCGCGCCCTCGGCCACAGGTAGCGGCGCCGGGCCTTACTGCTGCTGGCTGATGTTGACCATCCAGGGGATGCCGAACCGGTCCTGGCACATGCCGAACTCGTCGCCCCACATCTGCTTCTCCAGGGGCATGGTCACGGTGCCGCCGTCCGACAGCTTCGCCCAGTAGCCGCGCAGGTCGTCGGCGTCGTCGCCGCTGAGGCTGATCGCGATGTTGTCGCCGGGGCTGTACGGCATCTCGGCCGGGGTGTCGGAGGCCATGAGGGTGAAGCCACGGTCGGTCTCGAGCTGGGCGTGCATGATCATGTCGGCCTCCGGCGTGCCCTCCGCGCCACCCGACTCACCAAAGGTGTTGACGGTCAGTTCGCCGCCGAAGACGTCCCGGTAGAACTCCATCGCCTGGCGCGCGTTGTCCCGGAACGAGATGTACGGGTTGAGACGGGATGCCATCTGCCCCTCCTTGGTGTGGCACGCGTGGACCCCGGCAGCCTACCGCGGACCGGCGACACCTGGCGCCGTGCTCGACAAGTCAAGCAGGTGAATCCTTGAGAGGACCGCTGGACCAGGTGGTCTGGGCCCTGGCGGCGGCGCTGCTGGTCGGCGCCGGCCTGAACCTGCTCATCCGTGGCGCCGAGGTGGTCCAGGCGGCCGACCGCTGGTACCGGTTCGGCCGCACCATCCTCTACGGCCAGCTCGAGGACGAGACCCCGGTCGGGTCGGTCCGGCGGCTGGCCACCTACAGCTCGTCCCCCGCCCACGCGCCGGTCTCGATCCAGCGCTGGAGCACCCAGCGGCTCCTGCTCACCGCCGCCGCGGCCCTTGGCGCCCTGCTCCTGACCGGCCTGTTCGTGGACTCGCTGCAGGCCGGCCTGGGCTAGCTGCCCGGCGGCCCGTCGCCGTCGCCACGCACGAGCGCGATCGCCTGCCGGACGGTCATGGTCAGGCCTTCCTGCCAGGCTCGCCGGGCCGCGTCCTCGGTGAGGTGGGCGCCGGCCTCGGCCACGGGATCGCCCTCCAGCATCCCTCCGAAGCCGGGGGTGGGGCCGCCGCCGGCCCGGTCGCGCTGGGACTGAGAGACGCCGGCGATCCGGATGGCGTCCTCGTGGCGGCCCTCCAGGGTCAGCAGGAACGCCAGGTCCAGGAAGGCGAGGGCCATCCCGGTGGCGTCGTCGGCCTCGCGGAACAGCTCCAGGGCCTCCAGGGCGGTGGCGCGGGCCTCCTCCGGGCGCCCGGCGCGGCCGTGGCCGAACGCCAGCCAGATCAGCCCGAACGCCAGGTTGAGGCGGTCGCCCAGCCGGCGCCAGATCGCCACGCTCTCCTCGACCCGGGTGACCACGCGGTCCCAGGCGCCGGCCATCGCGTCCGGGACCACCAGCATCACCAGGGCCCTGGCCGCCCCCGGCTCGTCGCCCACCTGCCGGAACAGGGCGAGGCTCTCCTCCAGCAGGCGGCCGGCGGACTCCTGGTCGTGCTCGCCGGCGGCCACGAATGACTGGTTGTAGAGGGCCTCGGCGAGGCGCGCCGGGTCGCCGAGCTCCCGCTCGATCGCCAGGGCCTCGTCGTAGAAGCCGCGTGCCGCCTCCCGGTCGCTCCACCAGGCGATCCCGCCCGCTCCGGCCAGGGCCTTGGCCCGGCTGGCGGTCCGGGCCTGGCCCGACGGCATGGCCAGGACCTCCGCCAGCCACCGCCGGCCCTCGGACAGGTGCCCGCGCTGCTGCCAGAACCGCCACAAGGCGCCGGCGGCCGACTGGGCCCGGCCGGCGTCGCCGGTCTCGATGGCCCACCGCATGGCGGCCCGGATGTTGGCGTGCTCCTGGTCGCAGCGGTCCAGCCACGCGCCCTGGTCCCTGCCGGTCAGGTGGGGCTCGGCCTCCTCGGCCAGGTCGAGGAAGTGCTCGGCGTGGCACCGGCGGACCACCTCGAGGTCGCCGGCGGCCTCGAGCTGCTCGTGCCCGAACTCCCGGATCGTCTCCAGCATCAAGAACCGCGACGGTCGCCCGGGAGGCTCGGCCCGGCGGATCAGCGACTTGTCCACCAGCGAGGTCAGCCCGTCGAGGGCGTCCACCCCCAGCCCCTCGGGGTCGCAGACCGCCTCGGCCGACTCGAAGGTCCAGCCGCCGGTGAACACCGACAGCCGCCCGAACAGTCGCTGCTCGACCGGGTCGAGCAGGTCGTAGCTCCAGGCGATCGCGGCCCGCAGCGTCCGCTGGCGCTCCGGCACGCTCCGCGACCCGGAGGTCAGGATCGACAGCCGCCGCTTGAGCCGGGAGAGGATCTGCTCGGGCGTCAGCACCTTGGTCCGGGTGGCGGCCAGCTCGATGGCCAGGGGCAGGCCGTCCAGCCGGGCGGTGATCTCGGCGACCACCGGGGCGTTCTGCTCGGTCAGGGCGAACCGGGGATCGGCGGCCAGGGCCCGCTCGGCGAACAGCCGCACCGCCTCGACCTTGGTGAGCGCGGACAGGTCCTTGGGGAGCCGCTCGGGATCGGGCACGTGGAGCGGCGGGACGGCGTACTCCTGCTCACCCCGGAGGGACAGCACGACGCGGGAGGTGACCATCGTCCGCAGCTTCGGGGCGGCCGTGAGGAGCTCCTCGATCACGGGGCCGGCCTCGGCCACCTGCTCGAAGTTGTCGACCACCTGGAGCAGCTCACGGTGGCGGAGATGGTCCTTGACCTCGTCGAGGATGGGCCGCTCGGCCGACTCCGGGACCCCGAGGGCGTTGGCCACCGCCGCCGGGACCAGCGCTGGATCGGTCACCGGGGACAGGTCGACAAAGCAGGAGCCGTCCCGGTACTGGGGGAGCAGGTCGGCGGCGACCCGGAGGGCCAGCCGGGACTTCCCCGACCCGCCCGGCCCGGTGAGGGTGAGCAGGCGGGTCTGGCTGAGGAGCCGCTCCACCTCGGTGATCTCCTCCTCCCGGCCCACGAACGAGGTGAGCTGGAGCGGGAGGTTGTTCGGCCGGGCGTCCAGCGTCCGCAGCGGCGGGAAGTCGGACGCCAGCCCCTCGATCACCAGCTCGTGGAGGCGCTCGGGGTCGGCGATCCCTCGCAGGTGGTGCATGCCCAGGTCGCGGATCGACGCCCCGGAGGGAAGCGCGTGCTCGACGAGCGCTCGGGTGGCGTCGGACAGGACGACCTGGCCCCCGTGGGCGGCGTCGGCGATCCGGGCCGCCCGGTGCACGTCGATGCCGACGTAGTCGTCCCCGCCCAGGGTCGCCTCCCCGGTGTGGATCCCCATCCGGACCCGCACCGGCGGGCCGGGGGACCAGTCGTGCGCGGCCAGACCCCGCTGGGCGGCGACCGCCGTCCGGACCGCCCCCGCCGGACCCCGGAACGCCACGAAGAAGGCGTCCCCGTGGGTGCTGACCTCGACCCCGCCGCCCTCGGCGACGGCATTCCGGACGATCGCCGCATGCTGGTCGTTGACCGCCGGGTAGCGGTCGCCGAGCGCCTGGAGCAGACCGGTCGAGCCCTCGATGTCGGTGAAGAGGAAGGTCACGGTCCCAGTCGGCAGGTCGGTCATCTGCTGACTCTATGCTGCGGGTGCTCGATCGCGAACTCCACAGGAAAGAGGGCGAGGATGCTGCTGGAGCACAAGAACGCGGTGATCTATGGAGGGGCCGGGCCGGTCGGCGGCGCCGTGG
>JASLBL010000394.1 GCA_030146615.1 Actinomycetes bacterium
CCCGGGGCGCAGCCGCCAGCCGTCGGCCGGCATGGGCAGTAGCCGTCGCCGCACCGGCCGGTCAACCGCCGAGTGGGCGGCCGGCGGGACCAGCGCCTCGGCCAGGGCGTCGCCGTCGAGGGCCCCGCCGAGGTCCGGCCCCCAGTGCAGCACCGCCGGCAGCGGCTCGCCGGTCCCGGCCCGGGCGTCCAGGGCCAGCGAGACCCCGCCGGCTCGCAGGTGGATGGTGCTCACCCCTTGGTCGATCCCAGGGTCAGGCCGGCCACGAACTGCTTCTGGAGCAGGAAGAAGATGACCAGCACGGGGATGGCGATGACCACCGACCCGGCCGACAGCAGGTTGTAGTCGGTGAAGAACTGGCCGCGGAGGTTGTTGAGGGAGCTGGTGATGGGGAACTTGTCGCCCGACTGCATCAGCACCGTGGCCCAGAAGAACTCGTTGTAGATCCAGGTCACCTGGAGGGTGGCCAGGGCGGCCAGGGCCGGCCGGCACAGGGGCAGGGTGATGCGGAAGAACTGGGTCGGGACCCCGGCCCCGTCGACCCGGGCCGCCTCGAACATCTCCTGCGGGAGCGCCCTCATGTAGTTGCTGAGGACGAAGGTGCAGAACCCGGTCTGGAAGGCGACGTTGACAAGGATCAACCCCCAGTAGCTGTCCAGCAGCTGGCCCGAGTCGCTCATCCAGAGCGGCAACGGGATCTCGCGGTAGGCACGGTACAGCGGGATCAGCAGCGCCTGCTGGGGCAGTAGGTTGGCCGCGGTGAACAGGCCCAGCAGGACCAGGTTGAACCGGAAGCTGTAGCGGGCGACCACGAAGGCCACGCACGAGGCCAGGAACAGGGTGAGCAGCACCGCCGGCACGGTGATGATCAGGGAGTTGAGGAAGTGACGGGTGAACTCCCCCTGCTCCCAGGCGTCGGTGTAGTTGTCGAAGGTGAACCCGCCGAGCGAGACGTAGCCGTTGGCCGAGGTGTAGTCGTAGTCGCGGAAGGAGTTGAACACCGCCCAGAACACCGGGAACAGCCAGGCCAGGGCGGCCAGGGTCACGAAGACGTACAGCAGGACCCGGCCCGGTGTGAGACGGCGACGGTTCCGGGCGGTGGTGGCGGTCGTGGCGGCGGCCGGGCGGGTGACGGTGGTGGCGCTGCTCATCGCCGCTCACCTCGCATCACGGTCGACAGGAAGATCGTGATGAACACCAGGGAGATGACCAGCATGATGGTGGCCAGCGCCGAGCCGAAGCCGATCCGGCTCGCCTCCCCGACGACGTTCGAGGTGACCAGGGTCGAGATCAGCTCCAGGCCGTTGGTGCCCTTGTTGATGACCCAGACGATGTCGAAGGCCCGCAGCGACTCGATCACCGTGACCACGACGATGATGATGTTGATCGGCCGCATCACCGGGAGCACGACCGAGAAGAACGTCCTGGCCGGGCTGGCCCCGTCCACGGCCGCGGCCTCCCGCAGCGAGGGGTCGACGCCCTTCAGCCCGGCCAGGTACAGCAGCATGATGTAGCCGGCGTGCTTCCAGCTGGCCGCCACCAGCACCGCCCACAGGTTGACGTTGGAGTCGCCGTACCAGTCGATCTCGGTGCCGAGGACGGTGTTGAGCAGCCCCTGGTCGCGCGAGTAGATGAGCTGCCAGATGAACCCGATCAGGGCCAGCGACAGCACCACCGGGAGGAAGAACGCGGTCTGGTAGAAGCGGGACCCGCGCAGCTCCCGGTCCAGCAGCACGGCCAGGAAGATGCCGAGCAGGGTCGGCAGCACGAACAGGAACACCAGCCAGATGACGTTGTGGGTCAGGGCCGGCTTGAACGGCGGGTAGTTGGTGAAGACGTTGACGTAGTTCTCGGTCCCGATCCACTCGATGGTGTCCAGGCCGCCGACGCCGGTCCAGCGGGCGAACGACAGCACCACCGAGCCGATGGCCGGCAGCCACACCCAGAGCACGACCATCGCCAGGGGGATGGCCACCATCAGGAACAGCAGGACCCGGTCGGTGCCGGACACCCGGACGCGTCCGCCCAGGCCTCGGCGCTTCACCGCCGCCTCGGCCGGAGCCGCCGGGACGGTGGGCAGGTCGGTCATAACCCCCTCCTTCCCGGCTCAGGAGGTGAAGATCGACTTCTTCTGGCTCTCCAGGCTCTTGGTCAGGCTGTCGACCTCGTTGGGCTTCTTGATGAAGGTCTGGAGGCCGGGGATCATCACCGTGGAGGCGAAGTCGGGCCGGGTGTCGCGGTCCAGGAACTGGGCGATCGACTCGGCCGAGCCGATGAACTCCACCGCCTTCTTCTGGAGCCCGGTGTAGGAGCTGGCGTCGGCCTCGGTGCTGGCCCCGATGACCGTGTTGTTGGCCTTCAGGAGGACGTTCTCGGCCTCGGCGGTGCCGGCGAACTTGAGGAACTCCTTGGCGCCCTCCTCGTTCCTGGGGTCGGCGCGCATCATGACGCCGTCGATGGGGGCCTCGATCGCGCCCGTGCCGATGGCCGGGTCGATCTCCGGGAAGGTGAAGAAGTCCAGGTCCTCCCGCTCGTCCTCGGGGAACTGCTCGCCCACGAACATGCCGAGCAGGTACATCCCGGCCTCCTTCTTCTGGAGCGCCTGGGCGGCCTCCTGCCAGGTTCGGCCGAGGGAGTCCTCCTGGTGGTAGGGCAGCAGCTCCCGCCAGGTGTCGAACACCTTCTTCACCTGGGCCGAGTCCCAGGCCTGCTTGCCGGCCATCAGGTCGATGTGGAACTGGTAGCCGTTGATCCGGAGGTTGAGCTGGTCGAAGGTGCCCATCGCGGGCCAGCCGTCCTTGTCGGCGAACGCGATCGGGATCAGCCCGTCGCCCTGCATCTGCTTGGCCAGGGTGACGAGCTCGTCGAGGGTCTCGGGCGGCTGGTAGCCCTTCTCCTCCCAGACCGACTTGCGGTAGAAGATGCCCCACGGGTAGGTGGTCAGCGGCACGAAGTACTGCTTGCCGTCCTCGCCGGTGGAGGCCTTCTTCATCGCCTCGCTCATGCCGGACAGGCCGCCCCAGACGTCGCTGATGTCGCCGGCCAGGCCCTGGGAGGCGAAGAACTGCATCCGGTAGCCCGCGAACCAGGTGAACACGTCGTCGGGGTTGCCCTGGAGGTAGTTGTTGATGTTCTCCTGGAAGACCTCGTGCTCGATGGTGTTGGTCTTCACCGTCAGCCCTGACTTCTGCTGGAACGCCGCCGTCATCTCGGCGTAGGCCTTCTTGGGCACCTCGTCGGACTGGTTGGAGCCGAAGGTCACCTCTTTGGAGGCGCTGCCGCCGCCCTCGTCGCCGCCGCCGCAGGCCGCGAGCAGGCTGGACAGCGACAGGGCCGCCCCGGCGCCCAGGGTCCCCTTGAGGAACCCACGCCGGCTGAGGCCGGCCGCGACCACCGACGGCGGGATCAGACGGGCCAGGTACTCGGACTCTGACCGGGGACGGGACATGGTCGCCTCCCTTGCTGGCGCTCGGGCGCCGTGGACGTGGACCGGAGGGGCACGTGCGGTCGTTTGGGCTAGCCGGCGAGCTCGACCCGGCAGCCGGCGGCGGCGATCTCGGCCACCAGCTCGGGGTCGGCGGTGGGATCGGTGATCAGAAGGCTCACCTCCTCGATGTCGCACACCTTGGCCAGCTCGACCTCGCCGACCTTGGAGCCGTCGGCGACGATCACGCGGCGTCGGGCGGCCAGCAGCATGGCCCGCTTGACCTCGGCCTCGGGCAGGTTGACGTTGGTGATGCCGACCTCGGGGTCGACGCCGTTGCAGCCGACGAAGGCCACCGAGGCCCGCAGGCGCTCCAGCAGGACCGTGCCCAGCGGGTTGACCAGCGAGTGCTGGAGGGGGCGCAGAGTGCCGCCGGTCACCAGCACGCTGATGCGCGGGGTGGCCCGCTCCAGCTCCAGGGCGATGTTGAGCCCGTTGGTGACCACGGTGACGTCGCGCAGGTCGGTCCGGAGGACCAGCGCCCGGGCGATGGCGGTGGTGGTCGTGCCGACGTCCAGGATGACGGTGTCGCCGGCGGCGATCATCGCCGCCGCGTGGACCCCGATGCTGGACTTCTGGAGGGGGGCCTCCCACTGCGACGATTCGAAGGGCCGCTCCCCCAGCAGCCCCGAGGGCGGCACGGCGCCACCGCGGACCCGGCGCACCCGCGCCCTGGCCTCCAGCGCCGTCAGGTCGGCCCGGACCGTGACCGCCGAAACCCCGAACCGGCCGGCCAGGTCGGTGACCCGCGCGAACCCCTCGTCCCAGATGATCCCGGCCATGCGCGCCTGGCGGACCTCCGCGAGCGGGTTGAGCTCGGAGACACCGTCCTCGCCTGGTTCGGCCATCTGTGCCCTCCTCTGGGCACATTGCGAACGCTTACGCGATACGTGTCAAGTCTTCGGTGTCGCCACCGTTCCGCAAGCATTCGAAACAGCCCCGAGGGCGGGCGGCCGCTCACCAGGAGTCCGGGGGGATGTTCTGGTTGCGCCGGAACAGGTTGTCCGGGTCGTAGCGGCGCTTGACGTCGACCAGCCGGTCCCAGGTGGTCCCCGGGTAGGCCTCGCGCACCCGCTCAGGCCCCTCGTCGCTGAGGAAGTTGACGTAGACGCCGGGGTCGCCCTGGCGGAGGGCGGCCGCGAACCCGTCGGCCCAGGCGTCGTGGGCCGGCCGGTCGGCGGCCTGCTCGTAGACGCAGCCGACCGCGCCCATGATGCGGCGGTCGCGGTGGGCGAAGGCGGTGGCCTCGGCCGGGACCCGGGCCATGGCCCCGCCGAGGACGCGGAGCTGGGCCACGGCCATGGGCGCGGTCGAGGCTCCCAGGTGCTCGACCACGGCCTCGGCGGCGTCGGCGTCGACGGTGTCGAGGAACAGCGAGCGGGCCGACTCCTCGATCACCTCCATGTCCTCGTCGCCGCCCTGGAACAGGCCCGCGTACGGCATCGGCTGGACCATGTCGGCGATCGGCTCGGCCAGGGCCCGGAACGGCGCCACCGCCCGCTCCCCGGCCTCGGCGTCGCCGGCGTAGGCGAGCAGGGCCATGACCACCAGCTGCCCGTGGGCGGCGGGCGGCACGAACGGCATCGGCGGGGCGACCATGATGTTGGCGATCAGCGACAGCTCCTCGGAGGCGGCGGTGGCCGCGGCCGCCAGCCCCTCGATGACCTCGGGGCTGCCCGGCAGCAGCAGCAGGCCGCCGACGATCGAGGGCAGCTCGTGCAGCCGGTACCGGAAGCGGGTGGCGACCCCGAAGTTGCCCCCGCCGCCCCGGATGGCCCAGAACAGGTCCGGGTGGTGCTCGTCGTCCACCTGGAGGATCTGGCCGTCGGCGGTCACCAGCTCGGCCGCGAGCAGGTTGTCGATCGTCAGGCCGTGCTTGCGGACCAGGAACCCGACCCCGCCGCCCAGGGTGAGGCCCCCGATGCCCACCGAGCCGGTGTCGCCGAACCCGGTGGCCAGCCCGTGCTCGCCGACGGCCTGGGTGTAGGCGCCGGCGGTCAGGCCGGACTGCGCCCAGGCCGTCCGGCCATCGAGGTCGACCTCGAGGGCGGTCAGCTCGGCCAGGTCGAGCACGATCCCGCCCTCGCTGACGCTGTGGCCGGCCAGGCTGTGGCCGCCGCTGCGCACGGCCAGCTCGGCGCCGGACTCGGCGGCCATGGTGACGACCCGGGCGACCTCCTCGGCACTGGCCGGCCGGACCACGGCCGCCGGGCGGCGGTCCCACTTGCCGTAGAAGACCTTGCGGGCCTGGTCGTAGCCGGCGTCGCCGGGGAGGGTGACCCGGCCGTCGAAGCGGTCGCGGAGCTGGTCGATGGGGACGGACGTGGTGGAGGAGGACAACGGCGGGGCTCCCTTCAGTACTTGCCTCGCTGACAGTCCCCGAGACGGTACCCCTCCCCCACGACAGCCCGCCGCGCCGGTGGGCGAGTTGCCCTAGTCGCCCGGCTCCGGCTTGGTCTGGGCGGCGTGCACGGCCGCCCGGGCCTTCTCGGGCATGAGCTTGACCCCGGCCACCTGGGCCTTGTTCTTGACGCCGCCGGTGACCACGTGGTCCTTGCCGGCCATCAGCGCCTCGAAGCCGTCCCTGGCGACCTCGGCCGGGTCGTCCTTCTTGGCGTCGGCGACCTTGGTGTCGTCCATGCCGGCCCGGTCGAAGAACTCGGTGTCGGTCGGGCCCGGCTGGAGCGCGGTCACGGTGACGCCGGTGTCCTTGAGCTCGAACCGGATGGCCTGGGCGAACGACTGGAGGAACGCCTTGGAGGCGGCGTAGGTGGCGTAGTACGGCCCGGGCATGGTCGCCGCCACCGAGGAGGTGATCAGTACCCGCCCCTGGCCCCGCTCGACCATGCCGGGCAGGATCCGCTTGGCCAGGTGCACGGCCGCGGTCACGTTGACGGCGATCAGCCGCAGGTCGTCCTCCAGGGGGATGTCGCGGGTGAAGTCCCCGTTGACCCCGATCCCGGCGTTGAGCGCGGCCGTGTCGAGCGGCCGCCCCCCGGCCTCCACCGCCGCCCACAGCCGCTTTACCCCGTCGTAGGTCGACAGGTCCGCCTTGACCGCCCGCACCTCGGCGCCCTTCCCGGCCAGGCTGGCCTCGGCCGCGGCCAGCTCCTCGTCCTCGGCGTTGATGATCACGTCGAACCCGTGCTCCACGAACTCCCGGGCCAGCTCCAGCCCGATCCCACTCGACGCCCCCGTCACCAGGGCCAGCTTCCCCATATGGCACACCTCCGTCGTCCAGGGCGGATCACGGGCTGCTACCACGGTAGGACGGGCCGAATCCGGTCACGCCGCCCCCGGCTGACCGCGGGCCGGCCCTTAGCCGGCGGTGGCGAGGAAGGCCAGCAGCTCGTCGGCCAGGGCGGCCGGGTTGTCCTCGGCCATGTGGTGGCCGGAGGGGAAGGGGTGGCCGCGCAGGTCGGCCGCCCAGGGGCGCCAGACGGCGAGGACGTCGCCATAGAGGTCGCCCAGGTCGTCGTCGGTGGCCCACAGGACCAGGGTCGGGCAGGCGACCCGGCGGCCGGCGCGGCGGTCGTCGTCGTCGTGGCTTCGGTCGGGGCCGAGGCCGGCCCGGTAGTCCTCCATCATGGCCTGGACGGTGGCCGGGTCGTGGATGGCCCGCCGGTAGTCGGCGTAGGCCTCCTCCCCCATCCGCTCGGGGTCGCCGCCGTACCAGGCGTCGGGGTCGGCTGAGATCACCCGCTCGGCCCGCTTGGCCGTCTGGCCGTAGAAGAACCAGTGCCACCAGGCGGCCGCGAAGCGGGCGTCGCAGCGGGCCAGGGCTTCCCCGATGGGCACCGCGTCCAGCACGGCCAGGGCGGACACGGCCGTCGGGTGGTCGAGGGCGGTCCGCAGGGCCACGTACGACCCGCGGTCGTGGCCGACGACCGCGAACCGCTCATGGCCCAGGGCCCGCATGAGGGCCAGGCAGTCGGCGGCCATGGCCCGCTTGGCGTAGGGGGCGTGGTCGCCGGTGGTGGGCGGCTTGGACGACTCGCCGTAGCCACGCAGGTCGGGGCAGACCACGGTGTGCGACCGGGCCAGCCGCGGCGCCACCTGGTGCCAGGTCGCGTGGGTCCGGGGGTGCCCGTGCAGCAGCAGCGCCGGCGGCCCGGACCCGCCGTGCCGGACCCGCAGCACGGCCTCGCCGACGTCGATGCGTTCCAGCGTGAACCCGTCGAACACCCGGACCTCCTCCCGGCCGCGGCCGTCAAGGAGGCCGATCCTATGGCGGCGGCCCGACGGTCGGGATTGGGAGCATCCCCAGCAGGACCCGGGCGGCCTGGCTGGCCGGGGGGTCGCCGACGGTGGCCACGGCGACCTCGAAGGCCGGCGCCGGCGGGCGCAGGCGCAGGTAGCGGACGGCGGCCCGGTGGCGGGTGACGACCTCGGGGACCAGGGCCACGCCGAGGCCGTGGGCGACCAGCTCCAGCAGGGTCGGCACGTCGTTCACCTCCAGGGCGGTGTGCCGCTCGAGGCCGGCCGCGGCCAGCTGCTGGTCGAGCAGCATGCGCAGCCCCCAGTCCTGCTGGAAGTCGACAAACGGCTCGCCGGCCAGCTCGGTCAGGGCGACCTGGTCCTGGCCGGCCAGCCGGTGCCCGGGGGGGCAGGCGACCAGCAGCTGGTCGCTGGCCAGCCGGCGGACGACCAGCCCCCGGGGCGGCGGCCCGGCTGCCGCGACCAGGGCCAGGTCGACGGCGCCGGCGGCGATCTCCTCGAGCAGGGTGCCGGTGCCGGCCTGGCGCAGGCGCAGCTCCACCCCGGGGTGGTCGGCGTGGAAGCGCCCCAGCACCCCCAGCAGGTCGACGGCCGGGGGCAGGATCTGCATGGTCCCGACGGCCAGGGTGCCCCGCAGCAGCCCCTGCACGGCCGCCACCGCGTCGCCGGCGGCCGCGGCCGCGGCCAGGGTGCGCCGGGCCTCGGGCAGCAGGGCCAGCCCGGCCTGCGTGAGCTCGACCCGCCGGGTGCTGCGGACGAACAGGGGCGCCCCCAGCTCCCGCTCCAGCGACCGGATGGAGGCCGACAGCCCGGACTGGACGATGTGCAGCCGCTGGGCGGCCCGGGTGAAGTGACGCTCCTCGGCCGCGGCCACGAAGTGCTCGAGTTGGCGCAGCTCCACGATTCATCTCCCTGATCGCTGAATGCCGCCTATGACTGCTATTGGACAGATGGTACTGCCCACGGGAACCCCGGGAACCATGCTGTCGAGATACCCAAGGCTCCGTTGCCTCGCCACGATCCTGCGGGACGGCCGACCTGCGCGCCCACTACTGGCGCTACGAGGTCAGCGGCGCCGGCTGGACGCCCCTGCCCCACCCGCCGGTCGTCTGCTCCTGCTGCAGCAACTTCCGCGTCCTCAAGCAGGGACCGGCCGGCGCCCGCCAGGTCCGCTGGTGCCCCGAGTGCGACCGGCTGGTGCGGCCCATGGTCGGGGTGTAACTCCCAGGAAGACGTACGGGGCTCGTCCTGTGCCTGCTCTGTCTGCCGCATGAGATCCTCCTCGTACCTGAAGTTCGATGCGGCACGTGTGGATGGCGAAGCTTGGAGTTCCCTGAGAGGGGGCTGTGAGGTCTCGGGAGAGGCAGAACCGCATGCGCGTCTTCCTGGTCGACGGCACCTACGAGCTGTTCCGCCACTACTACGGCGTCCCCCCGCACCGCACCGCCGAGGGGGCCGAGGTGGCGGCCACCCGAGGCGTGCTCTGGTCGATGCTGCGGCTGCTGGAGCAGGGGGTGACCCACCTGGGGGTGGCCACCGACCACGTGATCGAGTCGTTCCGCAACGGCCTGTGGCCCGGGTACAAGTCCTCGGCCGGGCTCGACCCGCAGCTCCTCGGCCAGTTCGGGCTCCTCGAGGTGGCCCTGGAGGCGATGGGGGTGGCGGTCTGGCCGATGGTCGAGGTCGAGGCCGACGACGCCCTTGCCAGCGCGGCCGCGGTCGCCGCCGACGACCCGCGGGTCGAGCAGGTGGTCATCTGCACCCCCGACAAGGACCTCGGCCAGTGCGTCCGCGGCGCCCGGGTGGTGCAGCTGGACCGGCGCCACCAGGTCGTCTACGACGAGGCCAGGGTGAGGGCCAAGTTCGGGGTCGGCCCGGCCTCCATCCCCGACTACCTGGCCCTGGTCGGCGACTCGGCCGACGGCTACCCGGGGCTGCCCGGCTGGGGGGCCAAGTCGGCCGCGGCCGTGCTCGCCCACTACGGCACCATCGAGCAGGTCCCCGACACCCCCGGCCAGTGGGCGGTGCCGGTCCGCAACCGGCCGGCCCTGGCCGCCACCCTGCGCAGCCTCCGCTCCCAGGCCATGCTCTTCAAGGACCTGGCCACCCTGCGGGTCGACCGCTCCCTGCTGCCCGACGCCGAGACCCTGCGCTGGACCGGCCCCACCCCCCTGTTCGCCGAGGTCTGCCAGCGCATCGACGCCCGTTCCCTGGCCACCCAGGCCGAGCGGGTCGCCGTTATCGGCCCAGGGTGAAGCCCATCCGGAAGTGCGGCAGGCGGTGGGACCAGGGGGCCGGGGCACGCCCAGCTGGGGCGTGCAGTTGACCGGGTCGATCCCCAGGATCGGGTGCCGGTCGACGGTCGCCGCGGGCACCCCGAACAGGTCGCCGCGGACCTGCTCGGGCAGTTCGGTCACCCGGCTCTTGACCCACACCTGCTCGACCGTCTCGCCCCAGCGGGTGAACAGGCTGACGCTGTCAGCCGGGTGGCCCCGGCGACCAGCTCCCGCACCCGGTCCAGGGGTGGTCGGCCGGTGCAGGGCGGTGGCCCGGTAGCGGCAGTTCCCGGCCCAGTTCCGCTCGTTCACGGCTTGAACGGTAACGTATCCCCATGCAGAGCAGGCAGCACAACCCCCGACCGGCCATGGCCGGCGCCGACCAGTTCCGGCTGCTGGTCGAGGCGGTCAAGGACTACGCGATCTTCCTCCTCGACCCGGACGGCCGGGTGGTCAGCTGGAACCCGGGCGCGGAGCGGATCAAGGGCTACACGGCCGACGAGATCCTCGGCCAGCATTTCACCCGGTTCTACGAGCCCGACGACGTGGCCGCCGGGCTCCCGGCCGAGATGCTGGCCCGCGCCGCCGAGCACGGCCGCCACCAGGTCCGGGGCTGGCGGGTGCGCAAGGACGGCGGCCGCTTCTACGCCCAGGTGACGCTCACCGCCCTGTACGACGCCGCCGGGACACTCGTCGGCTACGCCAAGATCACCCAGGACATGACGGCCGAGCTGGAGGCCGACCGGGCCCGCCGCGACCGCGAGTACCAGCTGGCCGAGGCCCAGGCGGTCGCCCAGCTGGGCAGCTTCGAGTGGGGGCTGGCCAGTGGCCAGGTGACCTGGAGTCCCGAGCTGTGCCGGATCCTGGGGCTGGACCCGGAGGCCTGCCACGGCACCCTTGACGGGCTGCTCCAGCGGATCCACCCCGACGACCGCCCGGAGGCGGCCGCCACCCTGCGCCGGGCGGCCACCGAGGGCACCTCGTTCCGGATGCAGGCCCGGGTCCTGCGGCCGACCGGCGAGCCCCGGGTCCTGTCCAGCTGGGGCAACGTCACCCGCGACGAGCAGGGCCGGCCGTCGCGGGTGCTCGGCGTCTGCCAGGACGTGACCGACTGGCGTCAGCGCGAGGCCGAGCTGGTCGAGGCCCAGGCCCAGGCCGAGCTGTCGCGGCGGCTCCAGAGCGGCCTGCTGCCCAGCGTGTCCCTGCCCGACCCCGCGCTGGAGCTGCGCACCCGCTACCGGCCGGGGCACGAGCGGGCGCTGCTCGGGGCCGACTTCTTCGACGCCCTGGAGCTGCCCGACGGGACGGCCGCGCTGCTGATCGGCGACGTCGCCGGCCACGGCCCGGACGAGGCCGCGGTCGGAGTGGCCCTGCGCTCCGCCTGGCGGGCCCTGGTCCTGACCGGCCACGGCCCCGACGAGCTGCTGGACGGCCTGGACAAGGTCCTGGTCCGCGACCGGCAGTCCGAGGAGCTGTTCGCCACCGTGTGCTGCTGCTGGGTCGATCCCGGCCGGGACCGGATCACCGTCGCCCTGGCCGGGCATCCCCCGCCGCTGCTGGCCCGCGCCGGCCGGGTCGAGGTCGTCGAGGTCCCGGCCGGGCCGGCGCTCGGCATCCACGACCAGGGCTACACCTGGGAGGCCGGCCAGCTGGAGGCGGGGGGGGCCTGGACCCTGCTGTTGTACACCGACGGGCTGGTCGAGGGCCGCAGCGCCCCCGGGTCGCGGGAGCGGTTCGGGATCGACGCCCTGGTCGCGACGGCGGCCGAGCTGCTCGCCGGGCACGGCGGGCTCGAGGACGTGCTCGACCGCCTGCTCGACGTCGTCCACGAGGCCAACGGCGGCGACCTCTCGGACGACGTGGCCATCCTCTGCCTGTCGCGGCCCGATGGAGGCCACGGCCATGGCTGAGCGGCCCAAGCCGGCCCGGATCGCGCTGCCCCGCACCCCGTCCAGCGTCGGGGCGGCCCGCCGGTTCATCGCCGCCCGGACGGCGGCCTGGTCGTTCCCGGAGCCGGCCGCCGACCAGCTCGTGCTGATCGGCTCGGAGCTGGTCACCAACGCCGTCCTCCACGCCCGGACCGAGCTCACCCTGACCCTGGAGCTGGGCGAGGACCGGGTTCGGATCAGTGTCAAGGACCGCTCCCAGGCGCCGGCGACGCTGCGCCACTACCGGCCCGACGCCCTCACCGGCCGCGGCCTCGGGGTGGTGGCCGCCCTCAGCGACCGCTGGGGGGTGAGCACGGCCCGCGACGGCAAGGTCGTCTGGGCCGAGCTCCAGGCCAACGGCGACCGCCGGGCCGCCCCGACCGAACCCCACCTGGACGGGCCCCCGGCGGCCCCACCGGCCGACGCCCAAGGGGCCCGGCGGGTCCGGTTCCCGGGCGTGCCGGTCGACGGCTACCTGGAGCTCCAGGCCCACAACGACGCCCTGTTCCGGGAGCTGGAGCTGATCAGCATCGAGCTCGAGGGCGATGGCGGCGCCCGGGTCGCGGCCCCCCTGGTTGGCCTGGTCGACCAGCTCTACCGGCGGTTCCGCGGCGCCCGGGACAGCCACCGCGACGCGGTCGCCGCCGCCCAGGCCAGGGGCGAGCCCACGATCGACCTGGAGACGACCGCCCCGCCGGCCGCCGTCAGCGGGGCCAGGGGCTACCTGGCGCTGCTCGAGCAGGCCGACGAGCTCTGCCGTACCGGCATCCTGCTCACCCCCGAGCCATCTCCCCAGGTGAAGGCCTTGCGCCGCTGGTTCGTTGACCAGATGGCGGCCCAGCTCCTCCACGGCGCCACTCCGACTCCGCCCGGCTGAGGAGGTTGGCGACGTCGGGGGCGGCGGTCGATGGCCGCCCCCGGCACCGGGGGCAGAGGCGGCGCCGGGGGCAGGGTGGCGCCGGTCAGCCACCTGGCCACCGAGGGGATCGAGGTCCCGGCCGAGCACAAGCTGTTGGCGCCGACGCTGTTGCGCTCCCAGGCGCTGTCGGTCCTCCACGAGCGGTGCACCGGGGCGAGCTCCCGCCGGACGTCGCCCTCGACCGGCTCGTCCGCGTCCGGGCCCTGCGGATCCGTCTCCTCGGCGATGCCGTGCTCCAGCGTCGGGCCTGGCACCTGGCGGACCAGCTGGGTTGGGCCGACCCCTACACCGCCGAGTACGTCGCCCTCACCCAGCTCCAGGCGGACGCGTTCGTGACCCTCGACGGGGACCTGGCACGCCGGCTGGAAGGGATCGTGCCCACTGCGACGATTCGAGGCCCTGGGAACCGTGGCCCAGCCGCGTCGCTAGGGTGTCGGCTTCTGCGCGACCCGGAGCACGATCCGGCCGCGCAGGCCGCCCTCGACGGCCCGGTGAGCCTCGGCGGCGCGCTCCAGGGGCCAGATGTCGCGGACCCGCACCGGCAGGCCCTCCCCCGCGAGCCGGCGGTTGAGGACGGTCGCGGCCGCAGCCAGGTCGCCGGTGCTAGCCCGGCTGATCACGAAGCCCAGGATGCGCCGGTCATGGGTGTACAGCGGCCCGACCGGCAAGGTGAGCCGCTGGCCACCGCCGGCCAGGAGCACCAGCCGGCCCCCGGTGGCCAGCAGATCGACCGCGGCCGGCAGGTCCAGGTGCCCAGACGTGTCCACATACAGGTCGACCCCGTCGGGCGCCAGCGCGCGTAGCCGCTCGTGCAGGTCGGGATCGCGGTAGTCCACCACCTCGGTGGCACCGGCTGACCGGCACCAGCCCGCGTCCTCTGGTCGGGCGCCGACCAGCACCCGCGCCCCGCCCAGCCTGGCCAGGCTGGTCACAAGACTCCCGACGTTGCCGGCCCCGCCACCCACATAGACAGTCTCCCCCGGCCGCAGGGCACCGTGGCGGAACAGCGCCAGGTAGGCGGTGGCGGCCGGATGCAGCACGGCGACCGCGACGACCGGGTCAACCCCCGCCGGAAGTGGGTAGAGCCGCTCGGCCGGCACGACCGCGTACTCGGCGAAGGACCCCTGCCGGCCGCCGTGCCCGAGGCTGTTGCACCAGACCCGGTCGCCGGGGGCGAACCCGGCCGCCCCAGGAGAGGCCTCCGCGACCGTGCCGACCAGGTCACGGCCGATCACGAACGGGAACGGGGTCGGGGTCGGATACGCTCCCGAGCAGACCATGGTGTCGACCGGGTTGACGGCCACGACCTCGACCCGCACCAGCACGTCGGTCGGCCCGCCGGCAGGCACGGGCAGCTCCCCGACACGGATGACATCGGCCGCCCCCAACTCGGTGACATAGGCGGCCCGCATCCGTGGCGGCGCCTACGACCGGAGGGCGTCGATCACGTCGGACACATGGAACCCGGGCAGCCGCTCGCCCTCCAGCTCCACCCTCGAGCTGGTCGTCTCGTCGATCAGCTCGACCACCCGCACGTTCACCCGCGGGTGCACACGAACCTCGAGCCGGGACCGCGGCAGCCGGAACAGCAAATCCGTGGGCGCCCGCTCGCGGTCCCGGTGAGTGTCGAAGCCGTACACCGTCGCGGCCGAAACGGCGACCAGCATCCGCTCAGGAAGCCCGGACGCGGTGTCACTGGCCCGCTGCCCGCCCAACGCCCCGGCCAGCGCCTCCTGGACCGCCTCCACCATGTGGGCTTCCTTCACGGGGGTCCGCCCACGCAGGTACGGTGGGTCGTCAGCTCTGGAAGCTCAACCTGACGCAATCCCGGGTCGGTGACAAGGCTCACCCCGCTTCGCAGCCCCAGCCGTCACCCTCCCGATCGAGCCGGTACTTCACCGACACCTTGAGCCCTCGGTCCGCCAGCGCGTCTTTCGCTCTCGCCAGGTTCATGCCAACCACACTCGGGACCCTGACGCCTGAGATAGAAGCGTTATCTTCGGTCAGCCACGACCGGAGCCAGGGCACGGCCAACACAGCGGAGCGAACACGAGTTAGCGGCTGGCCGGCATCCCGGCGTGGGTTCGGCGGCGTTCGGCGTGGTCGATGGGCCAGAAGAGCAGGCAGCCGATCTGGTCGTCACGGCGAAGAAGCCAGTTGGAGACGGCCAGCACCTCGCAGCCGGCGTCGCCGCGAACCGCGGCGGCGTCGCTGGTGGCCGACAGGGCCGGTGCGTAGTCCGGGGTCAGGTACAGGGCCAGGAAGACGGCGACGTTGGCCAGGTTGGCGATTGGGCCGGTTGCCTGGAGGCGGGTCGGGGTGCATCGGGCGCGGAGCCACTGCCAGCCGAGCAGCAGGGCCGGGAAAAGGGCCCGGCGAGGTGGCCCTGGGTCACGCTGCCCAGCAGCAGGATCCCGAGAACGATGCGGGCTGTGGTCCCGATGGGCCCGATCCGACGGAGTCGGCTGGTCGGCCGATCGTTGCTGCCGATCGTTGGCATGCTGCTGCAACCCTGATATGGCACTTGTCAGGTGACGTCGCGGCGGATGGTGAGCACGGTGCCGGCGGTGGCGAGGATGAGGCCGTAGGCGGCGAGGACGAGACCGCCTTGCCAAGGTGGGAGGAAGTCCTGGTTGGCCTGGGCGACTTGCGTGAGGGCGTTGGCGGCGGCGCCGGGCAGGTAGATGGTCCAGCTGCTGAGGGCCGGGATGCGGGTGACGATGGGCTCGGCGATGAACAGGTAGACCAGAAGTCCGACGACGGTGGCGACCTGCTCGCGGACCAGGGCTCCGAGCCCGACCCCGATCAGGCCGAAGATGGCGACTGCGGCCACCACCCCGGCCAGGGTGGCGGGGATGCCGTTGCCGGTCAGGGGGACCTGGATGCCCTTGGCGTCGAGCCACGGCAGGGCGATCACGACCGTGATGGCAATGCAGACCAGGGCATAGCCGATGCCGACGAGCGCATAGGTGGCCAGCTTGGCCAGGACGACCTGTCCGCGGTTGGGGGTGGCCAGGAAGGTGGTGGTGGCGGTCTGGTGGCGGAACTCGCCGGTGAGCCCGATGGCGGCCAGCACGGCCAGCAGGGTGCCGGCGCCTTGGCCGACCGAGAACACGGTGCGCTGCCCGGCGGGGCTGGCCAGGGGTGGAGTGGGGTTGTCGGCGGAGTCGCCGAAGGCGATGGCCAGGCTGGCGTACAGGGCGGTCAGGGCGACCGAGCCACCCAGCAGCCACAGCCAGAGCCGGGTGGTGGCCAGCTTGTGGAACTCGGCGGTGATCAGGCGGTCCATGTCAGCGCACCTCCCGCAAGGTCGGGGCCGGCGCATGCTCAGCCGGGGCGGTGAGGGCAAAGAAGGCCCGCTCCAGGTCGCTGCGCTCGGTGGTGAGCTCGTGCAGCTCGACTCGCTCGGCGAGCGCGAGGTGGCCGACCTCGGCGGCGGCCAGGCCGGTGATCCGGAGGTGGTCGGGTCCGGTCTGCTGGATCCGTGGCCGGTCGATGCCTGACCGGGCGAGCGCGGCCAGCAGCTGGTCGGCCTGCGGGGTCCGCACCGAGACCCATGCCTGCCGGTCGGCGAGCTCGGCCAGGGTGCCTTGGCGGACCAGGCGGCCGTTGCGAAGGATCACCACCTGGTCGACCAGCTGCTGGACCTCGGCGAGGACGTGGCTGGAGACCAGCACGGTCCGGCCCTCGCCGGCCAGTGAGCGCAGCAGCCGGCGCAGCCAGGCGATGCCTTCGGGGTCCAGGCCGTTGGCGGGCTCGTCCAGGATCAGCACCCGGGGGTCCCCGAGCAGGGCGGTGGCCAACGCCAGCCGTTGACGCATGCCGAGGGAGTAGCCGCGCACCGGTCGCCGGCCCGCGTCGGCCAGGCCGACGAGCTCCAGGACCTGGTCGGCCCGTCGGCTTGGGTAGCCGTTGACGGTGCAGTAGATGCGCAGGTGGTTGCGGCCGCTGCGGGCGGGGTGGAAGCCGGAGGCCTCCAGGACCGCGCCGACCTCGTCGTTGGGGGTCAGGAGGGCACGGTAGAGGTGGCCGCCGATGGTAGCGGTGCCGGCGTCGGGGGTGATGAGACCGAGCAGCATGCGCAGGGTGGTGGTCTTGCCGGCGCCGTTGGGCCCCAGGAAGCCGGTGATCGTGCCGGGTTCCACGGTGAAGCTCAGGTCATCGACCGCCCGGAGGGTGCCGTAGGTCTTGGTCAGGCCGGCAACCACGATCCGACCGTCCTCGTTGGTCATGACCACCTTCCTGAGTCCCTGCCTTCTGGGATGGGGTACGATCAATCCGGAGGGTACAACATAGTGAAGCAGATTCACAATGATGTAGATACCGAATCGGCCGTTGCCCATAAGGCGCTGATGCGGCTCTTCCAGCTGACCGTGGTCCTCGGCGAGGAGATGGAGAAGGGCCTGGTAGAACGGGGCCTGACCCGGGCCCGCGCCGCGGTGATCTGGCAGCTACATGAGCGGGGTCCGGTGACCCAGCGGACGCTCAGCCAGGCCCTGCGGGTCAGCCCACGCAACGTCACGGGGCTGCTGGACGCCCTGGAAGCCGGTGGGTACGTGACCCGCGGTCGTCATCCGACCGACCGACGGGCCACACTGGTCAGCCTCACCGACCAAGGTGCCGCGGCCGCGGCCCGGTTACACGCCGACTACCAGATGGGCGCCCGGGTCCTGCTTGGTGGCGTCTCGGCCGCCGACCTGGCCACCTTCATCGGCGTCCTGGACCACGTGCTCGACCGGCTTCGTGGGGCCTCCGCCGCCTCGCCGGCGACGCCGGACGTCAGCGGGCAATCGCCGTCTGGATGAGGCTGGTCCACCCGGCGGCTTGGATGGTGCCCAGCATGGCCCGGATGTCGTCGTAGGCGGCGTCATCAACGGCGGTGAAGTGGTCGACGAAGCCGCGAGCGAGGGCCGGCCGCGCTGTCGGGTCGTCGCCGAGGGTGACCAGCAGCTCCCGGACCTCGTCCTTCAGCTGATCCGGGAGGCGGCTGGCGGCCACCACCGGCTGGATGGTCGACGGTCCGAAGGACCCGACGACCCGCAGTCCGGCCAGCTCCGGGTGGTCGCGGCGCTCGATGGCCAGGACCTGGGAGTCGATCGCGGCCGCATCCACAGCGCCCGAGTGAACCAGGCGGATGGCCCGCTGGTGGAAACCAGCCTCGACCACCCTGGCAAAGAACCCGGGGCGGGCGCCCATGCAGACCAGGCTGTAGAGGGTGACGGTGTGGCCGGAGTGGGACGCCGGCTCGTTGTAGGCCCACGAGCAGCCGCGGAGCTCCTCCAGACGAGTGATGGGGCTGTCGTGGCCGACGATCACGTCGGAGAAGTAGACCGGGCGGCCGCCATACCGATCGCCGGCCAGTACCGGGGCGGCCAGTGGCTCCACTGGAGGCGGACGGCGAGCGGCCAGCCACACGTAGGGCAGCCCACAGATCACGCCAAGATCGACCTCGCCCCGCTCGAACTGGTCGAAGGAACTGCCGACCACCAGCTCGACCGGACGCCCCAGCCGGATGGCGATCCGGTCGGCCAGGAACCGGTACACGGGCACCATGTTGGGGGCCAGGAAGGTCGCGAACCGCAGCGGTGATCCTTCATGGTGGCTGGTCATGACTGCCCCGATCGGCCGGTGGTCTCGTACATGCGCACGGCCACGAGCAGGCCAGAGGCTGCCGTGAGCGCGGCGATGACCCAGACGGCGGCCTCCAGGCCGGCGAGGTCGGCGATCAGCCCGGCGAGCAGGGCACCGACGGCGAAGCCGGCGTCGCGCCACAGCCGGTAGACGCCAACCGCGGAGGCGCGCCAGCTGGGGTGGGCGACGTCGCTGACGGCGGCCAGCAGGGTCGGATAGACCATGGCCGTGCCGATCCCGAGCAGGATGGCGCAGGCCGCCCAGGGCAGGAAGCCATGGGCCCGGGCGGTGCCGGCCAGCGCGACCGCCTGCACGAGCATCCCTGCGGTGATGAGGGGCTTGCGGCCGAGCCGGTCGGACAAGGGACCGGTGAGGAGTTGGCCGAGGCCCCACACGGCCGGATAGAGCGCGGCCAGCACGCCAACCTGGCCGACGGGGAGGCCGCCACGGACGAAGAGCAGCGGCAGCAGCCCCCAGGCGAGCCCGTCGTTGAGGTTGTTGACCAGCCCGGCCTGGCTGCAGGCCGATAGCGCCGGCTCGCGGAGGCTGGTACGAACCACGATCTCGCGCATGGAGGGCCGCTCACCGGACGCTCCCGGTCCCGTGTCGGGGCCCGGGCTGGTGTCGGTAGTGCGGCCGAGGTCAATGAGCTGGGCTTCGAGTTGGGCATGCCCGCGGGTCTCGCGGACCAGCACCGTCGACAGGCCGAAGCCGAGGCCGGCGTAGGCCAGGCCGAGGTAGAACGGTTCGGGCCGCAGCCCGGCCCGGGCGGCGATCAGGCCGGTCAGGTAGGCGGTGAGGGCAACCGCTACGTAGCCCGCAGCCTCGTTGAGGCCCATGGCCAGCCCGCGACGCTCCGGGCCGGCCAGGTCGATCTTCATGATCACCGTGGTCGACCAACACAGCCCCTGGCTGGCGCCGAGCAGGACGTTGGCGGCCACGATCCAGGTCCAGGTGGGCGCCCAGATGATCAGCAGGGGCACGGGCAGGCCGACCAGCCAGCCGACGACCAGGACAGGTTTGCGGCCGTAGCGGTCGGCCAGGGTCCCGGCCAGGAAGTTGGTCGCCGCCTTGGTCAGTCCGAAGGCGACGATGTAGGTGAGGGCGGCCGAGACGGCCGCGAGCCCGAAGACCTGGGTCGCCAGCAGCGACAACAGGCTCCGTTCCTGGCCGACCATGCCGCCGACCAGGGCGTTGACCCCCACCAGGAGACAGAACTGGGCCAGGTTGGCCCGCAACCCCAGCCGCAGACTCCCTGTGTGGGCTGGGGCTGGCTGGGTCACGAGCGGGCGAGGGCCTGGCCGGTGGCCCGCCGCCAGTCCTCAGGACCGCCACGTGCGATCCGGAGGTCGCTGCGGCCGGCGCGTTGAAGGAGGCTCGCGGCGGTCATGGCTCGCTCGCCATGGCCACACATCACCGTGACCGGCCCTTCCGGGAGCCGCGCCGGTAGCGGGTCGCCGGCCAGGGTGCCGAGCTCGACGGTGAGCGCGCCGGGGAGGTGGCCGTCGGCGACCTCGCTGGCCTGGCGGACATCCAGCACCACGCTGGGCCGGTCGCCGAGCCGTTCGGCCTCCACGACCGGAAGCTGGGCCTCGGGAAGACCGGCCGCCCGCCAGGCGGCCATCCCGCCGGCGAGCTCGCCAAGGAGGCGGTCGTAGCCGATGGTGCGGCACTGGCGGGCCAGCTCGCCGCGGTCCTGGTCGTCATCGAACACGAACACGAGGGGTATGGTGTCGTCGACCAGCCAGCCCAGCCAGCTGGCGAACGCTGGGCGCAGCGCGATCGACAGCGCCCCGGGAACGTGGCCGGCCCCGAACGCGGTGATGGGGCGGGCGTCGACCAGCACCCCGCCGCCGGCCAGGTGCTGTTGGACCTGATTGGTCGAGAGCAGGGACAGGACCCGCCAGTCGGGGCCGAGCAGCTCTGGGCCGGCCCGGTTGCGTTCCCGCAGCCGCAGGAAGTACGGGGGGTAGCTACCGAAGCCTGCCAGCAGCTCGGCCACGAAGGCGTCCTCGTCGGGGGCGGTGAGCAGTTGGTTGTGGCGACGTTCGGCGCCAATGGTGGTCGTGCGCTGGTCCCCGGTCGGGGCGGCGCAGAATGACCCGGCCCCGTGGGTCGGGTACACGGCCAGATCGTCCGGAAGGGGGAGGAGCCGCTGGTGCAGGGACCGATAGGCGGCCCGGGCCAGCGGCTCGGTCAGCTCCGGGCTGGCCAAGTCGGTACGGGCCACGGTCCCCACCAGCAGCGCCCCGCCACTGAACAACGCCACTGGGCGCCCGCCGTCCAGCAGCAGGTAGCTGACATGCTCAGGAGCGTGTCCCGGGGTGGCCAGCACCCGCAATGTGAGTCCACCCAGGTCGACCTCCTCGCCGTCCTCCAGCCCCCGATGGGGAAAGCCGAGCCGGCTGGCGCGGGGCGTCAGGACCTGGGCGCCGTCGGCAGCGGCCAGTTCCCTGCTGCCGGTCAGGAAGTCAGCGTGCAGGTGGGTCTCGGCGGCGTAGGCCAGCTGCAGCCGACGCCGGCGGGCCAGCTTCAGGTAGGGGGTGGGGTCCCGGGCTGGGTCGACCACCAGGGCCCGTCCGTCGCCCAGCTCGACCACATAGGCGCTGTTGCCCAGGCCTTCGTCGACAACCGGGTGGATGGTGCGCATGGCCGGCTCCTCGGCTGGATCGGTGGTCAGGTGTGGCTGACGGCCAGCCCGGCGGCCCGCCACTCGGGGAACCCGTCTTCCAGTCGCCGGGCCGAGAAGCCGTCCTCGCGCAGCAGGGCCACGGCGTCGTGGGCGAAGGCGCAGTAGGGGCCACGGCAGTAGGCGACGACCTCCCGATCGCGGGGCAGCTCGGCCAGCCGCCGCCGTAGCTCGCCCACCGGGATCGACACCGCCCCGGGCAGGTGCCCAGCAGCATGCTCGGCGGTGGGCCGCACATCCAGCACCATCAGGCGGTCGCCGTCCTGCAGCCGGCGGGCCAGCTCCTCCCGGGTCACCGGTTCCAGCTGATCGCGGGCGCCCAGGTAAGCGGCGGCCAGCCGCTCGACCTCGGCCAGGCGGTTGGCGGCCAAGCTCCGCAGGGCCCGCCAGAGCTCGAACACATCCGGCCCGGCCAGCCGGTAATGGACCGAGGTGCCCTCCCGCCGGGTGGCGACCAGCCCGGCGTGGCGCAGAGTCTGCAGGTGCTGGCTGGTATTGGCGACGGACAGGCCGACCGCATCGGCGAGGGCCTCCACCGTGCGTTCGCCGTTAGCCAGCACGTCCAGCAGCTCGATGCGCCGACCGCTGGCCAGGGCCTTGGCGGCCCGGGCGAACTCATCGAACAGGGCTATCTTGGCCGCCCGGTCCCCCATCCTGCCTCCCGATGCACCTATTCAAGTAGTCACTTGATAACTTGAACTAGCGGCAGGATAGTCCCTCGCCTGCAGCCCGGCCAACTCGACGCAGGTCCTGGAGGTCGGCGCCGGCAACGGCTCAACTTCGCCCACTACCCGTCCACGGTCACCGGGGTGCTCGCGGTGGAGCCCGAGGCGTATCTGCGCGGCCTCGCTCCACACCAGCCGCGACACCCCGACCGCCATCACCACCGCCGGGTTCCAGATCACCACCCTCCAGCGGTTCCGGTTCCCCGAGACCCGGCTCCCACAGCCGGCCGCGCCCCACGTCCTCGGCGTCGCCCACCGTCCAACCAGCCCCCAGCCGGAGGACGGCTAGCGGCCCTAGGGTTCAGGTTGGGAAGCAGATCCATCGAGCTGTCGCATCCGACGGGTGCTTGCGCACGTCGCTTGACAACGGTCTACATACAACCATAAGGTTGTATCAATGCAGACGACCCTCGACTTCGATCGCGTGTTCCGGGCGCTGGCCGATGCCACCCGGCGTGACATCGTCCGTCGGGCCATCACGGGTGAGGAGGGCGTCGCCGAACTGGCCGAGCACTACCCGATGAGCTTCGCGGCGGTGCAGAAGCACGTCGCGATCCTGGAACGGGCTGGCCTGGTCACCAAGGTGCGCACCGGGCGCCGCAAGGTCGTCCGCACCAATGTCGAGGGGCTCCGCCGTGCGCGACGCCTGCTCGACCGATACGAGGAGCTGTGGCGCGGGCGGCTCGACCGGATGACCGCACTCGTCACCGATGCCAAGGAGGCCGATTCATGACCGTCACCGCCGTCCGCAAGGATCCCCAGGCCCTGACCATGACCATCGATGCCGAGTTCGACGCCTCGCCGGAGCGAGTGTGGCAGCTCTGGGCCGATCCGCGTCAGCTCGAGCGCTGGTGGGGCCCGCCGACCTACCCCGCCACCTTCACCACCCACGACCTGGCGCCGGGCAGCCGCGTCGAGTACCACATGACCGGTCCCGAGGGCGACCAGCCGCACGGCTACTGGGACATCGTCGAGGTCAACCCGCCGCGGTCGCTCGTGTTCCAGGACGGCTTCGCCAACGACGACGGCTCGCCCAACACCGATCTCCCGCGCACGACCGCCCGGGTCACGATCGAGGAGATCGGCAGCGGACGGACGCGGATGTCGATCCAGAGCCGCTTCCCCAGCACCGAGGCGATGGAACAGGTCCTCGCGATGGGCGTCGAGGAGGGCCTGCAGCAGGCCATCGTGCAGATCGACGCCATCCTGGCCGAGGACGCCGCGTCGTCGACCACGTTGACGACCCACACCCTGGACGTGCCCGGGGCCACGCTGACCTATGACGTTCGGCGCAACGACACCAGCACCGAGCCGATCCTGTTGCTGATCGGTTCACCGATGGGCGCCGGCGGCTTCGGCACGCTGTCGCAGCACTTCTCCGACCGCACCGTTGTGACCTACGACCCACGCGGCGTCGAGCGTAGCGTGAAGACCGATGCAACCAGCCCGGTGACGCCCGACGTTCACGCCGACGACCTGCATCGGCTCATCCAGGCGATCGGTGGGGCGCCGGTCGACCTCTTCGCCAGCAGCGGTGGCGCGGTCAACGCACTCGCCCTCGTGTCCAGGCACCCGGAGGACGTGCGGACGCTCGTCGCGCACGAGCCGCCGCTCGCCGCGATCCTGCCCGACCGCGAGCACGCGATGGCGGCCATCAGCGCGGTCCAGGAGACCTACCAGCGCAGCGGCTGGGGCGCCGGGATGGCCCACTTCATCGCCGTCAGCAGCCATCAGGGACCGTTCACCGCCGAGATCGCCGGCCAGCCGGGGCCCGACCCGGCCATGTTCGGCATGCCGGCCACCGACGACGGCTCGCGCACGGACCCACTGCTCGGCCAGAACCTGGTCACCAGCACCTCCTACGAGCCCGACTTCGACGCCCTGGGGTCGGCGTCGACACGGATCGTCCTGGCCGCCGGCGAGGAGTCCGAGGACCAGATGGCGAGCCGTGGGGCCTTCGCCGTCGCCGAGCGGCTTGGCACCAGGCCGGTGATGTTCCCGAGCCATCACGGCGGCTTCCTCGGCGGCGAGTACGGCCAGCCCGGCCAGCCGGACGCCTTCGCGGCCAAGCTCCGCGAGGTCCTGGCGGCCAGGGCATGAGCAACGCGAGGACGAACATGCAGCTCACCGTCACGACCTTTCTCTCGGTCGACGGCGTCTACCAGGGCCCGGGCGGTCCGGACGAGGATCGCAGCGGCGGCTTCGACCGGGGCGGCTGGCTCGTCCCTCACTTCGACGAGGCGACCGGCCAGTTCATCGACGAAGTGTTCGGCCAGGTGGACGCGTTCCTCCTCGGCCGGCGCACCTACGACATCTTCGCCGCCTCCTGGCCGAACGCCACCGATCCGAACGACACGGTGGCCAACCGACTCAACACGCTGCCCAAGTACGTCGCCTCGACCACGCTCAAGGACCCGCAGTGGGCCAACACCACGGTGCTCGAGGGCGACCTCGCCTCCGCTGTCCGGGAGCTCAAGGATCGCGAAGGGCGCGAGCTCCAGGTGCACGGCAGCGGCGCGCTCGTCCGATTCCTGCTCGACAACGACCTCGTCGACCGCCTCAACCTGCTGGTGTTCCCGGTGATCGTCGGCGCCGGCCGGCGCCTCTTCCCGGACCAGGGCATCGCGACGGGCCTGGCGCTGGACGAGTCGCGGACCACGCTCTCCGGTGTGACGATCTCGGTGTATCGGCCCACCGGGCGCCCCGAGTTCGGAACGGCCGAGGTGACCTGATCCCGGCTCGTCAATCGCCCTTTCCACGCCAAGTAGCTCTGGGCGAAGAGGAGCCGGCAATGTCGAAGGTGATTGCCGACATCACCATGTCGCTGGACGGCTACGGGACCGGACCGCCCGCCGACTCCCAACACGGGCTCGGAGACGTCGACGAGCTCCACACCTGGGTCGCCGAGCAGGACCCGGTCGACACCGAGATCCTCGAACAGATCGCCGCGACCACCGGTGCCGTGGTCATGGGTCGGCGGCTGTTCGATATCGTCGACGGGCCCAATGGCTGGACCAGGGACATGGGGTACGGCGCGCAACAGGCGGCGACGCCTCCCTTCTTCGTCGTCACCCACTCGCCACCGCAGCACGTCCGGCTGGAACAGGAGCTGGGCATGCGATTCACGTTCGCGAACGATCTGACGACCGCAGTCGACCAGGCTCGGACCGCCGCGACCGATGGTCACGTCGTCATCATGGGCGGTGGGGACGTCATCGGCCAGGCGATCGAACAGGGTCTCGTGGACGAGCTCCACCTGCACCTCGCACCGCTGCTGCTCGGTGGCGGAACACCGCTGTTCCGGGCGGGCACGCGCCTACGCTATCGCCAACGTGACGTCCGCCCTTCGAGCAACGCCGTCCACCTCACCTACGAGCGGATCAGCGCCCAACCTGTAGATGGCGACGTCGTGACGTGGTCGGAGATCTCACCGGCGCCTCGGGGCAGTGGCGGAGCCTGACGGCTACCGGGTCGGTGGCGTGGACGACGCGGTGGAGGCGGCGGGTATCGGCCCAAGGCGGCGCAGCCCGTCGGCGGCGAGCCTGGCCAGCGGCACCCCCACGGCCAGGACCGCGAGGGCTTCCACGGCGCCCAGGACCAAGAGGGCGGAACGCTGCCCGCCGGGGGTGACCCCGAAGTAGTCCAGCAGCGATACCACCCGGAGGCCGAACACGGCCACGGCGAGCAGCGCCAGGGCCAGCGTCCACGACGGCGCGCGGTCCCCCCGTCCTAGGGCCGGACCGGCCAGGTGGGCCACGGCCGCGCCCACCAGGGTCAGGCAGTACAGACCAGGCCAGTCCAACAACACCCAAGGGTTGGTCGGCCGCACCAGCAGCGAAAGACCCAGGAGCACGGCGACGGCGACCACGAGCGCGACCAGCCAGGGCCGGCGCCGCACCGGTGGGGCGTCGTGGTGGAACGCTGCCAGGGCGAGGACCAGCAGCGCGTTCAGCAGCAGGTTGGCCCAGGCCGTGAGCACCAGCGGCGCCGTCCCGGCGACCAGGTCCACGGTCACCGAGATCGTGGTCGCTGCGGCAGGCAAGAGCGCGAGAGACGCGAGGAGCTGGGCGGCGCGCCGGTGCCCTAGGAGCAGGCCAACATAGGCCGGCAGCCACAACAGCCCGGCGATGCTCGATACGGTGTGCCATGCGCTCAGGGGTATGGCGGGGGCCCAGTCGGCCGGGGGGGCCGGCAGCCATCCGATCCTTCCGGCCAGCCACAGCGTCGATCCGGCGTCGATCGTCGCCGCGGCGGCGTGGACGAGCAGCCCCATCAGCGCCGCCAACCGCACGGCCTGGCCCCAGGCCACAGAGCGGGGTGGCGCGCCGGTGGCGCCCAGGCGCAACCGGATCGCCAGGGCGGCGACGCTGGCCACCTCCGACCAGCTCGGGCGGCCGAAGTCGGCGAGGTACTCGGCGGCCTCGGCGTCGTCGGTGTCCATGCTCGCCAGGAAGGTGGCCACCATGTCCTCCTCCCACACCTTGCGGTAGGAGGCGGGCAGCAGCGTTCGGAGCACCAGCCGGTACCGCTGCTCCAACCGGTTCACGCCCCACCCCCTGTGTGGGCGGCCCGCCGGACCCGCAGCTGTTGGGCGGCGGCGCGGGCGTTGGCGGCCTGGCGTTCGGCCTCGGCGACCAGGGCACGGCTGCCGGCCTCGGTCAGCCGGTAGTAGCGGCGCAGCCGGCCCTGTTGGACCTCCTCGTGGTCCAGCTCGACCAGGCCCTCGCCGGCCAGCCGGTCCAACACCCCATACAAGGTGCCCACCTTGAGTCGCACCCGTCCGTCGGAGAGTTTGGCGGCCTCGCCCACGATGCCGTAGCCGTGGCGTGGTTGGCCGGCCAGCGCGGTGAGGATGAAGAAGGCCGGTTCGGTCATCGTCCGAGTCGTCATGACCCTAATATATCGGTAGACAAGATATCTTGGCATGCCGATCGACAAGTGGCTGAACGGCGCACCGCACGACGCGGCTGCTTGACGCGCTGCGTTGCCTACCTGGAGCATCGTTGAGCGCTCGTGGAACCGGGAGCCGATCTCCCGTGGCCGTGACGCCGCGGTCTATGCCCTCCGCGATGGCGGGTCGTGCACCGCTACCGGCGCCCGGGCCCACCGATTGCGGGATGCGATGGCAGTCAGATCGGGTGCGTCGTCTATCCAGTGGCTCCCGTTGGCTGAGTAGCGCCTGGTGGAACGACATGAAGAAGGACATGCCGGCCGCTTCACCCGACTCAACGAGGTCCAGGTCCTCGGCGTGGTCGACAACCACCCGACTCCCCGGCGCCGCCCGCGCTGGTGCGAGGAAGCTGACGCGAGCACCGTAGATGGCTGGACGCACAGGGGTCGCAAAGGACCTCCCCAAGCGGATCCGGGTGGTCCTTTGGCTGAGAAAGAAGCAGGACCCCGGGTCCCTACAAGGCCCGGGGCCCGACTACGCGGCCCCCCCGAAGCCCCCTCCGCAACAGCCATCTTCCACCACTTAGAGTGAACAGGCAACACCAAACGGGGCGTAGCAAGAAGGTACGGCGTTCGGGGGTCGCGAACTGGGTGACGTCCTGTCAGATTTTGTTGTTACCGACTCGGCGCGCCGAGAGGTTTTGGCCCCCCCGGACTGACCGGCGCGCCGAGCGGGCTTCCAACCCGCCTACGAGGCCCCCCAAGTCGTCAGCTACCGGCACCTGAGGGGGATGGCACAAGTCGATCCGATCCAGCTTGCGGCCCTTCAACGTCTCTCGGCCGCCTTCGGTCACATCGAGGTCCACGAGGCCGCCTTGACGCAACATAGGAGCGTCCGTGGGAATGACCGGTGGCATTCCCGATCCCCCCGGAGCACCTCGTCAGCCGAGGCACAGTAGCTGGGCGCAGCTGACCTGGACGACAGTCCGCCATCGGGCAGGCCACCTCCCGAGCACCTGCGGCACACCTTCGCGGAGTGGTTTCAGCGCGCCGGCATTCCGCGGCCGGGTTATCGACGAGCTATTGGGGCCACGCCAGCGACCGCCGCAGCGCGATCGGCCGCCACGACCGCCACGCCACCCTCGAGATGCGGCCGGGGAAGCAACTGCCAGAAGCGAGAGCCGCTGCGAAGGATCGCGGCCATCCGCAGAGCCAAGGCCCTAAAGGCGCATGTCGGAGACCTGGGTTGTGGCGGGCAGTGGCCGCACCCGCTACCGTGGCCCGGCAGAGGTTCACGTTTTGCTTGGCAACTTGCAGGTCGAGCTTGTCCCTTGCCGTCGGCGTTAGAGTCGCGTCGGCGTTGGTCGATCCTCCGAGACGATGGAGGGAGGGACAAGTACATGACTGTTGGAACCGTGAAGTGGTTCAACGCCGACAAGGGCTTCGGCTTCATCGCCCCCGAGTCCGGCGAAGACGTCTTCGTGCATTTCAGCGCGATCCAGTCGACCGGCTACCGCTCA
>JASLBL010000451.1 GCA_030146615.1 Actinomycetes bacterium
GCTGGGTGGGGCCAACCCGACCGGAATGGCGCCCAACCCGACCGGGATGGGGCTGCATGACGGGGGACCCCAGAGCCGGGTCGGGGTCGCCGAGCTGCTGGAGCAGGTCCTGCACCTGGGCGCCTCCGACCTGCACCTGACCGCCGGGGCCAAGCCGACCGTGCGGGTCAACGGCCGCCTCGGCCAGCTGGAGGACTACCCGGTGCTCCAGCCGGCCGAGACCCAGGCGATGATCTACTCGATCCTCACCCAGCGGCAGCGGGAGCGGCTGGAGAGCGAGCAGGAGCTGGACTGCGCCCACGCCCTGCCCGGCAAGGCCCGGTTCCGGCTCAACGTCTACTTCCAGCGCGACTCGGTGGGGGCGGCCTTCCGGCTGATCCCCCAGGAGATCAAGCCCCTGGAGGCCCTCGGCATCCCGGCCCAGGTGAGCGGCCTTTCCCGCCTGCCCCGGGGGTTCGTGCTCGTCACCGGCCCAACCGGCTCGGGCAAGTCGACCACCCTGGCCAGCATGGTCGACCTGGCCAACCGGGAGCGCGAGGACCACATCATGACCGTGGAGGATCCCATCGAGTTCCTCCACAGCCACAAGCGCTGCCTGGTCAACCAGCGCGAGGTCGGCGAGGACACCAAGTCGTTCGCCAACGCCCTCAAGCACGTGCTGCGCCAGGACCCCGACATCATCCTGGTCGGCGAGCTGCGCGACCTGGAGACGATCTCGATCGCACTGACCGCGGCCGAGACCGGCCACCTGGTGTTCGCCACCCTCCACACCCAGGACGCGCCCCAGACGGTCGACCGGATGATCGACGTGTTCCCGACCAACCAGCAGCAGCAGATCCGGGTGCAGCTGGCCGGCGCCCTCCAGGGCGTGGTCTGCCAGCAGCTGGTCCCGACCGCCGACGGGAACGGGCGGGTCGTGGGGGTCGAGATCATGATGGCCACCCCGGCCATCCGGAACCTCATCCGCGACGGCAAGACCCACCAGATCTACTCGGCCATGCAGGCCGGCGGCCGCTACGGCATGCAGACCATGGACCAGTCCCTGGCCGACCTGGTCCGCCGCGGCTACATCGGCTACGACAAGGGCCTGGAGCGCTGCCACCACGCCGAGGACTTCAACCGCCTCTGCGGGCGGGCGGGCTAGAGGGGACCCAGCATGCCGACCAGCTACGCCTACAAGGTCCGCGACCGCGAGGGCAAGATGGCCGCCGGGTCGATGGAGGCCGAGAGCGAGGAGGCGGTCGTCAGCCGGCTCCGCCAGCTCGGCTACGCCCCCATCTCGATCGAGGCCGAGAAGGGCGCCGGCCTCAAGACCGAGGTCAAGCTGCCCGGCACCGGCCGGGTCAAGCTCAAGGACCTGGCCGTGTTCTCGCGCCAGTTCGCCACCATGATCAACTCGGGCCTGTCGCTGCTGCGGGCCCTGACCATCCTGGGCGAGCAGACCAGCAACCGCCGCCTCGGCGAGGTCATCATCCAGGTCCGGGCCGAGGTCGAGAAGGGCACCTCCCTGTCGGCCGCCCTGGCCCGGCACCCCAAGATCTTCAACCGCCTGTACGTGTCCATGGTCCGGGCCGGCGAGATCGGCGGCTTCCTCGACCAGGTGCTGGTCAAGGTGGCCGAGACGTTCGAGAAGGAGGTCGAGCTGCGGGGCAAGATCCGCTCGGCCATGACCTACCCGGTGGTCGTCTCCATCATGGTCGTGGGGATCGTCGCCGCCATGCTGATCTTCATCGTCCCGACCTTCGAGAACCTCTACGCCTCGCTCGGCGGCACCCTGCCCCTGCCGACCCGGATGCTGATGGGCGCTTCCAACGTCCTACGCCGCTTCTTCCTGGTTGTCGTGCTGCTCGTGGTCGGGCTGGTGTTCATCGTCCGCCGGTGGAAGGCCACCGACAGCGGTCGCTACCAGTGGGACCGCTTCAAGCTCAAGGTCAAGGTGTTCGGCCCCCTGTTCCACAAGAGCGCCCTGTCGCGCTTCTCCCGCACCCTGTCCACCCTGATCCGTTCGGGCGTGCCCATCCTCCAGGCTCTGGAGATCGTCGGCGAGACGGTCAACAACATGGTCATCTCCCGGGCCATCCGCGACGTCCAGGACGCGGTCCGCGAGGGCGAGAGCCTGGCCACCCCTCTGTCCAAGCACGCCACCTTCCCGGCCATGGTCGTCCAGATGATGGCCGTCGGCGAGGAGACCGGCGCCCTCGACACCATGCTCAGCAAGGTCGCCGACTTCTACGACCAGGAGGTCGAGGCCGCCGTGGCCTCCCTCACCAGCATGATCGAGCCGATCCTGATCGCCGTGATGGGCGCGGCCGTCGGCGGCATGGTAATTGCCCTGTATATGCCGCTGTTCAACATCATCAATTTGGTCCAGTAATTCCGCCTCAAGCCCGGCTTCCGGAAGCCGATCTACAGGAGGAAGAACCCTGTTAGGACGGCTTCGAGAAGGAGGAATCGCACGTGCTGCAGACTTTGCGGCGCCGGCTCCAGGGGGAGCGGGAGGGCGGCTTCACGCTGATCGAGCTGATGGTGGTCGTGCTGATCATCGCGATCCTCATCGCCATCGCCATCCCGACCTTCCTGGGCGCGCGCACCCGGGCCCAGAACCGGGCCGTGCAGGCCAACCTGCG
>JASLBL010000471.1 GCA_030146615.1 Actinomycetes bacterium
CCTAGTGTCCTGCGCCTGAAGTTGATTGCTGAAGTGTTGTAGTGTCAGCGAATGGCGAGGACAGGACGGCCGAAGGCGCCGTTGATCTTGACCGATGACGAGCGGGAGACGCTGGTGCGCTGGTCGCGGCGGGCCAAGAGCTCCCAGGCGCTGGCGCTGCGGTGCCGGATCGTGCTGGCGTGTGCGACCGGCGCGACCAACAAGCAGGTCGCCGCGGAGTTGGGCGTGTCCCTGCCGACGGTCGGCAAGTGGCGGTCGCGGTTTGTGGCCCGCCGTCTGGAAGGACTGGTCGACGAGCCGCGGCCGGGCGCCCCCCGCACGATCACCGACGAGCAAGTCGAGGCGGTGGTGGTGGCCACCCTGGAGGAGACCCCCAAGGATGCGACGCACTGGTCGCGGGCGTCGATGGCCGAGCGGTCGGGGCTGAGCAAGTCCACGGTCGGGCGGATCTGGAAGGCGTTTCGGCTCAAGCCGCATCTGACCGATCCGTTCAAGCTGTCCAGCGATCCGCAGTTCATCGAGAAGGTCCGCGACGTCGTGGGACTGTACCTGGACCCGCCTGAGCGGGCGCTGGTGCTGTGTGTAGATGAGAAGTCTCAGGTCCAGGCGCTGGACCGGTCCCAGCCGGTGCTGCCGATGCAGCCCGGGACACCCGAGCGCCGCACCCACGACTACGTCCGCCACGGGGTGACCAGCCTATTTGCCGCCCTCGATGTCGCCACCGGGCAGGTGATCGGGTCGCTGCACCGTCGGCACCGCTCGGTAGAGTTCCGCCGCTTCCTCACCAAGCTGGACCAAGAAGTCCCCGAGGACCTCGACGTGCACCTGATCTGCGACAACTACGCCACCCATAAGACCGACACGATCCAGCGCTGGTTGGCCGCCCACCCACGGTTCCATCTGCATTTCGTCCCGACCAGCTCCTCGTGGCTGAACCAGGTCGAGCGCTGGTTCGCCGAGCTCACCACCAAGCTGCTCCAACGCGGTGTCCATACCAGCGTCCACGCCCTGGAGGCCGACATCCGCGCCTGGATCGAGACCTGGAACCAGGACCCCAAGCCCTTTGTGTGGACCAAGACCGCCGAGGAGATCCTCAGCTCCCTCGCCCGATATTGCCAACGAATCTCAGGCGCAGGACACTAGGACAAGGTGTCGTATCCAGGAGACGCGGCGGTCAGGACCCGGCGTGGCCGAAGCGGCGCAGGCGCAGCGAGTTACCCACCACGCTGACGCTGGACAAGGCCATGGCGGCCCCGGCCACGACTGGGCTCAGCAGGCCGAGAGCGGCCAGCGGGATCGCGGCCACGTTGTAGCCAAAGGCCCAGCCCAGGTTCTGAACGATCGTCCGGTAGGTCCGCCGCGACAGCTCGATGGCAGTGGCCACGCCGGCCAAGTCCCCGCGGATGAGGGTCAAGTCGCTCGCCTCGATGGCGACATCGGTACCGGTCCCGATGGCGATCCCGAGGTCGGCCTGAACGAGCGCGGGCGCGTCGTTGACCCCGTCACCGACCATGGCCACTACGTGCCCCTCCCGCTGGAGGCGCGCAACCTCCCCCGCCTTGTCGTCTGGGAGCACCTCGGCCAGCACCCGGTCGATCCCGACCCGCCCGGCGATCGCCTGGGCAGTGCGGGCGTTGTCGCCGGTCAGCATGGCCACCTCCAAGCCCATGCCATGCAGGCGGGCGACCAGCTCGGCGGCATCGTCCTTGAGGGTGTCGGCGACCGCGAGCACGCCGCGCACCTCGCCATCCCAGCCGGCGAAGACCGCCGTCTTGCCGGCCTCCTGCAGCCGCTCGACGACCTCCTCGATCGCCCCGGGCATGAGCAGGCCGGCGTCAGCCATGAACTTGGCCCGCCCGACCCAGACGGTGGCGCCGTCGACGTCGGCACGGGCGCCGCGCCCGGCCAACGCTTGGAATCCGGTCACCTCCGGCAGCGGGCCGACCCGCTGGCGGGCCGCGGCGGCGATGGCGTGGCCGATCGGGTGCTCGCTGTCGGCCTCGACCGCCCCAGCCCGGCGCAGCACCTCCGCCTCGTCCAGCCCGGAGACCGGCACTGCGTCGGTGAGCGCCATCTCCCCGCGGGTCAGGGTGCCGGTCTTGTCGAAGACCACACATGTGATGCGGCGGGTCTGCTCCAGCACCTCCACCCCCTTGATGAGCACGCCCAACTCCGCCCCCCGGCCGGTGCCAACCATGATCGCTATCGGCGTGGCCAGCCCCAGCGCGCACGGGCAGGAGATGATCAGCACGGCCACGGCCGCCACCAGCCCCGCCTGCGGATCTCCGGCCAGCAGGGCCCAGCCGGCGAAGGTGGCCAGGGCGACGACCATCACGGCCGGGACGAACACGCCGGCCACGCGGTCGGCCAGCCGCTGGATATGCCCCTTGGACGCCTGGGCCTCCTCCACCAGCCGGACGATCTGGGCGAGCGCAGTCTCGGCCCCCACCCTGGTCGCCCGCACGGTGAGCACGCCGCTGGTGTTCACCGTGGCCCCGGTCACCGGGTCACCCACCGCTTTCTCGACCGGCAGCGACTCGCCAGTAAGCATGGACTCGTCCACCGCGCTGGCCCCGGCAACCACCTCGCCGTCGGTCGGGACCTTCTCGCCCGGGCGAACCTTGAGCAGATCGCCGGCCGCCACCTGCTCCACCGGGACCATCATCTCCCGGCCGTCGCGGACCACCCGCGCCTCCTTGGCGCCGAGCTCCAGCAGGGCCCGGATCGCCTGGCCGGCCCGGCCCTTGGCCCGGGCCTCGAAGAAGCGGCCCAGGACCACGAAGGTGATGATCACCGCGGCCGCCTCGAAGTACAGCTCCATCCCGCCGCTGAGCAGCTGGGCCACCGAGAACCCGTAGGCGGCCAGAGTCCCCATCGCGATGAGCGTGGCCATGCTGGCCGTGCGGCGCCGAGCCCGCAAGGCGGCCTCGCGCAGGAACGGCCAGCCGACCCAGAACTGCACCGGCGTGGCCAGCACCAGCGCCGTCAGCCGTCCCCAGGGCTGCTCCATCGCCCCGCCAGGGGCCATGGCCAGCGCGACCAGGGCCACCGCCAGCGGCACCGCCACCAGCAGCCTCCGGCGCCAGCCGGCCTCAGCCTTCGCCTCGGCATCAGCCTTCCCGCCGTCGCCGGCCGGGCTGATGCGGTAGCCGATGCGCTCCACCGCGGCCTGCAGGTCGCCGACGTCGACTGCGCCGTCGGGGGCGACCCAGGCCTTGCCGGTGGCGAAGTTGACCTGGGCGCTGGCCACGCCCGGCTGCCGACCGAGCACACGCTCGATCCGCACGGCGCAGGAACCACAGGTCATGCCCTCGACCTCGAAGTCGAGCTCGCCTGGTCCCGACGGTGCGGCCGGTTCGCGGGTGGTCTTGGTCATCTGCGCATCTCGCCTCTCGCCCCTGCCCAGCGCAGCCGCTACTGCGCGGGGACCTCGTAGCCCTGCTGCTCGATTGCCTCCACCAGGTCGCCACGGTCGACCGACGCGTCGTCGTAGGTCACCGTCACCGTCCTGGCCGTGATGTCGACGCTGGCGCCTTCGACACCGCCGATGGACCCCAGGGCGCCCTCGATGGACGACTTGCAGTGGTCACAATGGATCTCGGGAACCGAGATAGTTTCGGTCGTCATCGTCCAGCCTCCTCACGAGTAGTCGGCTGGATCATACCCTCTAGGGGTATCCGGCCGCCAGCAGCGCCGGGCAGGTCGCCCGAACGTCACTACGACGCTATGTCACTGCCAGCCGCATCCGTCGCCGTGGCTGCTGGCCACCCTCAGCGGTCGTAGACGAGCTCGGTCATCATCCCGCCGGCCTGGTGGTAGGCGTTGTGGCAGTGGAGCATCCACCGGCCGGGGTTGGCGGCGTCGAAGTCGACCGTCACGCGTTCGCCGGGCCGCACGATCACGGTGTCCTTGCGGGGTCCGGGATCACGAGGTCCGGTCCGCCGCAGTTGGAAGGTGTGGCCGTGGAGGTGCATCGGGTGGAACATCGTCGACCGGTTGTCGAACACCAGCCGCACTCGCTCGCCGTCCCGCACCTTCAGGGGCGCACCGCCATGCATGGTGCGCCCGTTGATGGTCCAGCGGTAGGTGGCCATGTTCCCGTCCAGGACCAGCCGGTGGATCCGATGCGGGGTAGCCGGGCCCAGGTCCACGTCGGCGGCGGCCTCCAGGTCGTCGGCGGTAAGGAGCCTCCGGCGGAGCTCGTTGGGACGGACGCCGGCCCCGGGCGCGGCGCCGCGGCCGGTCTGCACCACGGCCAGCGCTTGGGCCGACTTGCCCTCAGCCACCGCCACCAGGGGAAAGGCGCCGTCGTGGAGCTGGACGAGCGCGTCGTAGCGCTCCCCCATCCCCAGCAGCAGCGCATCCCCCGTTACCGGGCGCACGGGGAACCCGTCGGCGTGGGTTACCGTCAGGCGGTGGCCCCCCAGGGCCAGCCGGAACGCGGTATCGGCGGCCGCGTTGACGACGCGCAGCCGCACTCGCTCGCCCGGCCGCGCGGACAGCGTCGCCGGCGACCGGGCCGGGCGGCCGTTGGCCAGGTACAGCGGGTAACGGATGTCGCCGGTGTCATCGCCCAGCGGATGGGTCGCCGTGGCCATGGCCATGCCAGCCCCGTGGTGCATGCCGCCCATGCTGTGGCTCATGCCAGGCATCTTGGAGTGGTCCATGCCGTTGGCCAGCAAGCGGGCCAGGATCCTGTCGGGTGTCTCGCCGACGCCGTCGGTCCAGTCGTCGAGGACGACGACGGCCTCGCGGTCATAGCGCCCAGGCTCGGCCGGGTCCTCCACGATCAGCACCCCGTACAAGCCCCGATCCAGCTGCACCCCGGCGTGAGGGTGGAAGAAGTAGGTCCCGGGATCGGGGACGGTGAACTCATACAGGAACCGGCCGCCGGGAGGGATCGCGCGCTGGGTGAACTCCGGGACGCCGTCCATGTCATTGCGGATGGCGATGCCATGCCAGTGGATGCTGGTCGGGGCCGGCAGACGGTTCTCGAAGTCAACTCGAAGGAGCTGTCCGGCGGAGACCCGCAGCTCGGGCCCAGGGAGCGAGCCATTGAAGGTCCAGGTCTTCGCCGATCGACCTCCAAGGTCGACGACGTCGGGGGCGGCGAACAGCTGGACGACGCCATCGGCGGCGACCGTTGAAGGCTGGCTGGTTTCCCGGCCGGCCGGCGCCGACGATTTGAAGACTCGCAGCCGCTCGGGCCCGTACGCTTCGAGAGCGGCGCCGGCCGCCAGGAGTCCCGCGACGGTGAGGAAGGACCGGCGGGGCAACGTGGATGCTGGAGCCCGATTGGCGCGTGGCACAGGATCGTTCCCTCCGGCGCGGGGCAGAGCAGGATGCCCGAAGCTAGACGGGGCGGGCTAACCGCCCACTAACGGGCTGCTTGTTGCAGTACCTCTTACACTGCGTCGTAGCAGGCCGCGACGACGGCAGAGGGAGGAACTGATGCAGGCACCGAAGCGGGCGAGCGCCGTCCTGGACGTCCGACCCATGCTCCGGGGCTCAGAGAAGGCAGTGGTCGAGGCGGTGCTCGGCCGCCGGCCAGGCGTGGAGCGGGTCGAGGCCAATCCGGTCTCCCAGACCGCGACGGTCGTCTACGACCCGGCGCAGACCTCGGTGGCCGACCTGCGCCGCTGGGTCGAGGAGTGCGGCTTGCACTGCTCTGGCCAGTCGGTTCCTGAGCACATCTGCGATCCGCTGATGGAACCCGACCCCCCGGACGGCCACGCCCAGCACCACGCGGCCGCCGTGGACAGCCAGGCGCCACCTGCCCAGCCGGACCATCACCACCCGGAGAGGGCCGCCGAGGCCGCGGACGGGCATGCTGAGCACGCTGCTCCTGCCGAGGAGGGGGTCCGGTCCCCGCACGACGTGATGGGCCATGGCGGGCACGGCGGCATGTCGATGGACGCCATGGTCGCCGACATGCGCAACCGGTTCCTGGTCGCGGCCATCTTCTCGGTCCCGATCCTGCTGTGGTCCCCTATTGGCCGCGAGGTCCTCGGCTTCGACGCGGCCGCCCCGTTCGGGCTGCGCGATGACGTCTGGTCGCTCCTGCTCAGCCTGCCGGTCATCTTGTACTCGTGCTGGATTTTCTTCGACGGCGCCGTGCGCGCCCTGCGCGCCCGCACCCTGGACATGATGGTGCTGGTGGCGGTCGCGGTCGGGGCCGGCTGGCTGTACTCAGTGTTCGTCACGCTCACCGGCGGGGGCGAGGTGTTCTACGAGGCGGCCAGCGTCCTGGCCGCATTCGTGCTGCTCGGCCACTGGTTCGAGATGCGCGCCCGAGGCGGGGCCAACGACGCCATCCGCAGCCTGCTCGACCTCGCCCCACCCAGAGCGGTGGTGCTGCGTGACGGCCGGCCGGTCGAGATCCCCACCGCCGAGATTCAGGTCGGGGACCTGCTGCTGGTCCGCCCGGGCGCCAAGGTCCCCACCGACGGCATCGTCGAGGAGGGTGAGAGCGACGTCGACGAGTCGGTGGTGACCGGCGAGAGCCTCCCGGTCCACAAGCAGCCCGGTGACGAGGCCATCGGCGCCACCATCAACAAGAACGGCACCCTACGGGTTCGCGCCACCAGGGTCGGCGCTGACACCGCCCTGGCCCAGATCGTCAAGCTCGTCCAGGAGGCCCAGAACTCCAAGGCGCCCGGCCAGCGACTGGCCGACCGGGCCGCGTTCTGGCTGGTGTTGGTGGCTCTGGTCGGCGGCGGCCTGACCTACGCGGTCTGGGCGCTGTTCTCCGACAGGCCCCTGACCGCCGCGCTGCTGTTCGCGATCACCGTGGTCGTGATTACCTGCCCGGACGCACTGGGGTTGGCCACGCCGACCGCGATCATGATCGGCACCGGCCTCGGCGCCCAGCGCGGGATCCTGTTCAAGCATGCCATCGCCCTGGAGACCGCGGCCCGGATCGACACGGTGGTGGTGGACAAGACCGGCACCCTGACCAAGGGTGAGCCGGAGGTTACCGACGTCGTTTCCGTCGACGGCGTGGCCGAGACCGAGTTGCTTCGGCTGGTCGCGGCGGTCGAACGGGAGTCGGAGCATCCCCTGGCCGAGGCGATCGTCCGCGGCGCCGAGCGGGCCGGGGTCGACTCGGCGGTCGCCGACGGCTTCGAGAACGTCCCTGGGCACGGCGCGGTCGCCATCGTCGAGGACCACCGAGTCGCGGTCGGCAACCACCGGCTCATGGAGCGCGAGGAGATCGACCTGGGCTCGCTGGCCGCTCGGCAGGAGCAGCTGGCCAGCGGCGGCCGCACAGTGGTGATGGCGGCGGCCGACGGCCGCCCGCTCGGGTTGTTCGCCATCGCCGACGCCCCCCGTGAGACCTCGGCCGCCGCCATCCAGGCCCTCCACGACACCGACGTCCAGGTCGTGATGCTGACCGGTGACAACCGGGCCACCGCCGAGCGGGTCGCGGCCGAGCTGGGCATCGACCAGGTGATCGCCGAGGTTCTACCGGGCGACAAAGCCGCCAAGGTGGCGGAGCTGCAGCAGGCCGGACGCAAGGTCGCCATGGTCGGCGATGGCGTCAACGACGCTCCCGCGCTGGCCCAGGCCGACCTGGGCATCGCTATCGGGGCCGGCACCGACGTGGCCATCGACACCGCCGACGTGGTGCTGATGCGGTCTGACCCGCTGGATGTCCCGACCGCCCTGCAGATCGGCCGGGGCACCCTGCGCAAGATGCGCCAGAACCTCGGCTGGGCGATCGGCTACAACGCCGTGGCTCTGCCGATCGCCGCCGGCGTGTTCGAGCCAGCCTTCGGGCTGGTCCTCCGGCCCGAGATCGCCGCCCTGTCGATGTCGGGGTCGAGCCTGATCGTGGCCGTCAACGCCCTCACCCTCAAGCGGCTCCCCCTTCCCGAGGCGCACGAGCAGCAAGACCGCCCCAGCGGCCCCGTTTCCTATCGTCCAGAGCGAGCTGCAACGTAGTGGCTGCGGTGCCACTGACCACCCAGCACGCCGCGGCGGGAGACGGATCCCGAGCGGGGACTGGGGTCCACCGCGGTGGCCGTGGTCTGGTCCGCTCTAGCTCGCTTTGGCACGGGCCCTCTCCATACTTGTGCCGCGCTCCCGATGCGTAGCGGTCTCCCACCGGCCCTCGGGCCTGGGGTGCGCTCGTCGCTACGGCCACCGTCCTGCTGGCGGGCTGCACGGCATCCCGGCCGGCCAGATGCCGCTCCGCAGGCCAGTGCGTCAACAACGCGGCCGGCGGTCGCTCCGCTCCCTCAAGTCCTGACGCTCTCCGAGCTGCCGTCACCGCTGGGGGGATCCGCCGCATGGTTGGCTCGCCCAACTTCACCCGCCTTGCGTATGCCGGCGACGGCGACCATGTGCCAGCGGGCTCCAAGGTGGTTGAGCAACCTCTCATCGACGACTTCCGCACCCAGGGTCTGGCCGTCGACTTGCTTGAGCCGAGTGAAGGCTCGGACCATGCGGGCTTCGCGGACGCCGGGATTCCCGTCGGCGGTCTGTTCACCGGAACCGACCCTGCTACCAGCAGGCCTGCGACGATCTCACGAACATCGACCCAGTCGCCCTCGACCAGATGGCGGACGCCGCCGCGGATGCCGAAGGCTCCGGCCCCAGTGCGCTAGCTGCGGATCGTCACGGGGCTGCCGAGGGGCAGCGTCTGGGCCAGGCTGGTGATGGCCGCGTTGTCCAGCCGGACACAGCCATTGGATACCTCCCGACCCAGATCGGCGGGGTCAGCAGTGCCATGCAAGGCGACCTGGCCGTCGCCGGTGCCGAACTGCTCCAGGACGTCGGAGTAGGCCGAGATCCCCAGGGCCCACGCGCCGTACACGTTCGAGATCTGCGGTGGGCGGAGCTTGACGGTGAGGTAGAAGCTGCCGGTCGGCGTGGGGGTGGCCTGGCGGCCGATCCCGACCGGCCAACTTCGCACAGTGTTGCCGTCCCGCAGCAGCCGCGCCGTCCTTGACGACAAGTCGACCTCGACCTGGTGGACGATCGGACGAAGCCGTACCTGGTCGCGACGGATCCAGCCGGTGGTCTCATTGGGCCGGCGCGGCAGGAACACCCTGAGCCACGCCCGGCCGGCGGCATCCCGGTAGCCTTCCCGGATCAGGAATGCGGCTGGGCTTCCCCAGGGCAGCTTGGCGGGGAACACTGCGGTGATGGCCGCATTGCCGCGCGGGTCTTCGTAGACGGTCACGTCTCTGCTGGCGATTGCCGCGTACGCGGGAGCGCCGCCAAGGCGGAATGGGCCGGGCTGCTTCTCGGGCGGTGCCACTGGTGCCACCTGGTCGGTGGCCGTGGATGGCGCTGACAGGTCCGCTTCCCCGGATCGCGAACAGCCGGCGAGGGCGACCGCGGCGATGAGGGCTGCCACCAGGGACATCCGCCAACTCTGGCAGAGCCGTCGGATGGTTACCGCCACCACGTCCTCCTGCTTCGGTCTACCAGCCAGCCCGGTCGGTCAGGGCGGGCGGCCTGACAGGCGGCGCCGACGGGGGGAGACGGCGCCAACTGTCCACGGGCAGGGTTCTCCTGCCGCCACCTTACTACTACATCCTGTCATGAATACGGCGATGGATGCGCCGCTAGCTGGACGAGCGCCTGGCAGGACACGGCCGCTCAGTGCTCCTCCCCGTCGGCCCCGATTGGCTAGCTTGGCGGGATTTCCGACCCGGGTGCTTCGTTCCTGCGATGCTTCTCCCGTCAAGCCGAACGCTGCGCCGGTCGGATCCGCTGGCACGGGCCAATCAGACTGGCGCCTGGTCCTTGTACTGGTACAACGACTTCCACACTACGAGAGCGACATCGCCACCGGCCTGAACCTCTTGCGCTCTGCCGGGGACGAGTTGCGCGAATCCAGGGACCTTGACCACCTGAATCCGCTGACGCAGGATTTCTCGATCGACTGATCCTCCTTGTTGGTGGTAGGTCGGGATCGATGCCGTCCTTGTTCCTCGTGGCCCGTGCAATCTGGCTGCGACAACGAATCAAGGGTGACTTCAGAGCGGCGCAAGCCAGGGAGGGCAAGATGTCGACACCCCAACAGGGACCTCGAGGGCTGGCCGACCGGCTGCGGGAGGGGATCAGCGGGCTCCCACCCAGCGGCGAGGCCTATGAGCAGGACCATGGCGGCGGCCACGGCGCCTCGGTGACCGTTCGCACGGCGACGCACCGCGGTCACGAGATCCGGATCGAGACCACCTATCGGATCACCATCGACGGTGAAGAGTTCGCCGGGCCGCTGGAGGTGCTGGACAACGGGGCGGTCCACTACCACGGACTGCCCCAGTACGCCGTGCCCTCGGCGGTCGAATTGATGAAGCGAGTCATTGACTACTTCGGCACCGAGCCACCTGCCGAAGACGAACTTGGGGGGGATGACGGCCATGACGGTCACCCGACGCAACATCATTGAGTCCGCCGAGGCCGGTGACCGCTACGTCCAGGGTGCAGTGCAGCTGAGCCAAGAGCCTTCAGGGCTGACCACAGCCGAGCTCAACAATATCTTGAGCCCGCAGATCCCCGGATTCCGCATCTTCGGGCTCAACCAAGAGGTCTCGGTCTGGGATCTATTCGTCCTGTGGCACTTCGTGGCGATGCAGATCTCCACCAACCCACCGCGACCCCTGCGCAACCTCGCCCACGGCGGCCCGGTGTTCCTGCCCTGGCATCGGATGTTCCTGATCCGCCTGGAGGAACAACTACAGCGAGTAACAGCCGATACCGAGGCTGCCGTCCCCTACTGGGACTGGGCGGCCGACGGGGACCGGCCAGCCGCCGAGCAGCCGCAGGCGCCGCTGTGGGACCTCCTCGGCGAGCCGTCCGGCGACGTGGTCAGCGGGCCGCTGGCAGCGATGCAGGTCCGGCTGGTCGGGTTCCAGATGCAGCTCTGGTCAATCGAACCCCGCCCCCTGACCCGCAACGCCGCCGCCGACGAACTCGCCCCCACTCTGCCCACCACGGCCGAGGTGACATGGGCGCTGGAAAACAGCGACTACGACGTCGCCACTTGGGACGCCGGCGTGGACAGCTTCCGCAACCGGGTCGAGGGATGGCTCGACCCCGACGCTGGCCCTGGGATTCCTCCGGTCCCCCGGAACCACAACCGGGTCCACGTCTGGGTCGGTGGAGATATGGGCCCGGGCACCTCCCCCAACGATCCCGTGTTCTACCTCAACCACTGCAACGAGGATCGAATCTGGGAATCCTGGATGGTCCGCGAGGGGCCAACCTACCGACCGACCGACGGCGACCCTGGCGCCCCCCAGGGCCACCGGCTCAACGACCAGATGGTGGCGCTGCTCGGTGACCCGTTGACGCCCGCCGAGGTGCTCGACCCCACAAACTGGTACGTCTACGACCAGCTCATCGACACCTCGTAATCCAGGAGCTCATCCCACCGGCGCCTCTGAGGACTCCGGAACCCAGACAATGTCCTGCCAGGTGTGGTCATCACACCTGTTGCAGAAACGAGGCTGGTCTCAATGGGTGGTTGCATCACTTCCGCACTGACGGGTTGGGTCGGCGGTGGAGGTGGTGGGTGCGGTCCTGGGGACTGACAGCACAAGAGCAAGACGAGGTCTGGGTGCGGTGGCAAGGTGAGTCGCTGCGGCTGATCGCCCGCCGGCTCGGCAAACGGGGCCCGTCGGTGCGGGCGTTCGTGCTCCAGACCGGCGGGGTCCAGCGGCACCCACCGCGTCGCGCGCGGCGGTGCCTCAGCATGGCTGAGCGCGAGGAGATCAGCCGCGGCGTGGCCGCCGGGGAGCCGTGCCGGCAGATCGCGGCCCGGCTAGGACGGGCCCCGTCGACGGTGTCGCGGGAGCTGGCCCGCAACGGCGGCCGTGGCCGCGGGCAGTGGTGGAGGCCAAGCTGGGGCTGCGGTGGTCACCGGAGCAGATCGCCGGGTGGCTGCCGCTGGCTACCCTCAGGATCCGGTGATGTGGGTGTCGCACGAGACGATCTATCTGTCGCTGTTCATCCAGAGCCGCGGGGGCCGGCGCTGACCGCCGCCGTGCTGCGCCTGCCCCAGCAGCTACGCCGCTCGCTGACCTGGGACCACGGCCGGGAGATGGCCGAGCACCTGCAGTTCACCATCGACTCTGGTGTCCAGTTCTGACAGGGTCAGGACGTCTCGCCTCCGGTGTCCAGTTCGAGGCTGGTGGAGATCGCCACGCAGTTCCCGATGGTGCGGGCGACCGGGCAGCGGTCGGCGTGGAAGCCGAGCACCCGCTCGATTGCCGCCCGCTTCTTCTGGTCACTGATGATGGCCTGATCGGTGGCCAGCCGGTAAGTGACGTGAATGCGCCTGACCACCAGCACCTTGGCGTCCAGCTCGATCTCGCCGACTGCGTCTGCCTGGAGACGACCGTCTCCGGCCGGGATGCCGCGCGCCTCCAGCGCGCCCCCGAAGGTCCCGGTCAGTCACCCGGCGGCCGCGGCCACCAGATAGTCCAGGGTGGTGGCGTGCGGCTGCTGCTCGGTCATGTCGGTGCCGTAGTGCTTGGCCACCGCGCCATGCACGCCGAAGGTGACCGGCTGCCCTTCGGCTGGCACCGTGGCGGTTCGCAAGGGACCCTGGTGCCGGGTGACGCTGATGTGGGAGCGGTAGACGACCTCGCCCATTGCGACCTCCTTGGCGGCGGGGACGGCCGAACACGGATCCAGGTGGGGGTCCTGAGTTCTGGCGGCCCATCCGTCCCTGTTCCCTGCGGGTGGCACACCTATCCCTTGGCCGCCGGGCGCTGACCCGGTCCCGAGTAACCCAGCCCACGGCGCTGTAGGATCGCTGACTGGACGCCGAGGTCGAGCACTCGTGGCCTCATGTCTCGCCGGAGAGGACGAGCACCTCGTCGAGGCGCTTGCGGTCGATGTCGGGCACGGTGGCGCCCTCGGCCGCATAGCCGACCGGCACGACCACGAAGGCGCGCTCCTCGGCGGGGCGGTCGAGGATCTCGTTCAGCCAGCGCATCGGGCTCGGGGTGTGGGTCAGGGTGGCCAGGCCGGCCTGGTGGAGCGAGGCGAGCAGCAGGCCGACGGCGATGCCGACCGACTCCTTAGCGTAGTACGGGCGGGGGCTGTGCGGGCCCTTGTGGACCTCGAACACCACGATGACGTAGGGCGCGGTCTCCAGGAACGGCTTGCGCCAGTCGGTGCCGAGCGGCTCAAGGGCGGCCAGCCACTCGGCCGAGGCCCGGGAGCCGTAGAAGGCGCGCTCCTCCTGCTCGGCCGCGGACCGCAGGCGACGCTTGCGTTCGGCATCGGCGACCACCACGAACCGCCAGGGCTGCAAATTGGCGCCGCTGGGGGCGGTCGCGGCGGTGGCGACGGCGTTGCGGACCAGCTCCAAGGGGACCGGCCGGTCGGAGAATTCGCGGACCGTGCGCCGAGTCCGCATAACCTCGAGGAAGGCGCGGCTGCGGGCCAGGGCCTGCTCGGCCGGCACCTCCAGCCTCGGGGCGGGCCGCACGCGATGGCGTGGGTTGCAGGTCATCCCGGACCGCCTCCATTCGGTTGGACCACCTAGCGGGTGTACGGCCGGCCAGGTCGGTTCCGTTCGATGGCGAGCCTAGCTGCCAACCGCTCGGACAGTCCTGTTCTGGGATGTTGTCTCCGGACCAGATGTTCGGGCCTTCTCGGGGGTGAGCACGCGGAGGCGGCTCCGGTCGGTCTCGGCAATGACGTAGCGGCCGTCGGGGAGCCGGGCCATGCCGACTGGCCGGTCCATGCCGGCAGCGAGGACCGTGCCCCGGTCGGACGGGCCTGTTACCAGCAGAATCCGGCCCTGGTCACGGTCGGCCGGCCCGCCGCCATAGTCGAGGACGGCCAACCCCTGCGGCGTTGTGGCCACCCCGATCGGAGCCACGCTACGGGCGGCCGCTACCGGCCGGGTCTGGCCGCGGCCCTGCTCTGGCCGCAGGGCGACCACGACGGCCGGGCCGCCCGCGGCCGGCGCACCGCCGAACAGGGCCACGTACAGGCTGCCGTCGGCGGCGCGGACGAGCCCGGTGGGCACGCCCTGGACGGGTCGGCCGCCGAAGGGGGCCATGCTTGCCAGCACGGCGACCGTCCGGACCCGGCCGGCGCGGTCCACCCGCAGCACGGTGTTGGCGGCCGCGTCGCTCACATACCAGCCGCCGCGGCCGTCCCAGGCCACGTCATAGGGATTGCTGGCCAGCTCCCGCCCGTCAGGGTTGGTCGCCCGCTCGTAGGCCTCCAGGTCCACCACGAGGCCGTTGGAGCAGCGCAGCGTGCTGAAGCCGGCGCCTTCGCGGGTGGCGTCGCCGATGACCGCGCACACGGTCCCGTCGGCGGCCATGGCCGCCCCGCTCGGCCCGGCCAGGTCGGCGTGCTGCTGGCCGCTGCCCCGGGTCGACGGCAGCCGGTCCAGCAGCACGGTCCGGCGCCCGGCGGCCAGGTCGACAGCCACCACCTTGCCGTCGCCGGCGCCGGTGCCCTGGTCGGTCACGAGCAGGCGCCCGTCGGGGGCCAGGTGGACCGCGCGGGGGGCGTCGAACCCGCCCAGCGGATCCGGCCGCGCGCAGCCGGCCAGGGCGGCGACGAGCAGCCAGGCCACCCCGAGCACGCCCGCGACGCGCCGGCTCACCACCAGGGGACGATGCTCGGGCATGAGGTTGCGGCGGGCCCGACCGGGCCCAGGGGCATCATGCTCACCGGATGTTGAGCTGGCTGTCGGTGCCGGCTGGGCGACCCTGGACCAGCCGGAGCAGGGCGGCCGCCGGGACCCGCAGCGGCGTGGTCGTGCGGGTGATGAGCAGGTCGGTGTCCAGCCGGCCGCCGTGCACGGTGGGTCCGAACGGGCTCCAGAAGGCGCCGTCGGTGGTGATCGTCAGCTCAGCGGGCAGGTCGGCCGGGCCCGCATCCACGCCCAGGTCGTGGTCGACGGCCCGGCCTCGGCGCACGATCGGCCGGATGACGTGGTCGGCGTCGGGTACCCCGAGCCGCCGGTGCAGCTGGCACAGCCGCTCGCGCTCGTCGTCGCCGATCGAGGTGACGGTGGTGGCGATCCGGACCCGGACCCCCCGCTCGACCAGCCGGGGGATGGCGTCCATGACCTTCCGGAAGTTCTGCGGCCCGCGCATGGCGTCGTTGCTGTCGGGTTCGGGCCGGTCAAGGGAGATCTGGATCTGGGCCGGCAGCTCGGCCAACGGGCGCAGCCGCTCCAGCCGGTGTTCAGTGAACACCGTGCCGTTGGACAGGCACACGATGGGCAGGATGGCGGCCAGCCGGGCCAGCAGCTCGGGCAGGTAGGGCAGCAGGAACGGCTCCCCGCCGGTGACCCCGAGGGCGGTGAAGCCCAGCTCGGCGGCTTCGTGGGCCAACGCCAGCATGCGCTGCTCGCCCAGCTCGCGCCGCTCCGCGCGCGGGTCCGACTCGGTCAGGCAGTAGGTGCAGGCCAGGTTGCAGTGGTAGTTGGCGTAGAACCAGACCCGGCCGGGCAGCACCTCGTCCCGGACCGCCTCGGCCACCGCGGTCAACTCCACCCCTCCTTCGCCAGCCGGCCCAGCACCTTCGGCGAGGTCGGCAGCTCCAGGGCCGTGCAGAAGCGGTTCAGCAGTAGCGTGGCTCCCACCAGCAGGGTCAGCTCCACCAGCTCGGGGTCCTCCAGCCGCGCTCGCGCCTCGCGCCGGGTGGCCTCGGGCACCTGGCCGGGGCCGACCGCGACCACCTCGACCCACCGCAGCAGCGCCAGCTCTCTGGGGTCGGTGAACGCCGCCTCCAGTGGCGCCTCGCCGCGTAGGGCGGCCACCTCCTCGACCGACAGGCCGGTGTTGCGGGCCACCACCGTGTGGGTCTGGATGCAGTACCTGCAGCCCATCACGGCCGAGGTGCGCAGGATGGCCAGTTCCTTGGTGCGCGCGTCGACCGCCGAGGGGCCGAGCGCGGCGTCCAGGAACGGCATCGTGACCTCCAGCAGCTCCGGGACGTGGGCCAGCGCGGCCACGATCGGCCCGGGATCCCCATTGGCGTAGAGGTGGCGGGCCAGCAGCGGCGCCTGCTCGGCCTCGACCAGCCGCACCCCGGTCACCGGCATCCCTCCCATACAGTGGTCGCCTCAGAACGGCCAGCGGTCGCCGAACCGGGCAGCCAGCTTGCCGTCCTGGCCCCACACGCGCCCCGCGGGCACGGCGGCAAGGATCGCCAGGGGGACGATATCCAGCGGCCATTCGAACAGGTAACGCCCGTTGTTGAGCACCATGACCCAGAGCGGGAAGATCAGCGCCAGGGCCAGCAGTGGTCCGAGGCGGCTGGCTATCCCGACGACCAGGCTGACCCCGACGGCCAGCTCGGCCGCGGTCAGCAGCCACTGGAAGACGCCCCAGTTGGCCAGCACCAGGTCGCTGTAGACCGACTTCAGCGGCGCGATGGCGTTGGATTCGGGGCCGGTGTAGCTCTCCAGCAGCCCCCGGGCGGTGTCCCTGCTGATCAGGCTGAACGACACCACCCCGAGGTCGTAGCTGCCCTGGTTGACCACCTTGGCCACGGCGTTGGCCAGCCAGACCAGCCCGACGAAGATCCGGAAGGCGGCCAGCCCACTGGCGATCCGCATCGTGGGCAGCGTCGCGGCTCGCCGGGTGCCGGCGAAGTCGGCCATGCGCGTTCCTCTCGCTCGTCACCGCACACCATGATCTTAGGGGCCGGGGCCAGGCTTCACCGAGCCACCCGGCTTACAAGCTGCTAACGGCTGTCGGCGGCCAGCAGGTCGGCCACCACCAGCCGGGTGCGCGGGCAGGCGTCGATTTCACCGGCCGCCAGCGCCGCTTGCAGGTCCTCCAGCCGGTCGAGGTCGCGGAGCGTCGGGACGGTCCCGACCCGCAGCCGTCGGCGGACCGCCCGTTGCATGGTCACCTGGAGGACGGCGTCGGTGCCCATGGGGACGCCGACGAACAGCTCCGGAAGCGTCGTCTTGGCGCCGACCAGGTAGTAGCCGCCGTCCTGGGCCGGGCCGAGGACGAGGTCGACCTGGTCCAGCAGGGTGAACGCCGCATCGTAGGTTGTCCGAGGCACCTGTGGGGTGTCGGCCCCGACGATCACCACCTGGTCGGCACCGCCGCCGAGCAACGCCGCGAAGCAGCCCGCGAGACGGTCCCCCAGATCGCCCTCGACCTGGGCGAGCAGGCCGAAGCCGGGGGCGAGGCGGGCCATCCGCGTGCCCGCCTCGGGCGGGGCGAAGCACACCCACGGCTCGGCGTCGACCTCGGCCATGCCCGCCACGGTGTCGGCCAGCATCGCCGCTGCGGTCCGCGCGGCGCCGTCATCCCCGAGCATGGACGCAAGGCGGGTCTTGACCGCGCCTGGGACCGGCTCCTTGGCGATGACGACCAGCGCCCGACGCGGTCCCGTCATCCGGTCCGTTCCAGGCGGCGCTCGCGCAGCAGCGCGATGGTGACGGCGGCCATCGCGGCCACGGCCCGGACCGTGCCGCGCACCGAGCCGCTGACCTTGCTGCGGCCGCCGGCACGAGGCCGATAGCGCACCGGGACCTCGGCGACCTGCAAGCCGGCCGCACCGGCCCGGCCGATCATCTCCAGCGGCCAGCCGCTGCCCCGGTCGGTCATGCCAAGTGCCAGCAGCCGGTCGCGCCGGATGGCCCGGAACGGGCCGAGGTCGGTCAGCGGCACCCTGAACAGCAGGCGGCAGGCAAGGCCGAGCACCCGGTTCTCGAACGCGGCGAGCCGGGACATGGCGCCCGGCTCCCGCTGGGCCATGCGGGAGCCGACCACCAGGTCGGCCTCGCCGGCCAGCACGGGCCCGGCGACCGCTGGAAGGTCGGCGCCGTCGAAGGAGCCGTCGGCGTCGGCGAACACCACCACCTCGCCCGGGGCCGCCTTGACCCCGGCCCAGCAGGCGGCCCCGAAGCCGCGCCGCGGCTCGTGCACGACCTGGGCGCCGTGCGCGGCGGCGACCGCGGCGGTCTGGTCGGTGGAGCCGTTGTCGACCACCAGCAGATCGGCCTCGGGAGGGAAGGAGGCGAGCGCGGTGGGCAGCGCGGCCGCCTCGTTCAGCGCGGGCAGGATCACGGTGACACGGGAAAGATCCACGATGTAGATCATAGTTCCAGGTGGTGGCGAGACCGCCTGCACGCCACCCCCTGGCTCCACCTTCGCGAGGACCTGGTCGAGCTGCCAAGCGGTCGCACCACCATCTATGGCGTCGTCCACACCGGGTCCTGTGTGGGAATGCTGCCGTTCCTGGGTCCCGACACCGTGGTGCTGGTGCGCCAGTATCGCTATGTGGCCGGCCGCCACACCTGGGAGATGCCGACCGGCGGGGTCAGGCCGGGCGAGCCGATCGAGGCCGCGGCCCAGCGCGAGCTGGCCGAGGAGAGCGGCTACCGGGCGGGCCGGCTGGATCCGGTCTGTGCCTACCGCACCTCCAAGAGCGTCATGGACGAGACGGCCCACCTGTTCCTCGCCTTCGACCTGACCAGGGCGGTGAATCGGCCGGAGCCCGACGAAACCGAGTCGTTCCAGGTGCGGCCGCACCGGTTCCAGGAGGTGCTCGGCATGGTCGATACGGGCGAGATCGTGGACTCGATGACCATCATCGCGGTGCACCAGGCCGAGCGGCGCCGCCACGGTCGTGGACGGCGGTAACAAGATCGTAAGCAGCATGGCGGCGGCCAGGTGTTGACGGCCGGTGCACCAGGCCACAGCATGCGTCGCTATGGACGTGCTCGTCACCGGCGGCGCCGGGTTCATCGGCAGCCACCTCGTCGACCTGCTCGCCGAGCAGGGGCATCGAGTCCGGGTGCTGGACCGGCTCCACCCCAAAGCTCACGGCGGCCCACCCGACTACCTGCGCGACGACGTCGACTATGTCTGGGCCGACCTGGACGGGCCCGCGCTGGACGACGCGGTCGACGGCGTCCAGGCGGTCTGCCATCAGGCGGCCATGGTCGGGTTGGGCAAGGACTTCGGCGACGTCGTGGACTACGTGCGCGACAACGACCTGGGAACGGCCCGGCTGCTGGCCGCGCTGCACCGCCGCCCCGGCCGGGTCGACCGGTTGGTGCTGGCCAGCTCGATGGTCGTCTACGGCGAGGGCGGCTACCGCTGCCAGCAGCACGGCCGGGTGCGGCCCGTACCCAGGGAACCGGTGCGGTTGGAGGCAGGTCGCTGGGAGCCGCCGTGCTCGGTATGCGGGCGGGACCTCGAGCCGCTGCCGGTGACCGAGGACGCCGTGACCGACCCGCGCAGCGTCTACGCCGCCACCAAGCTCCACCAGGAGCACCTGGCGTTCGCGGCCATGGCCGCAGGCGGGCCGGCGGTCACGGCCCTGCGCTACCACAACGTCTACGGGCCGCGGATGCCCCGCGACACCCCCTATGCCGGGGTCGCGGCAATCTTCCGCAGCGCCCTGGCGGCCGGACGGGCGCCGCGGGTGCTGGAGGACGGCCGCCAACGGCGCGACTTCATCCACGTCCAGGACGTCGCCCGCGCCAACCTGCTCGCCCTGGAGGCGACCCATCCGGTGCCCGGGGTGTTCAACGTGGCCAGCGGCCAGCCCCACACCGTCGGGGAGATGGCTGCTGCCCTGGCCGCCGCCATGGACGGCCCGCCACCGCAGGTCGTCGGGGGCTGGCGGCCGGGCGACGTGCGCCACATCTTCGCCTCGCCCGCGCAGGCGGCCGAGCAGCTCGGGTTCCACGCCGAGGTCGGCTTCGCCCAGGGGATGGCCGAGTTCGCGACCGCGCCGCTACGGGCGGCCGCCCACGGGACCCGCTGACGCCCACCGCCTCCCGGGGCGGGCGCCGCTACCAGCGCGTGTAGAACAGGAGCTGGACGGTGAGGGTCTGGGCGACCAGGAGTGCGGCCACCGCCGGTAGCCGCGCCCCCCACACCCACAGCTGGCGCACCACCGGCACCAGGGCCAACGGCACCAGGAACAGGAAGATCCGCTCGACCTCGCCCCGGGAGAACCCCCACGACGACGCGGCCAGCAGGCAGGCCAGCACGGCCGCGTCGAAGCCGGTCCAGGCCCGCCGTCGCACCACCGCCGCCGCACCCGCCGCCAGGGCAGCGAACAGCGGGATGCCGAGCATCCCCCCGAAGGCGATCGGGTCGCCGACCAGCCACGGCAGGTAGGGACGGCCCGCCGAGCCGGGCGCCGCCTGGTAGGCCGCGTGGGTCGCTCGGACCGCGGCGACCGGGTCATAACCGGTGGCCAGCCAGAGCAGCCCGGCTAGCCCAAGGACCGTTGCGGCCGTGCCCGCCGCCCAGCGCAGCACCCAGCCCGGATCGTGGCGAAGCCGCCCGGCCGCGCGGACCAGCAGAAACACCAGGAGCAGGGCGGCCGCATAGGTGAGCATCGAGCCGATCCACAGCAGCGCTCCGCCGCTGAGGGTCCAGGCCCAGGAGCGACGCACCAGCCCCCGGTGGGCGGCCAGCGCGGCCCCGGCCAGCGCGACCGCAAAGACCGCGTCGGCCGAGGTCGCGGTGTACAGCACCGTCATCGGCGACAGCACCCACAGGGCCAGCGCCCAGCGCCGCCCGTCCTCGCCCAGCTCGTCACGGGCCAGGGCCGCCACCGGCAACACCCCCAGACACCCGATCGCCACGGTCAGCAGCGCCGCCCCGTCCAGCCCCGCCCACACCCGCCCCAGCAGCGCATACAGCACCATCACGCCAGCGGGATGCCCGCTGGCGTGGCTGGGCAGGGACGCCAGACGCTGCGGGAACTCGCGCAGAAACGATGGGATGTCCCCGACCTGGCCGACCCCGTGCGGGTACTCCCCGGTGAACTCCAGCGGCGCCCGCCAGGCGGCCGGGCCGCCATCAAGGGCGGCAACCGCCAGCGCGAGCAGTAGCAGCAGCCCGGCGGAGGCGGCCACGCGCACCCCCGTGTGCGCCTGCGACCAGAACAGGACGACGACCCCGGTCGCGGCGGCGAGCGCGGCCACCAGCGTGACCACCGCCGACCCCGAGGGCCACCGGGGCTCCCAGAACACGTAGAAGGGGTCGCTGTGATACCAGGGCCAGGCCGGGACGGCGAACGGCACGCGCCCAAAGCCCCGGTGGGCCAGGGTGCCGAATACGCCAACGGCCACGACCGCGACGCCGGTGGCGGCCGTGGCCCGCCAGAACACAGCCGCCGGCCGCCCCGCAGGCGCGCTGGCGGCCGTGGTCGGGGTGGTGATTTGCTCCGGCATTGCCGAACCCTACCCGGCATCCAGCCTAACCAGCTCGGCTAACTGTACCGCCAGCCGTACTCTGGACGTGGCCGCTACCTCCCGATGCGGTCGGTCGGTGGGCGTGTGGCCCGCGGATCTGGACGTCGACTCGGACCCTTGCGCCGGATCGGCAGAAAGAAGAAATGCCCGCCATGGCGGCGGCAGCGAGACAACCGAGGTGTTGGTCTGGCTGCTTGCGCCGACCACCTGTCCCCTGACGGCTGTGCCGAGAGTGCGTCTAGGCCCTGGCTGGCTTGCCGTCGCGGTCCTGGTCGGGCAGCTCACCGGCGATGCGTTGCCCAAGTGCGTGGAGATGACGCATCAGGTCGGCCAGGGCGCGGGCGGCGCGCATGGCTGAGTGCTCGCTGCTGGCGGCTTCTAGCAAGGCGAGGATCTCAAGCTGCTCGGTGTCGTCTAGTCGTTGGGGGTCGCCCATCACCGCCTCCCCTTGGGCCTGCTTGGCGGGCATGATCGACCAGCACGCCCCGATGGCGCAAACCTTCCACGCCAACCGTTGAATCCCAAGCGGGCGATCGGCGGGCGGCGATGGGGTCGGCAGCCCTGCCGGCGCCGGCCCGGTTGCAAGTGTGCTGTGAGGTCGCCGGTGAGATTGACGGCGAGGTCGACCTGGGACACAACGCCGCCGAGCCGTTGTTGGCAACCAACCCCGACCTGGTCTGGGCGGTCGTCGCCGACGTCGCCCTCTACGCCCAGCTCGCCACCGGCCTCAGCCACGTCGAGATCCTCGAAGGCGACGGCCAAGGCCTGCGTCGCCGCTGCTACGACACCCGCGGTCGCGGCTGGAACGAGACCTGCACCGTGTGGGAGCCGGGCCGGCGCTTCCAAATGCGCGTCGACACCGCCAGCTACCCCTTCCCGCTACGGCTGCTGCTGCGCAGCTTCCAGGGCACCTGGTCGGTCGACCCGGCCCCGGAAGGGGCCCGCATCACCGTCGGGTTCGACGCCGATCCTCGCCTCGGCCCCCTGGGCCGGCTCGCCCTCCGGGCCATGGGCGAAGGCCCACCTCACCCAGCTCCTGGACAACTACGAGCACGCCATCCGGGCCCGCAGCAGCGCCGGCAGGCCGCCGGTGTGACCAGCAGGCAGCTGCTGCGGCGGCCGGCCGGGAAGCCGCGGTATCACTTGGCGACATTGTGAACCCCCCAACCCCGACGATCTGGTGAGAGGCAGGAGGAGCATCGGTGATCGCTGGCCAGAGGGTAGACCGCTCAAGGACTCACCTGACACCCGACGCAGCGCTTGCCTGCTGATCCCCAATGCCTGGTGAACCCCAGAGGAGCAGCACATGACCCCGACACGGCTTCGCCACCTGACCGGCTGGGACGAGCGCTGGGCTGGCTGATTGGCCAGGAATCAGCGGTCACGCCTTGAGCCTGGGCAGCGGCCATCATTCGCTCGACCTCCAGCCTCGACGCTACCCAGACGATCACGGCGAGGGCTGGCATCCCGGCCGCTCGTCCCGACGACGCCGGTCCGGGTCCTGGCGCTGCTGGAGCGGCCAGCCGAGCTTGAGCGAGACTGCACGGAAGCCAACCTCCGGGAGGCAGCCATGGCGACCAGGCCCGACTGGGTGAATCAGCAGTTGCTCCCCTTCGACAGCCACTACGTGGAGGTCGACCGGGCACAGGTTCATTACCTCGACGAAGGCCAAGGGCCGGTCGTTCTCGGGCTGCACGGCAATCCGACCTGGTCGTTTCTCTACCGGCACATATTCGACGGGCTCAAGGACCAGTTCCGCTGCGTCGCCCTCGACTACCCGGGATTCGGGCTCTCCACCGCGCCCCCCGGCTACGGCTACACCGTCGCCGAACACGCCCGCGTGGTGGAAGGATTCGTGGCCAAGCTCGGCCTGGAGGGCATCACCCTGATGGGCCAGGACTGGGGCGGCCCCATCGGGCTGTCGGTGGCGGTCCGCCATCCCGACCGGTTCCGGGCCCTGGTGCTCGGCAACACCTTCGGCTGGCCAGTCCAGGGCGAGAAGACCTTCGAGCGGTTCTCCAAGCTCATGGGCAGCGCCTTGCTGGGCGGATTGCTGGTCAAGCGGCTGGATGTGTTCACCCGCGTGTTCATCCCTGGTGGGATCAGGCGCAAGAAGCTGTCCAGGGCCGAGAAGGCTATGTACCGGCGCCCCCACCCCACCGCCCGCTCACGGGTCCCGGTGCATGTGCTGCCCAGGGAGATCCTGGCCGCCCACGAGCTGCTCTCCGAGGTCGAGCAGGGGCTGCCGCGCCTGGCCCACTTGCCCGCGTTGATCGTGTGGGGGGATCGCGACCGGGCGTTCAAGGAGCCCCAGCGACGGCGATGGGAACAGACCTTCCCGAACCACCAGACGGTGATCCTGCGGGGCGCCTCCCACTACATCCAGGAGGACGCCCCCGAGGAGATCGTCGCCGCGATCAAGCAGTGGTGGCCCGGGACCTAGTGGCCTGTCTCTAAGATGATTTGACAGCTGGTCAGCGCGGCGGGGAGTATCCGAGCATGCCGTTGTCTGCCGCTGCCTTGCCCATTGGTCCTGATGACCTGGCCAGGTTGCGGCGCTGGTC
>JASLBL010000486.1 GCA_030146615.1 Actinomycetes bacterium
GCCGGGGCCGCCGCCTGGGCCTGCTCCGCCGCGGCGGCGGCCTTGGCCGCGATTGCCTCGCGGGCCTTGCGGGCCGACTCGACCTCCTTGGGCTCGACCGCGCCCTCCTCGAGGGGATCGGGGGCGGGGACCGAGTAGGCCCAGGTGCGGAGGGTGTCCATCTCGTGGGTGAGCTTCTCGATCTGGTGCTCGGCGTACTCGAACTCCGGGCTCCAGTGGAGGGCGTCGAACGGGCACACCTCGACGCAGATGCCGCAGTACATGCAGAGGGCGAAGTCGATCGCGAACCGGTCGAGGATGTTGCGGGTCCGGGCGCGCCCACCCTCCTTGGGCGCGACCTGCTCCTTGTGGGAGTCGATGTAGATGCACCAGTCCGGGCACTCGCGCGAGCAGAGCATGCACACCGTGCAGTTCTCCTCGATGAGCGCGATCACCCCCCTGGTGCGGGCGGGCAGGTCCGGTTTGACGTGCGGGTACTGCCGGGTCGCGGCCGGCCTCGTCATCGTCTTGAGGGTGACGCCGAGCCCCTTGATGAGCCCGACGCCCTTGAGCGCTGGCATCTAGATCCCTACCTCGTAGACCTTGAGGAAGCCGACCACCAGGAGCAGGGCCAGCGACACCGGGACCAGCCGCAGCCAGGCGAACGACTGGAGCTGGTCCTCGCGCAGCCGCGGGTAGGTCGAGCGGGCCCAGATGACCACGAACGAAAGGGCCAGCACCTTGGCCGCCAGCCACCACGGCCCGTCCAGGAACGGCCCCTTCCAGCCGCCGAGGAACAGGGTGGCCGCGATGGCCGACTGCGACACGATCCCGGCGTACTCGGTGAGTAGGAAGAAGGCGAACCGCAGCCCGGTGTACTCGGTGAGGTGGCCGAAGACCAGCTCGGAGTCGGCCACCGGCATGTCGAACGGCGGCCGGGTCAGCTCGGCCAGCGCGGCCGTGCCGTAGACGAAGAACCCGATCACCAGCGGCCCGACGATGTAGCCCCACCAGCCCTGGCGCTCCACGATCACGGCCAGGTCGGCCGACCCGGCCTGCATGGCCACCGCGGCCGCGGCCAGGACCAGCGGGAGCTCGTAGGCGATCAGCTGGGCGGCGGCCCGGATCCCGCCCATCAGCGAGTACTTGTTGGCGCTGGACCAGGCGGCCATCAGCACCCCGATGACGCTGACGCTGGTCAGGGCCAGGGTGACGAACAGGCCGACGTCGGAGCGGATCGGGACCAGGTCGGGGCCATACGGGATGAAGCCGAAGACCAGGATGGCCGGGATCAGGGCGACCGCCGGGGCCAGGGCGAACACCCACTTGTCGGCCGCCCTCGGGATGATCGACTCCTTCTGGACGAACTTGATCCCGTCGGCCACCAGCTGGAGCACGCCGTGGAAGCGGCCGGCCTCCATCGGCCCCACCCTGGCCTGCATGTGGGCCATGACCTTGTGCTCCATGTACCCGACGATCAGGGGGAAGGTCAGGAAGATGACCAGGACGGCCAGCACCTTGGCCGGCATCAGGACCCAGAAGTTGTCGAGCAGGTCGCGGGCGGCGTCGATCACCGGTCGATGTCCCCGACGATGAAGAACATCGAGCCCATCGCGGCGATCATGTCGGGCACCAGGGTTCCCTTCAGCAGATAGGGCAGCGAGGAGACGTTGTTGAACGACGGCGTGCGCATCTTGAACCGCCAGGGCGTCTTCTCGTTGTGGGAGACCATGTAGTAGGAGAGCTGGCCGAGCGGCGCCTCGGTGCGCACGTAGGCGTGGCCCTGGGGCGCCCTGACCACCTTGGGCAGCTTGACGTTGACCGGCCCGGGCGGGATCCGCTCGTTGACCTGCTCGATGATCCGCAGCGACTCCCGGATCCGGCCGAGCAGGGTCGCGTAGCGGTCGAAGCAGTCGCCGTTGCGGCCGGTGGGGACGTCGAACTCCACCTGGTCGTAGAACAGGTAGGGCTCGGTCTTGCGGGAGTCCTCCGGCACCCCGGCCGCCTGGAGCAGGGCCCCGCTGACCCCATAGGAGCAGGCCACGTCGGCCGGCAGGACCCCGATGCCCTTGGTCCGGCCGGCGAAGATCTCGTTGCCCAGGACCAGGTCCTCGTACTCCTTGAGGCGCTCCCGCATCCGCGGGACCAGGTCGCGGGACATCTGGATGGCCCCGCGGGGCAGGTCCTGCTTGAGCCCCCCGACCCGGCAGTAGGTCAGGTGGAGACGCCCGCCGGTGATCCACTCCATCAGGGCCTGGATCTCCTCCCGCTCCCGGAAGGCGTAGAACATCGGCGTGATTGCGCCCAGCTCCAGCGGGTAGGAGCCGACGAACATGAGGTGGTTGAGGACCCGTGTCCACTCGGCCATCAGCATCCGGATCCAGGTCGCCCGCTCGGGCACCTCCAGGTCCATCTGCCGCTCCACGACCAGGGCCACGCCCAGCTCGTTGCAGACCGACGAGACCCAGTCGTGCCGGTTGACCAGGGCGATGATCTGCCGGTAGTCGCGGTACTCGGCCAGCTTCTCGAACGACCGGTGCATGTAGCCGATGACCGGCTGGGCGTCCTCGATCATCTCGCCGTCGAGGGTCACCAGCACCCGAAGGACCCCGTGGGTGGCCGGGTGCTGGGGGCCGACGTTCAGGGTCATGTCCTGGGTGCGCAGCTCCCGGTCGGCCTTGTCGCGCACGATGATGCCGACGCCGGTGCCGTCGGCGGCCTGGAAGGCCGCCCCGCCTCGTTGCAGGTCGGTGGCCACGTTACTCCCCCGGTTCCTTGGCCCCCGGCCAGGGCTTGGCCTCCCTGGTCAGCAGGGCGAACTCCTTGCGCAGCGGGTAGCCCTCGAACTCCTCGGGCAGTAGCAGCTTGGCCAGGTTGGGGTGGCCGTCGAAGCCGACCCCGAACAGCTCGGCCGTCTCCCGCTCGTGCCAGTTGGCGCCGGCCCACAGATCGCTCACGGTCGGCAGGTGGCCGCCGTCGCGAGGCACCACCGTCCGCACCTGGAGGTGGTGGCGGTGGCTGGTCGAGTAGACGTGGAGGACCACCCCGATGCCGTCGGCCTCCTCGTCGACCCCGCACAGGAAGTCGAAGAAGTTGCAGGCCAGCTCGGGGCCCCGCCGGGCCAGCTCGGCCACCCGCCGCCAGTCGTCAGGGGCGACGGTCACGGTCAGGGTGCCGTAGGACACCTCGGGGTCGACGGCATCCCCCAGGTCCGCGACCAGGTGGTCGCGCAGGGCGTGGGCGTCCACTAGGCGTCAGCCTTCATCAGGTCCACCGGGGCACCCCCTTGGGGTTCCCCGGAATCCTCCACGACGATCGGCTCGGGCCGGTCGCCGTTGGCGTACCGCTGGCGCAGCGACTCCGAGCCGATCCGCTCCTGGAGCCGCATGATCCCGTTGAGCAGGGCCTCGGGCCGTGGCGGGCAGCCGGGCACGTAGACGTCGACCGGGATGATCTGGTCGACGCCCTTGGTGACCGAGTAGGAGTCCCAGTAGGGGCCGCCGCAGTTGGAGCAGGAGCCGAACGAGATCACGTACTTGGGCTCGGGCATCTCCTGGTACAGCCGCTGGAGGGCCGGGGCCATCTTGTCGGTGAGCGTCCCGGACACCACCAGCAGGTCGGCCTGGCGCGGCCCGTGGGCGAACGGGATCACCCCGAGGCGGATGAAGTCGTGGCGGGCCATCGAGGTGGCGATGAACTCGATGGCGCAGCAGGCGAGGCCGAAGTTGAACACCCACAGCGAGTACTTGCGGCCCCAGTTGAAGACGAACTTGATTGGTTGTGGCAGCTCGACCGAGTCGATTAGGCCCATCGCAGGACCCCCTTCTTGAACGCGTACAGGAGGCCGATGGCGAGGACGCCGATGAAGACGACCATCTCCCAGAACGCCGCCACCCCGATCTGGTCGAAGACCAGGGCCCACGGGAACAGGAACACGCTCTCCACGTCGAAGATCACGAACAGGAACGCGAACACGTAGTAGCGGATCTGGGTCTGGGACCAGGCGGTGCCCACCGGGTCCATGCCGCTCTCGTAGGTGGTGAGCTTGCCGGGCGTCGGACGGTTCGGACGTAGTACCCGGTTTGCCCCGAACGCGACCGCCACGAAGGCGATCGAGAGCACCAGAAGGGCGGCGAACGTGCCGTAGGCCTGGAAATACGTGGTCATAGGTGTCGCAGATTCTAGTCCAGTGACCCGTGAACCGGCCAAGCTCAAACCGAGGGTCCGGCGCGCCGACCTCTAGAGGGATGAGAAGGCTGGCCTGGCGGCTCTACCTGGGCATGGGCGCGCTCCTGATCGGGGCCTACTACCTGCTGCCCTACAACCCCGCCGGGGCGGTCCTCAACCTGGTCGTCGGTGCCTCGGCCGCGGTCGCGATCGTCGTCGGGCTGCGCTGGCACGTGCCGCTCCGGTGGCTGCCGTGGTGGCTGATCGCGGCCGCCCAGGGGCTGTTCGTGGCCGGCGACGCCCTGTTCTCGGTCAACGAGCTGATCCTCGGGATCGAGCCGTTCCCGTCGCTGGCCGACGCCATCTACCTCCCCGGCTACCCGGTGCTGGCGGCCGGCCTGGCCCTGCTCGCCCTCAGCCGCTCGACCGGCCGCCGCGACTGGGCCGGGCTGACGGATGCGGCCATCATCGCCATCGGCTTCGGCCTGCTGTCCTGGGTGCTGGTCATGGTCCCCTACTTCCAGGACCCGTCCCTTGGGCTGGTCGAGCTGCTGGTCTCGCTCGCCTACCCGGTCGGGGACGTGCTCCTGCTGGCCCTGGCGGCCCGCCTGGCCACCACCCCGGGCCGGCGCACGGCCGCGTTCCGGCTGCTGATCGCCAACCTGGCCGTGACCATGGCCGCCGACACGCTGTTCTCGGTGCTCGCCCTGAACGGCACCCCGGAGACCGTGACCGACGGCATGTACCTGGCCGCCTACCTGCTGCTGGGCGCGGCCGGGCTGCACCCGTCGATGGCCGGGCTGTCGGAGCCGTCCCGGCGCCGCCAGGCCCGCCTGGGGCGGGGGCGGCTGCTGGCCATGGGGGCGGCCGCCCTGGTCGCCCCGGCACTGCTGATCCTCCAGCGGCTCCAGGGCGGCGAGCCCCAGGTGGTCCCCATCGCCGGCGCCTGGGCAGCGCTGTTCCTGCTGGTCATGGGGCGCATGGCCGGGCTGGTGCGGGGGATCGAGCGGGCCGAGGCCGAGCGCCGGCGGGTGCTCGACCGGACCGTCCAGGCGGCCGAGGAGGAGCGCATGCACGTCGCCGCCGAGCTCCACGACGGGCCCATCCAGCGCCTGGCCGTGCTCTCCTACGACCTGGAGCGGGCCAAGCAGCGGATGCTCGGCAACCCGGCCGCCGTCGCCCGGGTCGAGCACGCCCAGGCCGCCCTGTCCTCCGAGGTCCAGGGCCTGCGGGAGCTGATGGCGTCGCTGCGCCCCCCGACCCTGGACGAGGTCGGCCTGGAGGCGGCCCTGCGCGACCACGTCGGCGCCTTCGCCCGCCGCTCCGGCGTGGCCTGCTCGGTCCGGGTCGACCTGGCCGGCCGCCTCGACGGTGAGCTCGAGACCGTCGTCTACCGGGTCACCCAGGAGGCCCTTCTGAACGTGGCCCGCCACGCCGGCGCCGGCCGCCTCTGGATCGAGCTGGCCGGAGCCGGCGACCGGGTGGACCTCTCCATCCGCGACGACGGCGTCGGCTTCGAACCCAAGGGCACCTCCTCCCTGGTCCGCGACGGTCACTTCGGCCTCGTCGCCATGCGGGAACGGGTCGAGATGGCCGGCGGCCGCTTCCACCTCGACACCCGCCCCGGCGCCGGCGTCACCGTGCGAGCCCAGTTCCGGGTGTCCACGGCCGCCTAGCGCAGCCTGCGCCCGCTCCGGTACTCAGCCGACCAACCGTGACCCGGCACGCGGCTGACTCGTTGAATCAGCCAGCAGGCGACGGCTGCCAGGTGGCCACGGGATCGGCGCGCCGTTCCGATTGGGTCGGCGGCCGGCCCCCGCTAGACCTGCCGGTCCAAGACCTGGTCGGCCACGGCCTGCAACGCGGTGCGGACCGGGCCCGCGGGAACGCCGTCGAGCGCGGCCCGGGCGGCGTCGACCTCGGCCTGGGCGGTGTTGCGGGCCTCGGCCAGGGCCGGTGAGTGGCGCAGCAGGTCGAGGGCCTCGCTGACGGCGCCGTTGTCGTGGTCGCCGTCGAGGACGGCGGTGAGCTTGTCGGCGTCGGAGCCACCCTGGCGGAGGAGGTACAGGACGGGCAGGGTGCGGACCCCGGCCCGCAGGTCGCTGCCCGGGACCTTGCCGGCGACCCCTGCCTCGCCGGTGATGTCGAGCAGGTCGTCGCCGAGCTGGAAGGCCCGGCCGACCCGCTCGCCGAACTCGGTCAGGGCGGCCACCACCCGCGGGTCGGCCCCGGCCAGGTAGCCGCCGAGCCGGCAGGCGGTCGCGATCAGGGCGCCGGTCTTGTCGGCGAGCACGGCCAGGTAGTGCTCGACCGCATCCTCGCCGGGGCCGGGGCCGCGGACCTCGCGGATCTGGCCCTGGGTGAGGCGGGCGATCGCCCTGGCCAGGACCCGGGTCGCCTCGGTGCCGAGGCTGGCCGTGACCTCCGAGGCCCTGGCGAACAGGTAGTCGCCGGTGAGCACGGCCACCTTGTTGTCGTAGCGGGCGTTGGCCGAGCGCAGCCCCCGGCGCAGCTCGGCCTCGTCCATCACGTCGTCGTGGTAGAGGCTGGACAGGTGGGTGAGCTCGATGGCCACGGCCGCCCCGACCAGGCGGGGCTCCTCCGGGTCACCGGTGTGGCCGGCGATCAGGACCAGGGTCGGGCGCAGCCGCTTGCCGCCGGCGGTGACCAGGTAGCTGGCCGCCTCGGCGACGAACGGGTCGGCGGTGGCCACCGCCTCGGCCAGCGCCCCCTCGACCCGGCCCAGCCCGGCCTTGACGCTCGCCTGGATCCCGGCGAGTGCGTCGGTTGCGGGAGGCCCGGTTCCTGCCACGCCTACCCCAGGATCCTCTCGGCCGACCGGGCGGCCGCGATCAGCGCCTCAGGGGCCAGGCCGATGGCCACCGTCAGCAGGCCGGCCAGGCCGAGCGCGACCCCCAGGGCCGGGGTCCGGCCGGCCGCCGTCTCGGCCTCGGCGTCGCCCACCGGCTCCTGGAGGTAGGCCACCACCAGCACCCGCAGGTAGAAGAAGGCCGAGATGACCGAGCTGATCACGGCCACCACGACGAGCCAGGTCAGCCCGGCCTCGACGCCGGCCAGGAACACGTAGTACTTGGCCCAGAAGCCCGACAGCGGCGGGATGCCGGTCAGGGCGAGCATGAACACGGCCAGCAGCCCGGCCGCCCACGGGTGGCGCCTGGCCAGGCCGCGGTAGTCCTCCAGCGACGACCGCTCGCGGATGGCGTCGTAGACCGGATCCACCGGGGCACCCCCCTGGGGTTCCCCGGGCCCCTCCGCGGGCGGGCCGAGCCGCGACACGTACTGCACGACCATGAACGCCCCCATCACCATGAAGGCGTAGACCAGCAGGTAGAACATTGACGCGGACACGCCGGCGGGCACGGTGGCGGCCGCGGCCACGCCGACCAGCAGGTAGCCGGCGTGGCTGATGGAGGAGTAGGCGAGCATCCGCTTGAGGTCGGTCTGGACCACGGCCAGGGCCGCCCCGACCAGCATGGTGGCCACGGCCACCCCGGCGATCACCGGCCGCCACGACACCACCAGCCCGCCCAGGGCCCCGGCGAACACCCGCAGGAACACGGCGAACCCGGCCACCTTGGTGGCGGCGGCCATGAACGCGGCCACCGGGGTCGGGGTGCCCTGGTAGACGTCGGGGGTCCACATGTGGAACGGCACCGCCGACACCTTGAACAGGAAGCCGACCGCCAGCAGGCCGACCCCGGCCAGCAGCAGGGTGCCGTCGCCGGTCGGGTCGCCGGTGGCCCTGGCGATCTCGAGCAGGTTGGTGGAGCCGGTGGCCCCGTAGCACAGCGCGATGCCGTACAGCAGGAACGCCGAGGAGAACGCCCCAAGCAGGAAGTACTTCATGGCCGCCTCCTGGGCGGCCAACCGCCGGGTCTGGCCGGCCAGCACGTACAGGCTGAGTGACAGGACCTCCAGGGCGATGAACACCACCAGCAGGTCGGAGGCGGCGGCCAGGAGGACCATCCCGAGCAGGGCGAACAGCAGCAGCGGGAACACCTCGGGGGGACTGTCGTCCGGGTCGCCCTCCCTACTGTCGCCCTGGGCGACCATCAGGGTGGCCAGGACGCCGACGGCCAGCAGGACCGCTCTCGCGTAGCGGGTGATGCCGTCCAGCGACACCGCCCCCTCGAAGGCGACCCGCTCCAGGTCCCAGTTCCAGACGGTTAGGGCGGCAGCGGCGGCCAGGCCGGCCAGGGTCAGGCCGGCCAGCACGCCCCACGGGGCCCGCGGCCAGAAGGCCACCACCAGCAGCAGCACCACCCCGGCGACGGCCAGGGCCAGCTCGGGGGCGATGGCGCGCCAGTCGACCTCTGGCAGGGGCAGAGGCTGGGTGTTGACTTGGGCCAGCGGGTGCACGTGGCTCCTCCGGGGTCAGGGACTCGGCGCCTGGGTCTGCTCGACGACGCGCTGGGCCGACGGCTCGACCCGCTCGAGCACCGGGCGGGGGAACAGGCCGAGGACGATGATGGCGGCGACCAGCGGGGCCAGGATCGCCCACTCCCGGCCGGTGAGGTCGCCGATGGCGCGGTTCTCGTCCCGCTCCAACGGCCCGTGCCACATCCGCTGGTAGGCCCAGAGCAGGTAGACCGCGCCCAGGATCACCCCGCCGGCGGCCAGCACGGCGTAGACGCGGTTCTCGAGGAACGCCCCCAGCAGGGTGAGGAACTCGCCCACGAACCCGACCAGTCCGGGCAGGGCGACCGAGCCGAGGGTGATGACCAGCATGACCGCCGCCATCCGGGGCACCACCTGCTGGAGGCCGCCGAACTCCTCGATCCGGCGGGTGCCGCGGCGCTCCTCGAGCATGCCGGTGACGAAGAACAGCCCCCCGATGACCAGCCCGTGGGCGACCATGTAGAACACCCCGCCCTGGAGCCCCTGGACGTTGAAGGCGAAGATGCCGAGCACGATGAAGCCCAGGTGGGAGACGGAGGAGTAGGCGACCAGGGTCTTGAAGTCGCGCTGCATGGTGGCGACCAGGGCGCAGTAGAGGATCCCGACCACGGCCAGGGTGAGCAGCGCCGGCTGGGCCCAGCGGGCGCCGTCGGGGAACAGCGGCAGGGCGAAGCGCAGGAACCCGTAGACGCCGAGCTTGGACATGACCCCAGCCAGCAGCACGGTGGTGGTGGTCGGGGCCTCGGTGTAGGCGTCGGGCAGCCAGGTGTGGAACGGCCACACCGGGGTCTTGATGGCGAAGGCGGCGAAGAAGGCCAGGAACAGCCAGCGCTGGGTGGTCGGCGCCTCCTCGAAGTCGACCAGGGTCTGGTAGTTGAAGGTCGGGGTCCCGGTGGCCTTCTGGTGCAGCCAGAACAGGGCGATGATGCCGACCAGCATGAGCAGGCCGCCCAGCAGGGTGTAGACGAAGAACTTGACCGCCGCGTACACCCGCCGCTGCCCGCCGAAGGAGCCGATCAGGAAGTAGGCCGGGACCAGCACCGCCTCCCAGAAGATGTAGAACAGGAACAGGTCCAGGCTCACGAACACGCCCAGCATGGCCGTCTCGAGGACCAGCAGCAGGGCCAGGTAGCTGCGCGGCCGGTCGGTCATGCGCCAGGAGCCGGCGATGGCCAGGGGGGTGAGCACGGCCGTGAGCAGGACCAGGGGCAGGCTGACCCCGTCGACCCCGACCCGGTAGCTGACCCCGAAGGCCGGCACCCACTCGGCCGCCTGGCCGAGCTGGAACCCGGCCTCGCCGGTGCGGAAGCGGGCGGCCAGCACGACCGCCAGGGCCAGGGTGGCCAGGCTGGCCAGCAGGGCGACCAGCCGGGCCGACTCCTGGCGGGCCGCCGGGACGAGGGCGACCAGCAGCGCCCCGGCCAGGGGGGCGAACAGGGTGGCGGTCAGCAGCACGGTGGCGGCTCCAGGGACGAGGGGGTCATGGCCGGAACACCAGGAAGGCGACGATCAGCACGGCGCCCCCGAGGACGCCGAGAGCGTAGCTGCGGACCAGGCCGGACTGGAGGCGCCGGCCGCTGCGGGCGCCGCTGCCGACCAGCCCGGCGACGCCGTTGACGGCGCCGTCGATGCCCCGCTGGTCGACCGTCCGGGCCAGGAAGGCGGCCAGGGCCCGGCCCAGGTTGACGGTGAAGAACTCGTAGACCTGGTCCACGTACAGCCGTTCGGCCAGGGGCCGCCAGGCCCCGGCGTAGCGGCGCCGCAGGGCCAGCCAGTCGACCCGCCGGCCGTACAGCAGCCAGGCCCCGATCGCCCCGGCCGCGGCCAGGCCGGTGGCCACCGCCGACAGCCAGAACGCGGCCGCCAGCGACTCGTGCTCCTCAGGGCCGCCAAGCACCGGCTCAAGGAAGTGCTGGATGCGCCCGCCCTCACCGGTGAAGGTGCTGAGGGCGAACCCGGCCACCAGGGCGAGCACGCCGAGGACGACCAGGGGCAGGGTCATGACCGGCGGGGACTCGTGCGGGTGGCGGCCCTCGGGCCAGCGGCGCTCGCCGAAGAAGGTCAGGAACACGTACCGGGACATGTAGAAGGCGGTCAGCCCGGCCGTGACCACCCCGACCACCCAGGCCAGCTGGCCGACCCCGCCGTGCTCGAAGGCGGCCGCCAGCACCTGGTCCTTGGAGTAGAAGCCGGCCGTCAGCGGCACCCCGATGATCGCCGCCCAGGCGGCCATGGTCGTCCAGAAGGTGACCGGCATGACCGGGCGCAGCCCGCCGAAGTGCTTGATGTCGGTGTCGTCGTCGTTGGCGTGCATCACCGACCCGGCCCCAAGGAACAGCTGGGCCTTGAAGAAGGCGTGGGTGACCAGGTGGAACATGCCGGCGGCGTAGCCGATCGGCCCCAGCCCGACGCCGATGAACATGTAGCCGAGCTGGGAGACGGTCGAGTAGGCGAGGATCTTCTTGATGTCGTCCTGGCCGATGGCGATCAGGGCGGCGAGCAGTGCGGTGCCGGCGCCGACCAGCACCACCACCGTCTGGGCGGTGCCCGAGGCCTCGAAGATGACATGGGTCCTGGCGACCAGGAACACCCCGGCGGTGACCATGGTGGCGGCGTGGATCAGGGCCGACACCGGGGTCGGGCCGGCCATGGCGTCGGGCAGCCACACGTACAGCGGGAACTGGGCGCTCTTGCCCGTGCAGGCCAGGAACAGCAGCAGGGCGATGGCCGTGGCCGTGCCCGAGGCGAGCCCGGTGGCCTGGCCGAAGACGTCGTCGAAGTCGAGGCTGCCGACGGTGACGAAGATCAGGAACATGGCCAGCAGGAAGCCGACGTCGCCGATGCGGTTGGCCAGGAAGGCCTTCTTGGCCGCGGGCGGCGCCCACACCTCCTGGGTGTCGTCGGGCTCGCCCTCGACCAGGCGGCCCTTGGGGTTGACAACCAGCAGCCGCCGGTTGAACCAGAAGCCGACCAGCAGGTACGAGCAGAGCCCGACCCCCTCCCAGCCCAGGAACATGACCACGAAGTTCTGGGCAAGGACCAGCACCAGCATCGAGGCCACGAACAGGTTGAGCCAGGAGAAGAAGGTCTCGCGCCGCTCGTCGTGCTCCATGTAGCCGATCGAGTACAGGTGGATGAGGCTGGAGACGCCGGTCACGACCAGGGCCATGAGCGACGACAGGGGGTCCCAGCGCAGGTCGAAGGCGACCCGCAGGTCGCCCGATCGGAACCACTCGTAGCCGCGCAGGATCTGGGTGCGCTCCTCGCCGGGGTGCGACAGCAGCTCGAAGAAGGCGGCCAGGGCGACGGCGAAGGCGGCGGCGACGGCCAGGGTGGCGATCCAGCCGGCCAGGGCCCGCAGCCGCTGGCCGAACAGCACGTTGACCGCGAACCCGGCCAGGGGCAGGACCGGGAGCAGCCAGATCAGGCGGGTCGCGCCGGCAGCGTTCAGAGCACCGTCACCCCTTGAGCAGGTTGACGTCGTCGACCGAGATCGACGAGCGCTTGCGGAAGATGGCGACGAGGATGCCGAGGCCGACCACGACCTCGGCGGCGGCGACCACCATGACGAAGAAGGCCAGCACCTGGCCGTCGAGCGAGCCGTTGGTCTTGGCGAAGGTGATGAACGACAGGTTGACCGCGTTCAGCATCAGCTCGACGCACATGAAGACCACGATGGCGTTGCGCCGGATCAGCACCCCGGCCACGCCGATGGCGAACAGCACGGCCGAGAGCAGGAGGTACGCGCCGGGCCCGACCCTCATGACTGCCGCTTCCCGAGCACGAGGGCGCCGACGGCGGCCACGACCAGCAGGATCCCGGCGGTCTCGAAGGCGAAGGTGTAGCGGGTGAACAGGATCCGGCCGATCGCCTGGACGTTGCCGCCCTCATTCGCCGCGGCCAGGCTGGCCGGCTCGGCGTCGAACACCCCGGCGGCCAGGGCGCCGACGATGGCCACCAGCAGCCCCAGGGTGAGCAGGACGGCGGCCGGCCGCTGGCCCCGCATCTGCTCCTTGACCACCACCTCGTTGCCGATGCCGAGCAGCATCAGCACGAACAGGAACAGGACCATGATCGCCCCGGCGTAGACGATCACCTGCACGGCGGCCACGAACTGGGCCTCCAGGAGCACGTAGAACCCGGCCAGGCAGAAGAAGTTGACCACCAGCAGCAGGGCCGAGTAGACGGCGTTGCGGTTCAGCACCATGCCGAGGGCGGTGACCACGGCCAAGGGGGCCAGGACGATGAAGACGATCAGCTCGGCCTGCTCGGAGGCGGTCACTTGGGCACTCCCTCGTCCGCCGGGAGCTCGCGGTCGGCCTGGCGGCTCTCCTGCTCGCGGAGCAGGGCCCAGACCGGCTCGACCGACTCCTGGGAGACCGAGGCCTGGGGGCCGTAGCGGGCGATCGCGGGCGGCCCGTCCTCGGCGTCGACGTGCGGCGGGGGCTTGGCCCCGGAGGGTACCGGGGCCAGCAGGTCGGGCTTGTCGTAGACCAGGCCCTGGCGGGTCGGCGACGACATCTCGTACTCGTTGGTCATGGTCAGGGCGCGGGTCGGGCAGGCCTCGATGCAGAGGCCGCAGAAGATGCAGCGGTTGTAGTTGATCTGGTAGATGGCCGCGTACCGCTCCCCCACCGAGTAGCGGGCCTCGGGGGTGTTGTCGGCCCCCTGGACGTAGATGGCGTCGGCCGGGCAGGCGTAGGCGCACAGCTCGCAGCCGATGCACCGCTCCAGCCCGTCGGGGTAGCGGTTGAGCTGGTGGCGTCCGTGGAACCGGGGCGAGGTCGGCTTCTTCACCTCCGGGTACTGCACGGTGTTGCGCTTGCGGAACATGCTCCGGAAGGTGACCGACAGCCCCTTCAGGATCTCGCTGGGCATCATGGGGTGGACCCTCCGGGGGCGGTGCGGTCCGCCTTCTCCTTGTCGGAGGAAGGCAGCAGGAACGAGAGCAGCAGCAGGGCGAGCAGGACCCCGATGGCGCCGAGCAGCACCGGGCGGGGCAGGTTGACGTCGACCACCAGGACCACGGCGGTGACCGCGACCCAGGCCAGGGCGACCGGGATCAGCACCTTCCAGCCGAAGTCCATCAGCCGGTCGAAGCGCAGCCGGGGCAGGGTCGCCCGCAGCCAGATGAAGATGAAGATGAAGAAGAACACCTTGGCCACGAACCACAGGATGGGCCAGAGCCAGGGCAGGAAGTCGGGCGCCGGTCCGTCCGGCCCGCCAAGGAAGGCGGTCGCGGCCACCGCCGACACGGTGATGATGTTCAGGTACTCGGCCAGGAAGAACAGGGCGAACTTCACCCCCGAGTACTCGGTGTGGTACCCGCCGACCAGCTCCGACTCGGCCTCGGGGAGGTCGAAGGGGGCCCGGTTGGTCTCGGCGATGCCCGACAGCAGGAACACCAGGAACAGCGGGAACTGGAAGATCACGAACCAGCGGGGGATGAAGCCGAGCAGCGGGTCGCCCTGCTGGGCGGCGACGATCCCGGCCGCCGACAGGGTGCCGGCGGTCATGAACACCCCGACCAGCGACAGCCCCTGGGCGATCTCGTAGCTGATCATCTGGGCCGAGGAGCGGACCGCCCCCAGCAGCGGGTAGTTCGACCCCGAGGCCCAGCCGGCGAGCACGATCCCGTACACCTGGAGGCTGCCCATGGCCAGGACCCACAGCAGCCCCACGTTGAGGTCGGTCAGCTGGGCCCGCTGGCTGCCGAAGGCGAACCCGAACGGGATCACCGTGAAGGCCAGGAACGCCGGGACCATCATGACCAGCGGGGCCAGGGCGTAGAGGACCCGGTCGGCGTTGCTGGGCCGCACGTCCTCCTTGAAGAACAGCTTGATGCCGTCGGCCAGGCTCTGGAGGACCCCGAAGGGCCCGACCCGGTTGGGCCCGACCCGGGTCTGCATGGACGCGACGACGCGCCGCTCCAGCCAGATGGTGACGAGCACGGCGACCATCAGGAAGGCGAACACGCCGACGACCTTGACGAGCAGGATGAACAGGTCCCACACGGTCTCGCTCACGCGGCCGCCTCCTCCACCGCGGTGACCTTGACCCGCAGGGCCGGGGCCGGGCCGAGCAGGGCTCCCAGGGCCAGGTCGGGCTGGTTGGCCGGGACGAAGGCGCAGCCGGGGGCGACCGTGGAGGCCACCCGGACCGGCAGGCGGGCCGTGCGGTCCTCGCCGAAGTCGACCTCGGCGGTCGCCCCGTCGGCCAGCCCCAGCCGGCCGGCGTCCTCGGGGTGGAGCTCGACGAAGGCGCCGGGGGTCTCCCGGTTCAGGTCGGCCGCCCTGGCCAGCATCGAGGCGGCGTCCAGCAGCAGCGGGTACGTGACCAGGTCGAGCTCGTTGTCGTCGCGCTCCTCGGGGGCTGTGGACAACGGTCCGCCCTCCGTCCCGCCAGCGGCTACCCTCCCGGTTGGGGGCCCGCCCAACGGCGGGTGAGGTTCCGGCGCGGCCGCCGTCCGCGCTGGCCGCCTCCGGAACAGCTTCGTCTCGGCCTCGACCTGGTCGCGGCGGTGCAGGGCCAGGTCGGCCCCGAGGCGGACCGCGAGCTGGTCGGCCAGGTCCCAGATCTCCTGGGCGGCCCCGCCGACCGGGACGGCCCGGTGGGTGGCCTGGACCCGCCCCTCCCAGTCGGTGAAGGTGCCCTCGGTCTCGGCGTGGACCACGCCCGGCAGGAGCACGTCGGCCTGGCTGGTGGTGTCGTTGACCTCGTGGTCGACGGCGATCACGAAGGCCCGCTCCAGGGCCTGGGCGGCCAGGTCCCGCGGCCCGTGGTCGCGGTGCAGGTCGACCCCGGCCAGGATCAGCACGCCCAGCTCGCCGGCGGCGGCCGCCCTGACCATGGCCGGGCCGTCGAGGCCGGGGGCCTCGGGCAGCTCGGCCCCCCAGGCCTCGGCCAGCTTGGCCCGGGCGTCGGCGTCGCCGACCGGCCGGCCGCCGGGGAGCAGCCCGGGCCGGGCCCCGGCGTCCAGCGCCCCGCGGTCGCCGG
>JASLBL010000490.1 GCA_030146615.1 Actinomycetes bacterium
GCCTCCTCGTCCCGGGCTCGCCGGCGAGCCTGCTCGCGTTCGCGCTTGCGGGCTCGGTAGGCGGCTTGTTAGCAGGCGTCGGAGCAGAAGCGGCGCTTGCGACCCGGGTCGTCAGGCTGGCCGAAGCGGCGCCCACAGGCCGGGCAGGTGCGGTAGATGACGCGCACATCCACTGCCGCTCACCCTTCCGCCCTGGCGTCGCGGAGCAGCTCGTAGGCACGGCGGCGGCTGCGGCCGGTGGCAGCAATCACCTCGGCGGCGGTGACCTTGGAGCCGCCTGAGCGTTCGCGGGCGACCAGCGCCCGCACCCGAGTCCGCGCGTCGGGTGCGGCGCTTGGGTCTTGGTCCGCACTCGACGTGCGGTCCTGCGGCAGGGCAAGCGTTGTCGGGGTGCGGTGGCCGTTGCCGCCCGCGGTGGGGTCGAGGGTGGCACCGGCCGCCACGGCGCCCAGGGCCGGGCCTGGGGTGCGGGTGGTGTGCGGCAGGCCGGTGCGGGCCACGCTCATCAGCAGCTCCAGCGCCCCCAGCAGGGCGATTGGTGGCAGGGCGGCGAAGAGCTGGGCGGCCAGCCGGTCGGGGGCGTGAGCGACGTTCAGCGCCACCGAGACAGCGGTGGCGGCGGCGACCAGAGTCCAGGCGTACCAGGGGTCCCGCCAGGCATCCCCGCGCAGGTACCGCCACAAGATGACCAGGCTGGCGGCGGTGGTGAAGGAGTCGACCAACAGCGGCGCCGACCAGGCCAGGGAGGGTGGGAAGGCGGCGGTCTCGACGGCGAAGGCGCGGATGGCCTCAAAGCTGACCACATAGGCAAGGGCAGCGATGGCCAGCACGAGGGCGGTGAGTGCGATGACGAGGGCGACGCGGATGGCGGCCAGCAGCCGCACCGCACGGTCGGACGGCGACGCTGCGGCGGGCGATGCGGCGGGTGCGGTGGTGGGGTTGGGCATCAGGTAGCCTCCGTGGTGGTGCGGGGCGGGATGCGCGCGGGGCTCTGCTTGGCGGCGGTCCCGCGTGTCCCGCCCCGGGCTCGCTCAGGCGGTGGGCGGGTGCCAGAGAATGCGGCGGGTGTAGGTGCCGTGGGTGCGGGCCTTGCGGGCGCGGGCGCACTCGACCTCAGCCGCGGAGTAGCCGGCTTCGGCGGCGAGGGCGTAGAGGACTTGGAGGACGTCGCCCAGCTCCTCGGCCAGGGTGGCCGGGCTGGCGGTGGCGGCCTCCTGGGCTTCCTCCAGGAGCTTGGCCCGCAGGCAGAGGGCGAACTCGGCCTCGGTCGCCTGCTGGAAGCTGCCGGGGTGGCCGTTGGTGGTGGCCAGCTCGGGGATGCGGTCGCGGACCAGCTTCACGGCCCTTCCTCTCCCGGCGTGGATGGGGCGGGGCCGGTCGGCAGCCCGGGTCGTCCCCAGCGGACCCGGCTGGCCAGGCCGGCGGCGTGCAGGGCGGCGACCTGGCGGCGGTGGTCGGTGCAGATGAAGCGCAGCACCTGGTCGGGATGGGTCCAGACCTGCCCTGACGCGGGGCAGGGCCGCCAGCCGTCCCCTGGTGGGCCGAGGGGGGTGCCGGCCCGGTCGCGGCGGACCGGGCCGGCCTGGGCGGGGTCGTAGTAGAGGACGTCGCAGGCGGCCATCAGGACGGCTCCTCGGGGTCGAGCAGCTCGACCTGCTGGCGCTGGTTGAAGGCGGCGGGGTCGGCGTCGTACTCCTCGGCCATCGCGGCGGCTTCCTGGCAGGTGTCGGCCAGGGCGCGCATGGCGGTGGCGCTGCCGATGAGGCTGGCCGCTCCCAGGTGGACGATGGCTTCGGTGCCGAGCAGGCCCATCGGGGTGGCCTTGCTGATGGCCGGCTCCAGGCGCTCGCGGCCGCCGATGTGGATGGTGACCCGGGCCATCAGCCATCGACCTCCTTGCCCCAGGCGTCGACCAGCAGCCCGCCGCCGTCGGGGAGGATCAGGCTGTAGAAGGTCACCTCGGCCGGGGCCAGGCCCTCGGGGAACCGGAGCTCCAGGTAGACGCGGACCTGGGCGCTGTCGCCGCGGTTGGGATACGGCGGGCTGACCTGGGCTACTTCCAGGTCGGGGGGGCCGAAGCGCAGCAGGAAGGTCAGGCGGGCGCACTCGGCCTCGGTGCCAAGAAGACGGAGCTTCATCGTCCCTCCAGGTGGCAGACGGGGCAGCGGCGGCGGACGGCGCGTCGCTCGCAACGGGCTTGGCTGCGGGCGCTGGCGAGCTGGAACCCGCAGGTCGGGCAGGAGGCGACCCACAGCCCGTGCAGCAGGTGCAGGGCCAGCTCCTGGGGAGGGGCGGCTGGGGCGCTCGGGGTCCCCGGCCGGGTCCGATAGGATCGGGTGTGCATCAGGGCCTCCACGGGTTGTGGTGCGCGAGGCCGGGACGGGTCACGACCGCCCCGGCCTCACTGCTGCCGGGGCTAGAAGGGCGGAGGGTCGTTGAACTGGCCGCCCTTGCCGTTGCTGGTGGCGCGCTCGGGGGTGGCTGTCGCCCAGCGGAGCGAGGGGCCGACCTCCTCGGCCTGGACCTCGACTACGGTGCGGCGCTCGCCTTCCGGGGTCTCCCAGGAGCGGGCCCGGAGCTGACCGACCACGATCACCCGGTTGCCCTTGGCCAGCGAGTCGCCAACATGGGTCGCCAGGTCGCGCCAGGCGGTGATCCGGTAGAAGCTGGTGTCGCCGTCGCGCCAGCCCTCGCCGTCCTTGATGCGGGCGGTCACGGCCAGGCGGAAGTTGCAGACGGCGGCGCCGTTGGGGGTGAAGGTGACCTCGGGGTCGTCGGTCAGGTTGCCGGTCATGGAGACGTGGGTGTCGGGCATGCGTCCCCTCCTCGGGGCTCGGGCTGCTGCTGGCTGCTGGGTCGCGGTGGCGGTCCGGTCGGTGGCTGCCTCCTCCTGGTCGGGTGGGATCAGCAGGTGCCGGCGGGGGTGGGGGTCCCTGGGTGGTCCGCCACGGTCCTCGCCTCCTGCCTGCTGGTCGGGCTCAGCTCCTCGCCCGCCCCGGGCGACCGGGTCTCCCCGGGCCGCGTCGACGCCGGAGCGGTCAAGGCTGGCCGGAGGCCATCCCGGAGGGACGCGAGGAACGGAGCGCAGCGAGTACCACAGCGGCCTTGACGGCGCCGGCGGTGAGGTGGCAGCCCGTCTAGCAGGCAAACGGCCGGGGCCGGTGGGTGCAGGGTCCCGCCGGCCAGCGCAGCGTGGAGGCCGTTCCGCGCCGGCAAGCTCCGTGCCCCGGTTCATGGCTGGCGCTCCGGTTCGGCCAGTGTCGCCCGGCCTCGAGGCCGATGCAGCCGGGCTATGGCCCACCGTCGTCCGGCTCGCCAGGCGCGACGGTGCAGGCGGGGCTTGGGCCAGTGGGCTTGGGCTACAGCGACCAGCTCGGCCACCTCGACGCCGTGAGCGGGGCCGAGGCGGACCAGGGTGGCGGTGGCGTCCTGGTCGCCGTCGCGGGCGGCCGCGGCCACGGCCAGGCGCAGCCGATGGGCGGCCGGCGCCGGCCCAGCCGGCTCGGATGGTGGCATGGGTGCCCCGGAGCTGTCGCCGTCGGCGTCGGGTGGGGGCTCGATGGCCAAGTGCCCCTGGAGGCCGCTCAGGGCCTCCCGGCCGACCGCCTGGGCCTCAACCCAGGTGCGGGCACCCGGCAAGACCTCTGCGGGCCGCCAGGCGCGCGCCAGGGCGACCATGGCGTGCGCTCGCGCCCGGTAGCCGTCGCTGATGGTGGTGCGGGCCACCATCAGGTGCTCGAAGCGGCCCCGGGCGATGTACCAGGCTTCCCCCTCGCGGGCCTGCTGCACGGCGCCGGGCTCGATGCGGGGCCGCTCGCCGATCCGGGCTGAGCTGTTGCCGGTCGGCCCCTGGGGGTCGAGCCGCCAGGTCTGCTCGATGACCTTCACAACGCCGGCGGCGCGGAGCAGGGTCTCGGGGTCGGGCATGGCATGGATGAGCAGCCCGCCCGAGCAAGCACCGACCAGGCGGCGCTGCTGGGCCTCGTCCCCGAGGCCGTCCGCGGACTGGGCGGAGAGGTAGAGGGCGCAGCCGGCGTCGCGGACTCGTTCGACGAGCTGGATGGCGGCTTCGCGGCCGCCGGCGATGGCGCTGAACTCGTCGAAGACGAGGGTGGCGTCCTCACCGCGTCGGGGCTTGCGGAGGGTGGCGTAGTGGGCGAAGTCCTCCAACAACAGCCGCATGCAGGCGTCGGCATCCTCCCGCCCGGCGAGGTAAGGGGCGCGCAGGTAGGCGAAGTCGACGTCCTCGAAGCTCCAGCCGGCCGGGCCGGCGTCGAAGCCGCCGGCGGTGGCGGCGAAGAAGTTGGCGAACCGGCCCACCGCGCCCTTGACGGCGCGGGCTTGGTCGCGGCCGACCAGGCTCTGCGCCTCCCTGAGCCGGTCAGGGTCGTGTTCGTACAGCCGGACGAGCAGCTCGGGGTCCATGCGGGCCATGAGCTGGCTGGAGCTGCCGACGGGGCCGTCCTCCCCGGGAGCATTGAGCGCGAGGCGGAGGAGGAGGCTGGCGACGTCTTTGTAGTAGGGCTCAGTCCAGCCGAGCATGGCCAGCAGGCGGTTGTGGATGGCGGCCGGGTTGCCGCGCCAGCCGTCCATGGGCAGCTCGGGCCACAGGGCGATGCGGGCGTACGGGTTGCCCCACAGGTAGCCGGCGAGGGCGCGCTCGACGAAGCCGGGGTCGGTGCCTTTGCCGTCGATGAGGAAGAACTTGCGGCCGTCGCGGGCGGCCCGGAACGCCTCGCGTTCGATGTCGGTGGTCTTGCCGGTGCCCGAGGTGCCGACGATCAACCGCGACCGACCCTGCATGCTCCGAGGGACCACGACCAGGCGGCGGCGGTCGGTCCAGCCCAGGTCGCCGTCGATCTGGAAGCCGAGGGCCACCGGGCCGAAGTGATCGTCCCGGACGGCCGTGGCGCGGCGGACGGCTGACTCCATCCGGCGGGTGGTGTCGCGTTGTTGGCGCTTGACCTCGGCCGGGTCGATGGCCTGCCGCCGCCCGGCCAGGTTGAGCGCGGCGGCCAGCAGGCCGACCGGGACGGCCAGGGGGAGCTGGGGCCACAGGAACGCCCCGGGTGTGGGGTAGTCGAGCTGGGCGGCGCCGATCTGGCGCAGCCAACTCGCGTAGCCGGAGAAGTGCTGGGCCAGGGCCGGCCCTGGGCCACCCTCGACCGCGACCACCAGGGCGACGGTGGCCAGGGAGGCGAGGGCGAGCTTCCACCAGCGGATGCCGGTCACCCGCAGCAATGCTTGGCCGGCGGCCCAGGCCAGCAGGGTGACCGGGCTGAGCAGGAACAGGGCCAGGGCGACGCCCATGGTGAGCTGGCCGGTGGCGGGTGGGCCGCCGGTGGGCAGGCGGTGGCCGAGCTGGTTGTCGTACAGCGGCCGGCCGGGATGCCCCCAGCCCCAGCCAGGCCGATGCCGGCCCCAGCGAGGGTCGTGCGGCGGCCGGCCGCCCCAGCTTCGTGGGTCTTCGGGATGCCAGCTCACCCGGCATCACCTCCGGCGGTCAGGTAGGTGACGCCGGGCACCTGCGGGAGCGGATGGACGTCGACCTCGGGTCGGCCGCCCAGCTCGCGCACGACGTTG
>JASLBL010000505.1 GCA_030146615.1 Actinomycetes bacterium
CTCTGAGGGGCGGGTGTTCAAAGAAAGTTCACGATTCGGGGCCGGGGGTTGAACCCTCAAACGAATCTGCGCTGGTCAAACGTGGTGGGCGCGACAGGGTTTGAACCTGTGACCTCTTCCGTGTCAGGGAAGCGCTCTCCCGCTGAGCTACGCGCCCGGAGAACCCGATCATATGCGAACGGGTGGAGGCGGTGCCCGGAATTGAACCGGGGTACAGGGTTTTGCAGACCCTTGCCTGAACCACTCGGCCACACCGCCGTGCCGGCCCTCGTGGAGCCGCCCCCCGGTGTCCCGGAGGGCGGTGAGGACGGGAGCGGATGACGGGACTCGAACCCGCGACCCTCACCTTGGCAAGGTGATGCTCTACCAACTGAGCCACATCCGCGCGAGGCGAGCACTATAGCAACGCCGGAACAGCTCCCTCAACCATCTTACGCTGGTGTGCTAGCTTGCCTCGGCTGGCTTTGGCACAGTCGCCGCCCGGTCCGGATGCGACCCAGGCAAACCGGCCTGCGCCCGCCAACGAAGACCTAGCAGGAAGGGTCCTGAGCGCGTGCGAGGAAACCCCTATCAGGGGCTTCGGGACGGCCAGCTGGTCGAGCTCGTCGCCCGGAAGGACGCGGGTGCCCTCGAAGCGCTGTACAAGCGGTACGGGCGGCCCGCCTACTCGCTCGCACGCCGGATCCTGACCGAGGAGATGTTGGCGCAGGATGTCGTGCAGGAGGTGTTCCTCTCGTTATGGCGTGAGGCGGGTCGGTTCGACGCCGGGCGGGGGACGGTCGCGACCTATCTGCTGTCGATGACCCACCACCGCTCCGTTGACGTGGTGCGGCGGGAGGAGAGCCTGCACCGCTGGCGGACCTCGGACGAGGGGCTGGAGCTGGAGCCCGACCCCAAGGCCCGGGTCGAGGACCAGGCCGAGGCGTCCGAGCGCCGGGCCGAGGTCAGGGCGGCGCTGAAGGACCTGCCGGACGTCCAGCGGGAGGCACTGCTGCTCGCCTACTTCGGCGGCTACACCCAGCGGGAGGTCGCGGCCCTGGCCGGGGTGCCCCTGGGCACGGTGAAGACCCGCATGGCGGCCGGCATGCGCAAGATGAAGGCGGCGTTGCGGGACGCCGGTCGTGAGGAGCAGCAGCCGTGGACACGCCAATGAGCCACAGCGAGTTCGAGGAGCTCGCTGCCGGCTACGTGCTGGGGGCGCTGGAGCCTGACGACGAGCACGACTTCCAGCGGCACCTGGACGGCTGTGCGACCTGCGAGGCCACCGTGCGCGAGCTCGAGGTGGTGGCCGGCGAGCTGGCCTACGCGGCGCCCCCGGTTGACCCGCCGGACCCCCTGTGGGCCGGGATCCGGCGTGAGATCCAGCCCGAGGCGGCCCCCCGAGGGACGATCCCGGTCCCCGTCGCCAGCCCCGTCCCGGACGCCCGGGCCAGGCGCGGCCGGCGCCTGCTGCCCGGCCTGGCCGCCGCGGCCGCCCTCCTGCTGGTGGTGGCGCTGTCGATGTGGAACCTGAGCCTGCGCGACGAGAACGCCGCCATCCGCGACCGGCTGGCCGCCCTGGAGCGGGCGACCCAGCTGGCCAACGACCCCACTACATCCCTGGTGACGCTCGACGACGCCCCAGGGCCGGAGGGCGCCCAGGCCACCGTGATCGCCTCCAGCCGCCAGGACCGGGGCGTGCTGCTGGTCGAGAGCCTGCCGACGCTGGCCCGCGACCGCGTCTACGAGTTCTGGTGCGTGCCCGGGGGGAGGTTCGAGGACGCCCAGAAGACGCTGGTCTTCGTGCCCCTGCGGCGTCAGGGGGTCCAGGCGCTGGAGTTCGAGACGCCGATCCAGCCCGGGACGGCGTTCGCGATCACCGACGAGCCCGCCCCGGACGGCAGCGAGAAGCCGACCACCCAGCCGCTCCTGGTCGGCATACCGCCTTCGGCGTGATGCGGACAGCGTGGTGTTAGTCTGAATTGGCTACGTTGACTGTAGTCATACCGAGGGGTTCATCGTCGGTATGGTGGCATGCAGACTGCTGTCTGTACGAGAATCGGCACCACTCGTGGGACCGGTTGTGCCCGCAAGTAGTTTTGGCCGCCCGACCGGAGGGGACGACTAGCCTATGACCCAGAGCCAGACGACGGCGCCTTCGCTGCTGGGGCTCGAGGAAGATGGCCGCGATCTCTTCGGCCTGGCTGCCCACAAGCTCAACACGCCGTTGGCCTGCATCCGTGGGTTCGTGTCCACTCTCCTGCAACGTGGCGACCAGCTCGACACCGAGACGGTCCAGCAGTTCCTCTCCCTGGTGCTCACCCAGACCGACCGGCTCCAGGGCCTGGTCAGGGACTTCCTGCTGCTGGCCAGGGTCAACGGCGGGATCGAGGCCCTGGCCCGCCCATTCCGGCCCCGCGACGTGCTCCTGAACCTGGTCGACGACCTCGGCACCGAGGGCGTCCGGGTCCGGTTCGCCGGTGAGGTCGACCTCGAGGTGGTGGGCGACGCCGAGCTGGTCAAGCTGGCCCTGCGGCCCCTGGTCGAGAACGGGCTGACCTACGGCCCGCGCCTCGGCATGGTCACCGTCACCGTCGACGCCGGGCCCGAGGGCACCAGCTGGGAGGTCCACGACGGTGGCTCCCGCCTCACCAACGAGCGGATCAGCCAGCTGTTCCGGCCTTTCACCCGCTCCGACGAGCCGGTGGAGCGGCGGGGGTCGGGGGCGGGGCTCGGCCTCACCCTGGCCAAGGCCTACGCCCAGGTCCTCGGCGGCGAGGTCGGCGGGCGGGCCGACGGACAGGGTACGGTCTTCTGGGTCAAGGTCCCGGCCCCGGCCGCCGAGGGGGCATAGGTGAGCGAAGCAGCGAACAACGAGGAAAACGGCGCACCGACCAAGGTCCTGGTGGTCGACGACCACTCGGTGACCAGGCACGGCGTCGTCCTGCTGTGCACCGCCGCCGAGGGGGTCGAGGTGATCGGCGAGGCCTCCGACGGCAACGAGGCCATCCAGCGGGTCACCGAGCTGCTGCCCGACGTGGTCCTGATGGACGTCGACATGCCACGTCGTGACGGGATCAGCGCGACCAAGCAGATCCGCCAGGACCATCCCTCGGTCGGGGTGGTGGTCCTGACCGTGCACGAGGACCAGGAGACGATCTTCGAGGCCATCAAGGCCGGCGCCTCCGGCTACCTGCCCAAGTCGGCCACCCTCGACGACATCCGCTCGGCGGTCAAGGCGGTGGCGGCCGGCGGCTCGTTCCTGGACCCGGTCCAGGCCCGCAAGCTGCTGCACCAGTTCAACCGCTACGCCGACGAGACCAAGGCCGCGGCCGACATCTACTACCTGCTCACCGGGCGGGAGCGGGAGATCCTGGCGCTGCTCGCCGAGGGCCTGACCTCCCGCCAGATCGCCAGCCAGCTGGTCATCTCCGAGCGGACGGTCAACACCCACATCGGCAACATCTACCGCAAGCTCCACGTCAACAACCGCGTGGACGCGGTGCGGGAGGCCATGCGGATCCGTCTGGTCGAGCCGCCTAGGTAGCTCAGACCACCCAGCGTGTCCGGGTATCGACGCGTTCCCGAGCATCTGCGCAGAATTAGGGAGCAGGGGTCACCAGATCGGGGCATAGGGGCGCCGGAGCCCAAGCCGTAGCATCGGGCTGAATGCTGTTCAGTCAGCAGCCGATCTTGGAGCTTCCGGTGCCGGCCCACGTGCTCGTCCTCGACGCCGCTGAAGGGATCGGGCCCTGGGCGAGGGATGCCCTGGCCCATGCCGGGCTTGCCTGCGCGCTGGTCAAGGAGAACGTCGAGGCCCTGCGCAGTGTCGACGCCCAGTGGCCGGCCCTGGTGGTCGTGCCCCTCGACGAGGTGGAGCGCTGGGCGCCGGTGCTGGGCCGCCTGGGCGACGGGCCGACTACCGTCCCGGTGCTCGGCATGGCCAGCCGGGACGCTTCGGTCGACGTGACCCCGGCCCTGGCCCTGGGCGTCACCGACCTGCTCACCTACCCCTGCAACGGCGACGACCTGGTCGACCGGGTCACCTCGTCGATGCGGGGACGCCGCTCGGGCCGCGGACCGGACCGGTCCGAGCCCGCCTCGCCCCTGGCCCAGCTCCGCGCCGTCACCGAGGCCGCCGAGGAGGCCCTGCTGCGCACCGAGACGGCGGTGGCCAGGGTCAGCCGGGCCGAGGAGCGCGAGCACCTGCGTCAGGCCAGGGACTCGCTGTCGCACTCGCTCCAGGTGATCCTGGGCACGATGATCGGGAGCGCCGAGGCCGCCGGGCCGGGCCGCGAGGGCCACTCGCGCCGGGTCGCCTCGCTCACCCGCGACCTGACCGACGCCCTCGGCTGGCCGCCCCTGCGGGTCAGGGGCATGGAGCTGGCCGGGCTGTTCCTCGACATCGGGATGCTGGTCCTGCCCTCCGACCTGCTGGCCGTGCGCGGCCCGCTGGAGCCGGACGCGGTCGAGCTGCTGCACGGCCACGCCGACATCTCCGGCGACATCCTGGAGCCCCTGGCCCGGGTCGGCCTGCCCGTCGCCGCCGTGCGGGCCCACCACGAGCGCCTCGACGGCTCCGGCTACCCGCGGGGCCTCCGTGGCCGCCAGGTGCCCTTCGGGGCCCAGATCCTCGGCGTGGTCGACACCTGGGCGGCCCTGACCCGGCCTCGGCCCCACCGCCCGGCCATGTCCGAGCGCGACGCGCTGGCCGTTCTGCGCCAGCAGGCCAGTCTCGGCCGCCTGCCCGGCAAGCTGGTCGACGCCCTCGAGCCGCTGGTCATCTCGGGACAGCCGGGCACGCCCCCGGTTTCTGGCCGGTTCGAGCAGGGTGGGGGCGGCCTCCAGCCGGGAGAGCCCGATGACCCCGACGACCCATCCTCACCGCCACCGGTGACCAGACGCCGCCTGACGGTGGTCGCCGCTCAGCCGGTCGGCGGCCTGGCCCTCCCGCTGTAGTCGAGGTCGAGGATGCGCGGATCCGGCTGGCGGGAGCGTGGGGTCACCTCGGTCGAGTACGCCCTCATGGCCGCCATCATCGTCCTGCTGCTGGTCGGCGGGGCCGTCGCCCTGTTCGACGCCGTCCAGGAGCGCTTCGACCACGACGCCGAGTGCGCCGCCCAGGCGTACGACGACGTGGGCTGTTGAGTGGACACTGACGGGTGGGCAATTGTACGCAGGGCCGATCTGCACCAGAACCGATGGGCATCTGCCCCCTTGGGCGACTAGGTTCCCCTGCAATGCGTTAGCGAGGCACGCCCGCAATTGACCGGGTTTCCCCGTGGCCACGCAAACGTTGAACCAGCGGGACAGAAGTCGTTGGGCCGCCGCGCCGCTGGTGGCCCCTGCGGGGGGAAGGGAGGTGCAGACGAATGCTCCTGCTGAGCACGACGTTGAACTACGTTCGCTCACGATTCGCGGACCTGCGGGCGCGTGAAGACGGTGTCACCGCGGTCGAGTACGCGCTCATGGTTGCGATCATCGCCTTGCTCATGGTGGCTGGGTTCTTCCTCCTGTTCGAGAACGTGTCGACCGCGTTCA
>JASLBL010000519.1 GCA_030146615.1 Actinomycetes bacterium
CGAGCAGCAGGGCCCGCGTGAGGAGGTCATGCGGGGACCTTGCGGTCGAAGGGTGCAGCGTCGTGAACACGGTTCCGCCCACGAACACCACGGCGTCGGCGTTCAGCACCGCCCGGCCAAGATTGCGTCGAGTCCGTCCTGGCACCGCTCCGGAGGCTGGCGCGCTGCTGGGCGTGACGATCCGCCAGTCGGGCAGCGCACCACTCAACGCGGCCTGGATGGCCTCACGATCGGGGCTCTGGTGCCCATGGGCTCCGGCGAGGAGCACAGTTGGCATCAAGGTCTCCTTGAGATCGCCAAGCGGTGGCGGTTCCGCTTGGCCATACGACCTCTCAGGGGCATATGTGGACTGTGACCAACGGGTGGGTGGAGATCGCTCCTGGCCGACGCCGTGGAGGCCGGTAAGGGCCGCCGCCAGCCGCGTGAGCGAGCGCGCCGCTGCCCGCTTGCCGTTGCGGATAGGGGACGGAGAGAGGCCGACCGCTGCAACTGGGGGAGTTCGCGGACATAACCGGCGAAGTTTACCGCGCCGGCGAATGGGGCTCGAATCACATCTTGCCTGCCCTCGCGCTCACCGCCTCCAGATACACGCGCTCCTGCTGCGACGCCACAGCATCCCAGTGGAACTGCCGTACGAATTGCCGGCCCGCTTCGCCCATGGCCCGGCACTGCTCGGGAGCGTTCAGCAACCACAGCATCGCGCGAGCGTAGGCGCCAATGTCGAAGGGGGCCACGAGCACGCCACCGTCTGGAGCGAGCACCTCGCGTAGAGCAGGAATGTCAAAGGCGAGGACGGGAGTACCGCTGGCCTGGGCTTCAAGTGACACAAGGGAGGAGGTTTCGAATCGGGAAGGCACGCAGACGAGCCTGGCTCCGATCAGGAGTGCCGCCTTCGCCGCACCGTCGACTGCTCCTGCCAGCCGGATCCGATCGCTGACGCCGAGCTCCCCGGCCAGTCGCCGTACCCGCTCCATATCACGTCCGTCGCCTGCGATCACGAGATCGGCATTGACCGACGGGGCAATCTCGGCGAATGCTCGGAGCAGCAGGTCGATGCCCTTGGCCTCCATCTCGATGCGGCCGAGGAAGACGAGGTCCGCCTTGTCGAGGCCATCGACCGAGACACCTGGCTGTTCCACCCCGTTCAGCTGTTCCACACCGTTGGGGATCACCCTGACCTCGGCGGCCGGATTGAGGGCCCGCAGCCGCGCAGCGATCCCAGAGGACACCGCGATCAGCCGCCCGTGCGTTCGGACGCCCCACTGCTCGATCAGGAAGAAGGGCAGCTTGTACTGACGCGACTTCTGCCGGGCCCAGAGCCACTGCACCATTCCGACAACGGGACGGCGGGTCCACAGGGGCACCAGCGCCGTCGACATCGGCGGCGTGAAGTCCTCGACGACCAGGTCGCTGGGATAGCGCCGGAGCGCGATCGGCAGGCACAGGAGGTAGCTGATGATCCTCCCGAAATAGCTGTATCGAATGCCGACCTGGACGTACCGGATCCCTTCCTCCACCCGCTCCCGGGCACCCTTGTAGTTCAAGGTCACGACGGTGACGTCATGGCGTTGGGCGAGCCGCCGGTTGACCTCGAAGGTGCGGACCGCACCCCCGCCGCTGCCCGGGAAGCGGTGGTCGTCGAAGGCGAGATGGAGGATCCGCAATCGCTTCGTCTTGCCGGAGGGGAAGCCGTCCTCGGAGGGATCCGGAGGACGCACCGTCCCCTCGCCGGCTCCTTCCGGTCGGATGACCCTCGATGCGGAGACGAGCAACACGAGCCCAGCCCCGACGCACCACGCGATCGGGAACTGGCGGAGAAACAGGAGCACCGTCGCCGTCGCCGCCGCAACCGCGGCCGTGTCAAGCGGCCTGCCGACCTGCGACAGTGACCTCCTGCCCTGGAAGAGGAGCAGCGCGAGCATGCAGGCGCCCCCGACCGCCGCTCCGACCGCCAGCCCCCTGATCCCTCCCAACGCCAGACCGGCAACGATGGCCGCAGCATGGAGACCAAGGCCGATCGCCAGCAGGCGGGCCGCCGTGCGGAACCGTCGCCCAGCCAGGTAGACGATCGCCGTCAGGTAGACCGCGCTCAGGAGCACACCGGTCGTCGCCGTGATCGGCAGCAGCGCCGAGATCCCCCCGTAGCTCGACGGGAACAGCAGGTCGATGACGGCCTGGGGCAGGGTGGCGATCACCAGCGCCACCGGCACGGTGGTGCCGAGAAAGAACCTTGCCGAGGCACGCAGCGCGGGCCGTGACCGGGCTTGGGATGCACTCAGCTCGGGGAAGACCGCGGTGGCGAGCGCGACGGTCAGCGGCAACGGGATGCGGCCAAGGATCGTGCTCACCTGGTACCGGGCGAGGTCGACGCCCGGCTCCACCAGAACACCGGCCAGCAGGACGTCGAGGTTCACGAAGACGACGATGCCGGCCTGGATGCCGAGCAGCCAACCGCCGCGTCGCCAGAGGTCGCGGCGACGAAGCAGGGCGCCACACCAGCGCAGGTCCCCCCGCATCACCAGGACTCCGCCCGAGATGACCACCAGCGAGCTCAAGCCGAACCCGGCCAGCGCCCCCAGCGATCCCCCTCCACCCAAGACGAACAACAAACCGAACGCGACCTTCACAGTCACCTCGCCCACGAGGAAGGTCGCCAGGAGCGAGAAGCGCTCCAGCCCCTGCAGGTACCCCACCGAGATGGCCGAGAAGAAGATGAGGCCGGCGCTGACGCTGAGCAGGAGCTGCGTCGGTCCCGAGGAGAACTGTCCCGCGACAAGAAAGACGATGACCCCTGCGACGAACCCCTGGAGGCAGCCGAGAAGGGCCGCGAAGGAGACGCTCGCACGCCGCCCGAAGGCGCTCCCGGGCGACTCGGCGATGCCCTGGGCGATCAACCAGGGCAGCCACGCGCCGGCAATGGTGCCGCACACGGTGAGCATCACCTGCCCGCTGACGAACACCGAATACGCGTCCACTGGAAGCAGCCAGGTGAGACTGGTCGAGTAGCCGTAGTTCATGGCCCCGACCAGCACAGCCGCCAGGGTCATCCAGCCGGCTCCTCGCACCAGCCTCGTGTGGGTGTCTGCTCGCGGCGGGGACGGTGTCTCACGGGACCGCGTGCCGATCACGCCAGCGTCTCCCTCCCGGTGGATGCGAAATCGGCATGCGGAGCGTTGTCCGGGTCCCCACCCGGCCCGACGAGGAGGTCGTAACCGGTCGCCGGCGCCACCGAGAACGCCGCGCCATCCACGCCGAGCCGGCCGAGCGCCGGGCCGACGTCACCCTCGTCAGCACCGTGCAGGATCATCCAAGTGGTGTCGCCATGCACACAGCAGAGATCCGTCCGGCGCAAGCCGCCCCCGAGGCCCTGCAGGCGTCGAGCGGGGGCGGCCGGGATCTCGAGGATGCAGGCGGCATCGCTGCTGGTCCGCCGCCTGTCGGATCCCCGCTGTATGCGCAGTTCCCGGTCCGCCACGATGATGCCGGCAAGGCGCCGAGCGGTCTCCTCCCAGTCGAACCTCGCCGCCCAGGCTCGACAACGAACCGCCCAGGCGTAGGCCTCATCGGGCTCGGACAGCGTTACCAGCGCTCGAGCGACACATGCGCTGAGGTCATCACCAGGGTGCACGAGCCAGCCGGTGATGCCGTCCCGGACCGAATCGCGCAGCCCGGGAACGGGAAACGCCACCGCAGGCACGCCATAGGCATTGGCTTCCAGCACGCCCAGACCCCAGCCCTCGCCCATCGAAGGGTTGACGGTCAGCCAGGCCGATTCCAGCAGCCGCTCCTTGCGCTCCGGCGAGACATGGCCCAGGAAGCGGACGACGTCGTCCACTCCCAGGTCCTTGGCCAGCCTTTCCAGGCGCAGCCGGTCGGGCCCATCGCCAGCAATGTCGATGGCCAGCCCGGGAACGCGCCCACGAAGCTCGAGGGCCGCCCGGACGAGCAAGTCCATGCGCTTGTGCGCCGCCAGCCGACCGACACAGCCGACCAGCGGGGAAGGTGACCGCCGACGGCTTTCAAGCTGGGCCGCCGGGGGAGCCCCGTTCGGCACGACGAAGATCGGTCCGCGCAGTCCGAGCGTGGCCCGCACGGCTGCACGCGTGGACGGGGACACGACCGCCACCGGTCGCCGCCCGTACACCAGCCGCGACCAGCGACCTTCGAGCTCACGCCCGAGCACCCGCAACGGCCAGCTGAAATGGACGCCGAACTGCTCCTGGTGGACATGGTGGATGACGCAGACAACGGAGGTCGCTCGGCGCACGAACAGCGGCGAGAAGAACGGGATGCCGTTCTGGCAATCGACCACGGCGTCGAAGCGTCGCCGGTTGGCGGCCAGGAACGCGGCCGCGTGGCCATATAGTGAATACGTGCCGCCCCGGCGATGGACATGCACGCCGTCAACCACCGCACGCGCTGGAGCACCGTGAGGACGCGAGGTCAGCAGGGTCACCTCGGCGCCGCCGGCGGCGAATCGGCGGGCGATCTCCCAGCAGTAGACCTCTGCCCCCCCGGCCAGCGGGTGCACAGGGTCTCGCCAGTTCAGGAACAGCACCCTCGTTCCGGCCAGACCGGTGATCGAGTCGCGAGGGATCAGCATCCTGAGGTCACGCCGATGCTCACCGGCTGTCCTGCGTTGTCACCGGGACCGGTGGCGCCAGCACGAGGTCGGCTGGCAGCACGCTTACCTGGGAAGTCACCGGCAACCGAACCGCCATGGGTGACTGCGCAGCCGGCGCCACGGGCGCCACGAGATGATGAGCCCAGAGGCGCAAGGAGGACGCGACCATCCGCTTGGAGTCGTGAACGACCCGCAGGCGGGAGCCCTCACGGTCGATCCAGATCGTCGGGACCTCGACGATGCGATAATCCAGGGCTCGGGCGACCAGCAGCAGATCCACGTCGAAGAGGAAGTCGCGTGAGGAGAGCAGGGGAAGCACCGCCTCGATGACCTCGCGCCGGAGCACCTTGGCGCCGCACTGCGTGTCCCTGTATGGGAGGTCAAACAGCTGACGCACCCAGAAGGCGAAGGCGGCACTGGCAAGCCGCCGGCTCAGCGGACGAGGTGCCGGCAGGATCGCGGCCGGATGCCAACGGGAAGCGATGGCGCCGTCAGCTTGTGCAGCGGCCTCCGCCAGGCGGAGCAGCTCGGTCGGCGGGGTCGCACAGTCGGCATCGACGAACCCGATCAGCTCGGCAGTGGCACGGCGGAACGTCTCCATGATGACGCCGCCCTTGCCGAGGCGGCGATACTCATGAAGCTCGACCCGCGGGTCTTCGGCGGCATGGCCACGGACGATCTCGGCCGTGCGGTCACGGCAGTCGTCGAGGGCGACCATGAACCGGATGTCATGGCCGGAGCAGATTGAGCGGTAGGCCGTCAGGGTCCGGTCGATTCGATGCTCTTCGTCGTGGGCCGGGATAACGACGTCGAGGTGCAAGCAAGGGCCTCCTGCATACGAAAGCGGGCCACCGGGGGCAGGCGGCACGCTGGGGGATTCCGCCATTGCGACTAAAAGAGCGTCAGCGGCATCTGATGCGTTACGCGAGCCCGCGGCAGGATCGTCCCGAACTGGCGAGCGCGTGCCGCCGGCCTCAATGAGGCGATGTGACAGTGCGGAGACGTCCCGCTATGTTCATCAGCGCCTGAATCCCCCGTTCGTCATGCATGGGTCCGGGCCACTGCCCGGCGGGGTGCGGTCGTGTAGGAGGGCGAGCCATGCGACGCGCACGCATTACCGCGCTGGCGGCACTGCTGGCCATCCCTTCGGCCATGGGTGTGCAGGCAGTCGGCCTCGTAGATGTAGAGGCCGGTCCCACCCAGAGCGTCGCCGTCTCCAGGACCGAGGAGCAGATCGCCATCGCGGCGAAGGTCCAGCCGGCGACGGCGATCCTCGGCGAGTCGATCAGGATCACGGTGACCGCGCGGTCCGTGTCCAAGTGGTCGGCCCTGGTCGGCCTTGAGCTATACGACCCCGTGGGCGCCAGGCTGCTCCGGCGCCTCTGGAACGGGCAGGCGTTCAGCCCCGGACAAGACCTGCACCACCAGACGATCTGGACGATCCCCGACAACGCCCTGACCGGCCACTGGACGGTCAGGGCGATCGTGTTCGACTCGGGGGACAGGCTGACGACCTGGAACGAGCCCGCCGCCGGGATCTTCGCCCCAGGCCGGGCGAACCCACGAGTTTGGACCGATGCGGTCACCCGGCTCACCGTGCGGCCGGCTCCTCCGCCGACCACCATCCGCACGGCCTCCACGTTGCCACCGACGACCGCACCTACCAGCAAGTACACCGCGCCCCTCCGCTTCAAGACCCTTCCCCCGGGCGCCATCCTCCCGTCTGGCGCGCGTTGCGCCGCATGGGTCCGGACCCAGCAACTACCGGAGCGCAAGGGCATGAACCGGGCCGCCAACCAGACGCCCGGCCACCGCCTTGGCGCCGGCTTCTTCGACCCGAGCGCCACCGATCCGAGGGCCGCCGGGTTGGCGGCGCGGGTCGACGGCGCGTTCACCGGCACGACCGAGCAGATCCTTCGCTGGGCCGCCTGCAAGTGGGGAGTCGATGAGGACCTGGTCAGAGCACAGGCGGCGGCCGAGAGCTGGTGGCGGCAGACGACCAAGGGCGATTGGGCCGGGGAACGGGCCGCCTGCCCACCCGGCCACGGCCTGGGCGCCGACGGCCGGCCCGGAGAATGCCCCCAGAGCTATGGCATCCTCCAGAACCGCTACCCATACCAGCGGTCCGCCTGGCCGGGGATCAGCCAGTCGACCGCGATGAACGCCGACACCGCCTATGCCGTCTGGCGGGCCTGCTTCGAGGGATACGAGCGCTGGCTGAACGACGTGGAGCGCGGCCGTCCGTACATCGCAGGGGATGCCTGGGGCTGCACCGGCCGCTGGTTCTCCGGTCGTTGGCATACCAGACCGGCCGAGGACTACATCAGCAAGGTGACCGGCTACCTGTCCCACCGGGTCTGGAAGCAACCCGACTTCCAGGAGCCTTGAGCAGCGGACCACCAACATGGCCAGGACGGCGATCGAACGCTCGATTTGATCGACGGCTTGGGCAGATGATATGCATCGGTCCCCCCCGGGTCGTCTGACACACCGACTCTCCAGAGAATCCTCGGAGTTCACGTTGCGCACCCATTCCCCCATCGCCGTCTCCGTCCTCCTCGCACTCCTGCTCTCAGCATCCGAGCCACACGGCCCAGCTACCCCGACCGCCGCCACCGTCGATACCACGATCCTCAAATCGGCCCCGGCGGTGGCCGACACCAGGACGCCACGCCGCCTGGTTGCGGTGCCGACCACCACGTCGTCGGTGCCGCCGAGGGCGCGGGCGTCCTCGACGGTGGTGACAACGATGACGACGCGCAGGAGTCGACCCGAGATCCTCTGGGGAATCGGCGACCAATTAGCCAGCGCCGTCAAGGCACCGATCTACCGGAACGCGCCCGTGAACATGGTGACCGCCTGGTACAACGGCCCCGGGGACCTGGGCTGGATGAGCGGCTACCAGAAGGGCTCCACGATGTCGGACCTGTACGGCCGGGGAAAGGCCATCGAGCTGGTCGTCTGGCTGGGGGACCACACCGACTACGCCATCAGCTCCCAGTTCCTGGAGGACGCCAGGGTCCTGGCCCGCACCTTCAAGGGCAACGGACCGCATCGTGGGCGGCTGTACGTGGTGCTGTTCAGCGAGCTGGAGACCTACTCCTCCGACCCTGGCTACTTCGCCGACCTCAAGCGTGCCTATCTCCGGGCCATGGCCATCTTCCACCAGGAGAACGCCAACGCCCGGGTCGCGCTCGGCCTGGGCGGGTACGGGTGGGAGTCGAGGCCGAACCGGGACCTCGGCTTCTGGGATGATGCGATCAGAGCGAGCGATTTCACCGCGGTGCAGGCGATGCAAGCCTGTGATAGCGAGCGGAATGGGCAGAACATCATCGTTCCGCAGATCCGCAGCTCCGTGAAGCAGCTCGGCACCACCTACGGCAAGCCGGTGATGATCTCCCATTTCAAGCTCTGGGGCGACCCCGGCTGCCAGACGGCAGCCTTCGACAAGTTCATGCGCACGGTCTTCACCGACAGGTCCATCTCCGCGCTCGCCGCCGACAATCTGTTCGCCTGGAATTTCATGGACGACGCCTACATCAACAGGCCGGGACCGACGCACGAAACGGCGAAGCGCCTCATTGCAGCCTACGCGAGGCGCTGAGGCCGGCCAGTTTCCCCGGATAATAGCGAGGCGGGCGGCTGTGTCCGGCGCGGAGGGTGTTGTCGAGCCGGAGTCCCTTGACCATTGCCCGGAGCAGGGATCGTACCGCCATCCACGCCGCTGGGCGGAGGTCGTCGCGGTCCAGCCAGCCCAGTTCCAGGTCCGGGGCCTGGCGAACCGACGACCACCACGCACCCAGGGTGAGCTCGCCCTGGCGGCGGTACGCGAGCGCGGACAGGACGTCGAACTGCTCGGCGATGAAGGTACGCCCGTCAGGCGGAGCGTCGCCTGGCACCGGCCGGCCGGTCAGGTCCAGGTGCATCGCCCTGACCACGTCGACGCCATGGCGGTTGACGAAGAGCCGGAACTGCGCCCCGACGCGGGGGTTGAAGTCCAGCAACTTGTACTGGCCGTCGCGGTGGTCGAGCCGCCAGTCCATGTCGAGCACCCCGCGGTAACCGAGGCGGCGAAACAGCATCTTGGCCTGATCGAGCAGGAGCGGGTTGGACCGGCAGACCCCGAGCGTGGTGCCCCCCGTCTTGGGCGGATAGGAACGCAGCTTCACTCCCGTGAACCCGACCAGGCACTCGGATCGCTCGTTGCAGTAGCCATGGACGATCCAGTCCTCCCCGTCAGGGATGCGTTCCTGGAGCAGTACTGGTCCGGCGTGCAGGCGTTCAACGCGGTCGTACAGCGAGAGCAGCTCGCCAGGACTATTGGCGATCATCGTCGGCAGTATCCCGGTGTTCAGGAGGGCCGGACTCCTCAGCCCGATCGACCCCTGGGTCAGCTTCAACATGACCGGGAATAGGACCCGCCGGGAGAACTCGATCACATCGGCCCGCGAGGCCGGAACAGCAACGTCGGGGCAGGCAAGGCCGAGCGTACGGCAGATCTGGAAGAGCTCAAGCTTGTCTGCCAGCCGACGACGCAGGCCCGCTGGCTGGTTGGGGAAGCGGAAGCACTCCCGCAGC
>JASLBL010000537.1 GCA_030146615.1 Actinomycetes bacterium
GTCGGGGCCGCCGGCCGGTGGGTCGGGTGGGCCGGCGGCCCCGACCCGGGCGCCGGGCCCCCGGGCCCCGACCCGCCGGGCGGTGTTCCCCAGCCGGGCGGCGTCTCCTCACCCTCTGGGGGCGTGCCGGGCTGGCCGGACGGCTGGCCCGGTGGGTCCCAGGGGGGCGGTGGGCTGGTCACGACATTCCTTTCATCGGCGCTCGCGCGCATTGTCACGAGGCCGCACGGGCCGGTCAACGGCGTCCGCGACGTCTGTGGAGAAGGTGGATACTCCACTGTTGGGCCCCGACATGACATCCTTGGCCGATTGTCGGTGCTGGGAAGGGGGCGGTAACGCGTGAAGGGCAGGGTACTGGTCGTCGACGACGACCCGTCGCTGGGCGAGATGCTCGGGATCGTCCTTCGCCAGGAGGGCTTCGAGCCGGTGTTCGTGCGCTCCGGCGACCAGGCCATCGCCGCCTTCCACCAGGCCAAGCCCGACCTGGTCCTGCTCGATCTCATGCTGCCGGGCAAGGACGGCCTCGAGATCTGCCGCGAGCTGCGGCTGGAGTCGGGCGTGCCCATCGTCATGCTGACGGCCAAGACCGACACCGTCGACGTCGTCCTCGGGCTCGAGTCCGGGGCCGACGACTACATCACCAAGCCCTTCTCGGCCAAGGAGCTGGTGGCCCGCATCCGGGCCCGGCTGCGCCGCCGCGACACCGACGGCGCCGAGACCCTGCGGTTCCACGACATCGAGATGGACGTCATGGCCCACCAGGTGACCAAGGGTGGCAAGCCGGTCAACCTGACCCCGCTCGAGTTCGAGCTGCTGGCCACCCTGGCCAGGCGCCCGCGCCAGGTGTTCACCCGCGAGGTGCTGCTCGAGCAGGTCTGGGGCTACCGCTACGCCGGCGACACCCGCCTGGTGAACGTGCACGTCCAGCGGTTGCGGGCCAAGATCGAGGACGACCCGGAGAACCCCCGGGTGGTGCAGACTGTGAGAGGCGTCGGCTACCGGATCGGGCCGGAGGGCGGCGCCGTCGAATTCTCGGCGCAGGCGGGTGATCAGGGATAGGAGTTGGCCGCTTCAGCCTCGCCCGGCTCGACCTGCGGGCCAGGGTGGTGCTGTTCACCTCCGCGATCGTGGTCGGGGCGCTGCTGCTGCTGGGCGCCGCCCTGCACGCGCTGCTGGCCAAGTCGCTGTACACCCAGCAGAGCTCCGACGCGGTGCTCCAGGTGAAGCAGCTCGCCCGTCAGGACGAGCTCGGTGACGTCGCCGGCCTCGACACCAGGGACGTCCAGACCAGGCTCCAGACCCGGCTGACCAGCGCCCAGAGCGGCCAGCCCAACTTCCAGGCGCTGGTCCTGAACGGCGAGGACGGGACCGAGACCGCCTCCAACGAGAACTTCCGCCTCCGGCACGTGCCCACCCAGCTGATCGAGCGGGTCAAGCGCAACGAGCTGGCGTACGTGTACATCCGCTCGCCCGTCCGTCCCGGCCGCATGCTGGTCGTCGGCGCCCCGATCACCATCGACCAGAGCGACGTCGGCGTCCAGCAGGCCTATTTCTTCTACCCGCTGAACTTCCAGGAGGAGACGCTCGCCAAGCTCTCCAACTTCCTGCTGATCGTGGGCGCCGGGCTGCTCGCGGCCGTGGTCATCCTGGCCGCGATCTCGATCGGCCGGGTGCTCAAGCCGATCCAGCGGGCCAGGGACGTCGCCGAGGAGATCGCGGCCGGCAACCTGGCCGCCCGTATCCCCCAGGCGACCAGCCAGGACGACTTCGGCAAGCTGGCCGAGTCGTTCAACCGCATGACCGACAACCTGGCCCAGAAGATCGGCGAGCTGGAGCACGTCGGCAGCCTCCAGGCCAGGTTCGTGTCCGACGTCAGCCACGAGCTGCGGACCCCGCTGGCCACGGTGCGGATGGCCGCCGACTACATCCACGCCGCCCGGGCCGGCCTGCCGCCGGACGCCCAGCGGGCCGCCGTGCTGCTGGAACGCGAGCTGGAGCGGTTCGAGAACCTGCTCGAGGACCTCCTGGAGATCAGCCGCTTCGACGCCGGCGTGATCAACCTGGAACCCGTCGAGGTCGACCTCAGCGGCCTGCTCGACGAGGTGGTCGACGCCCTCGACCCGATCGCCCACGGCCGCAAGGTCGACGTCGCCCTGGAGGTGGACCGCAGCCAGGGCCAGCCGCTGGTCGCCGCCGACCCCCGCCGGCTCGACCGGGTCTTCTCCAACCTGGTCAAGAACGCCATCGAGCACACCGTCGAGGGTGACGTCCGGATCTGGGTGGGCCGACGCGCCCGCGACGTGATCGTCACCGTCGCCGACGAGGGCGAGGGCATCCCGGCCGAGGACCTGCCCCACATCTTCGAGCGGTTCTACCGGGCCGACGTGCACCGGGCCAGGACCCTCGGCGGCACCGGGCTGGGGCTGGCCATCGCGCTGGAGAACGTCAACCTGCACCGGGGCTCGATCGACGTGCAGAGCGAGGTCGGCCACGGGTCCACCTTCTCCGTCACCCTGCCGGCCATCGACCCCAAGCCGGAGCCGGTGGACGGCCAGGCGGCCGAGGCGCAGCCCGAGCCCACGCCCGTCCCGGAGGTTGCCGTCGGTGGGTAGCCGCCCCTCCCGTCTCCTCCGCCCCTTCGTCGTCCTGGCGCTGCTGGCCGGCCTGGCCGCCTGCACGGCCGGTGTGCCCGAGACGGAGAAGGTCGTCTCGGTCGGCTCGGTCACCTCGTCACCGCCGCCGGTCGACCCCGAGGCCCTCCGGGACGTCGCCGGCCCGTTGTCCGGGCAGTCCGAGACCGACGTGGCCGTCGGGTTCATGAATGCCATGAACACCGGCGACGTCGCCAACATCCAGCGGTGGGTGATGCCCAAGGCCCGCCCGCGGGTCGAGCGCTGGTCCTCCAGGACCGCCACCGTGCGGGTGTACAGCGTCTTCGAGCCGGGGCAGGAGTACACCAGCGAGGAGAACAAGCTGATCGTCCCGATCCGGGTCAAGGTGGTCGGCGAGCTCCGGGGAGGCCGCGACTGGGTCCCGAGCACCGGTGAGGAGCTGCTCAGCCTCGAGCTGGCCAAGGACGGCGCCGAGCCGCGGGTCGCCAACCCGGGCCCGGTCATGTGGATGCGGGACATGAGCTTCAGCAGGCGCCACACCCCGGCCGAGCTGGTCATGGTCCCCGACCTGAACGACCCGTCGCCGCAGCTGGCGCCGGTGCCGGTGTT
>JASLBL010000592.1 GCA_030146615.1 Actinomycetes bacterium
CTCCTGGCCAATGCTCACCGGCGGGGCCGGCGAGCCCGTGCTGGCCGCGGCCGCCCTGGCCGGGACCCTGCTGGCCAACCGTGACGAGGCGGCCGCCCTGGCCGGTCCTCGTGACCCGGCGGCGGCCGGGGCCCGGCTGGCCGCCCGGGTCGGGACGGTGGTGGTCAAGTGCGGCGCCGCCGGGGTGGTGGTCTGCGACGGCGACCGGCCGCCGCTGCCCGTCCCGGCCCCGGCGACGACGGTTGTCGACGTCACCGGCGCCGGCGACGCCTTCGCGGCCGGCTACCTGCTGGCCAGGGCCGGCGGGGCCGACCCGCCCGAGGCGGCCCGGGCCGGGGCCGGCCTGGCCGCCACCGCCGTGGCCACCAGGGGCGCCTGGCCGGCCCCGCCTCCCGGGGGCTAGGCATGGAGCCCCCGGGCCCCTGCCCCCGGGGGCACCCCGGAGTACCCTTGACGGTCGCTACCGAACCCAACCCGACCACCGACAGGGGACTGCGCCGCTCATGGACAGCCGCATCGTCGTCGCCGACCGCATCGCCAACGCCCGCGCCGTCGTCGCCCTCGAGTCGAGCGTGCTCGCCCAGGGCCTGCCCTCGCCGGCCAACCTGGAGTCGGCCGACGCCCAGCAGGCCGCGGTCGCCAAGGCCGACGCCGAGCCGGCGGTGATCGGGGTGATAGCCGGCCGGGTGATCGTCGGCGCCGACCCTCGCGAGGTGCAGGCCCTGGCCTCGGGGTCGGTCCGCTGGAAGGTGACCGTCCGCGACCTGCCGTACGTGGTCGCCCGCGGCCTGGACGGGGCGACTACGGTGTCGGCGACCGCGTTCGCGGCCGAGGCGGCCGGGATCGGGGTCATGGCCACCGGGGGGATCGGCGGCATCCACTTCGGCGGGGGCGACGTCTCGGCCGACCTGCCCCAGCTGGCCCGCTCCTCCCTCACCGTCGTCTGCTCCGGCCCCAAGCACGTGGCCGACGCCGCCGCCACGATCGAGTGGCTGGAGACCCACGGCGTCCAGCTGGTCGGCTACCGCACCGACCGGCTGCCCGGCTTCCTGGCCGCGGGCCGGCTGCCCCTTGAGCAGGTTGCCGACGACGTCGGCCAGGTGGTGGAGCTGATCCGCGTCCACCAGGCCCTCGGCACCCCCGGGGCCCTGGTCCTCTGCCAGGACCCGCCCGCCGCGGCCGCCATGGACCCCGACGAGCTGGCCGAGCTGGCCGCCGAGGGCGCGGCCGCGGCCCACGACGCCAGCGTCTTCGGCAAGGCCCGGACCCCGTTCGAGCTGGACTGGCTGCACCGCCGCACCGGCGGGCGCAGCCTGGCCGCCAACCTCGCCCTGCTGGAGGCCAACGCCGGCCTGGCCGGGGAGATCGCCGCCGGCCTGGCCGTCGGCGACTGAGCGCTCAGGGCCGGCGCTGCGGCCAGGCGCTGGCGGCCACGCCCAGGCCGAGCACGATCAGGGCCAGCGGCACCAGGTAGTCGACCCGCAGCCGCCAAACCTCGAGCGCGTCCAGCAGGAACAGCACCCCGGCGAGCACGAACAGGACCCCGGCGATCAGCGACAGCCGGTTGGTCCCGCGCAGGCGCTCCGGCGGCACCGGCTGGGTCATCGCTCCACCCGGACCTGGCCCATGCCGACCCGCAGGTCGAGTTCGAGCCGGCGGTCGCCGCCGGCGTCGACGGTGGTGTCGACCCGGTTCGCGAACCCGCTCTCCTGCTCGCCCAGCACCTGGACCTCGCCCAGCCCGGAGCTGGCGACCACCCGGGCCGAGACCCCGTCGGGGAGCTCGACGACCAGCTCGCCGACCCCGACTCTGGCCTGGACCGCGGTCGTCCCTGGCGGGACCTGGAGCTGCTGGAGATCGAGCAGGAAGCCGCCGGCGCCCAGCTCGTACTCGGTCAGCTCGGCTGGGGTGGCTGGCCGCTCGGTGCGGTCCCCGACGCCGCCGGCCCGTGCCTGTCGGCCGGTGCCGGCGGGGCCGGCTCGGTCGTCATTGGCGCTCCTCGCGTCCAGGCAAGGCCTCGGGTGCGCCCGCCCGCATCATCGCCGCAGCCCCACGAGCATGACCGCGATCCCGACGGCGACCACCGCAACCGGCCAGAACAGCTCGTCCAGGTCGGGGGCGAGCCGGTCCACCAGTAGCACCAGGCCGAGCACGACCAGGGAGCCGCCGAGCACCAGCCGGCCCGTCTCCCGCCGGGCCTCTGGCGCCGGGGCCAGGGGCTGGTCCGGCTTCTCCTCGGGGATGGCCACCCAGGCGACCACATAGGCGATCACCCCGAGCCCGTTGGCCAGGGCGAGGATGATGAAGGCGATCCGCAGCAGCACCGGGTCGATCCCGAGGTAGCGGCCGATCCCGCCGCACACCCCGGCGACCACCCGCTCGCTGCGGCTGCGACGCACCAGCCGCGGTAGCTGCGTGCTCATCCCATAGAGCATAAGTCCTCGGCTTCAGGGCACGATACCGTCATGACGACCACCGACCATGGCCCGATGCCCAGCTTTCTCATGGACATGGACGGCGTGCTGGTCCACGAGGAGCAGGCCATCCCGGGCGCCGAGCGTTTCATCAAGGCCCTCCAGGCGGCCGCCCTGCCGTTCCTGGTCCTGACCAACAACTCCATCTACACCCCGCGGGACCTGTCGGCGCGGCTGGCCCGGACCGGGATCGCCCTGCCCCCGGAGCGGATCTGGACCTCCGCCCTGGCCACCGCCCAGTTCCTCGACAGCCAGCGGCCGGGCGGCAGCGCCTTCGCCATCGGCGAGGCCGGCCTGACCACCGCGCTGCACAACATCGACTACACCCTCTCGGAGCGCGACCCCGACTACGTGGTCCTCGGCGAGACCCGGACCTACAGCTTCGAGCTGATCACCAAGGCCATCCGCCTGATCGAGCGGGGTGCCCGCTTCATCGCCACCAACCCCGACCCGATCGGGCCCTCGCTGGAGGGGTCGCTTCCGGCGACCGGGTCGGTGGCGGCGCTGATCTCCAAGGCAACCGGGATCCGCCCGTATTTCGTGGGCAAGCCCAACCCGCTGATGATGCGCTCGGCCCTGCGGGCCATCGGTGCCCACTCCGAGACCACGGTGATGATCGGCGACCGTATGGACACCGACATCGTTGCCGGCCTGGAGGCGGGCCTGGAGACGGTGCTGGTCCTCACCGGCATCTCGACCCGGGCCGACGCCGACCGGTTCGCCTACTGCCCCTCGCGCATCGTCGACTCGATCGCCAACCTGGAGATCGACCTCGGCCTGGGCGGCCTCGGCTAGCCGGGCCTCCAGGTGGCGGCGCTGGGAACGACACCCGGACAGATATCCGCCCCGGGACGCGGACACGGGAAGCGGCGTCCCGGGGCGGCAACTGCAGCGTAGGTCAATTGTGCGGCTGATTCAGGTAGAAATCGGCGCCGGCGGCGGCGAACCCGGCCTGGGCCTGGGGGGAGCTGTCGGCGAGCCAGGCGCAGGGGTCGCCCGGTACCGGGGTGGCCACCCGGTCGAAGTAGACCGCCGCCCGCACCTTGGGCATGGCCGTCCGGAGCATCGCCGGGATCTCGCGGAGCCACTGTTCCTTGCTGCCCGTTGCCGGGTCGTCGTGGGAGCCGTACTCGCCCAGCATGCGCGGCTTGGTGTTGCCGACGGCGTCCAGGTGGTCGTACATCGGCTGGGCGGCCTGCTGGAGGCTGCGCCAGCCGTCGCGGGACCGGCCGGCGCAGTTGGCCCAGTTGTAGGGGTCCCAGGCCACCCAGTCGACCACGTCGTCGCCCGGGTAGAGCGTCCACGACGCGGCCGGGTCGTGGCCCATGAACGACAGCACCCAGACGACGTTGGGGGCGACCGGCCGCACCCGCTCCACGATGCGCCGCCAGGCGGCCCGGAACTCCTCGGCCGAGCCCATGTCGGCCTCGGTGTCGTCGACCGCGTCCGGCTGGCAGGGGCCGAGGTTGTCCTCGGGCTCGTGCATGAAGCCGACGAACAGGCGGCTCCCGAAGGCGGCCAGGCGCTGGGCCTGGGCGTCGATGGCGGCGTCGTGGAGGCCGGCCGCGATGTCGGCCCAGCACATGGTGGCGCCGCCGAAGACGCGACTCTCCCAGCCCTCGAACAGGAACCGGCCCTCGGCCGCGTACGCCTGCTCCTCGGCGGTGGGCCAGACGTCGTTCCAGTCGTGGTAGCGGTGCAGGATGTCGACCTGCCGGCCGTAGACGGCCTCGCGAGCCTCGACATCACCGGGTGCCTGCCCCGGGTAGCTGCCCCACCAGGCGCCCTCGCGGGGCACCAGCTTGTCCGACACCGGCGGACCCGGCGGGGTCCAGGTCACCGTCAGGGCCGGCCGCCGGGCCGGGTCGGGGTGCTCGCTGGACGCGAACCGCAGCGGCGTCCCCTGCCCGGCCGGGGTGGTCAGGGCGTAGCTCCGCAACCCGGCCCCCGACATCGGGCTCGCCGACAGCCGCAGAGTCGCCCGGAGGTTGGTCGCCCCCGCGGGGACGGCCCGCAGGTCGAACCGCAGGTGACTCTGGACCCGCTGCCCACTCGCGTTGCGGACCCGCAGCTCGGCCGTGTCGTAGCCGGCCCGGGCGGCCTTCGAGGCCACATCGGCGTCCTGGGCGGCCGTCACGGGCTCCACCTGCTCGGCCCCGGCCCCCGGCCCGGCCACCAGCGCCACCCCGGCCAGCCCGGCCACGACAAGTGAGCTGACGAACCGGCGAGCACGAGCCATCCCTCACCCTAGTCCGCCGCTCCCACCACCGAACACGGGCAGAAGCGCCAGACCACGCTCACTCAGATGCAGGAGGGTCAGCCGGCGTAGAAGACGTACCGGGCCCGGTAGGGCACGGCCACGGTCGCGTCGGCGGCCGGGTCGCAGGTCCCGGCCGGGGCCACCCCGCCGCGGGTCTCGAGCCGCTGGATGAAGGCCACCTGCCCCAGCACCCCGTCACCCTGGTTGGAGGTCGCGCGCAGCAGCAGCCAGGGGATCGCCCCGGGGTCCGGCGCCGGCACGCTGGCCTGGAGGGCCCGTCGCATACGCGACCTCCTCTGGGAAGCCAGTACGGCGGGGGAGCGTCGCCCGGCCCCGGGCGACAGACGCGCGGATCCTGCGACAGTCCGGCCGAAAGCGCAAATCGCCCGAGCTAGGCGTTCGGGGGCTTGTCGCGCCAGGCGGCGGCGCCGGCCGAAGCGGCGGCCTTGGCCTGCTCCCAGCGGCGGCGGGCCATCTCGCTCGGCGGCTGTTCCAGGTGGTCGATCCACTGGCGGGTCGCCGAGATGAGGGCCGAGCTCACCAGGGCCATGCCGGTGAAGCCGAGCAGGCCCCCGAGCGCGACCAGGACGCCGCCTCCGACGAGCAGGTTGCGGTTGAGCTGGATGTCCCCTCGGGAGCCCTGGTCGGCCATCGTCCCTCACCCCTCGCGACTTGGGCGGAAGTACCGAACCGGTGTCCGCCGGCCGGAACGCGCAGACTACGGAACACACGCTCGCAAGTCGTTCCGGCTTCGTCAACATCGGCGACTTGAGGGGCGGCGCCATCGTCGGGTCGTTCGGCGCCGCCGTGGCCGCCGGCGACTTCGATAACGACGGCTTCGCCGACCTGGCCGCCGGGGCGCCCGGCGACAACGTCGGCTGAACGGCGGTGGGTCGCGGGTCGCCATCACGACCCGCGGCCCACCGACAGGCTGCCTAGATGTCGTAGAAGTGTGCAGCGCACGCCGCCAACCTGAACGAATGCTGGATTCTCCGGGCTGACCTGCAGAATCAGCGTCCTGCTAGGTCGTATCGCGTCGGGCGGCGGCGGGGTGGGTTGTAGCCCCGATGTAGCCCCGGGCTACATGCCCTCGCGCCGCTGGCGCAGCCATACCTCGACGTCGCCCCAGCGCCAGCGCCGCCGGCCGCTCGGCAGCAGGGTCGCGGGCGGGCCGGTCTGCTCCTGAATCCAGCGGTCGACCGTCCGCGTGCTCACGCGCAGCGCGGCGGCCAGCTCCTTGCGGCTGAGCAGCCTGTCCTCGTCCATCGCGGCGCATTGTGGCGAGGCAAGCCGACGCTTGGCGAGCATCTGTGCTGCTCAGGCGAACTTTGGCAACTCTTGACGAGTTTGGCGAACATGGGACGGTGACGCAGCGACGGACCCCGCCGAGCCGTAGCCGCCGCCGGGGTCCGTCGTTGCCATACAGCAGTGGCCCGGCGGCGCGCGAACGCCCCGGGCCCGGACCAAGGAGGGACCCCTTGGCCAAGCAAGACGATACCGCGCCCAGCGACCTGCGCGACCTGCTCGTCATGCTGCGCGACGCCCTCGGTCAGCCGCCGGTCGGCGCGCTGCTGGCGGCTATGGCCATCCGCATCATCCGGCTACTCGCCGAGCAGGACCTGGGCAAGCGC
>JASLBL010000655.1 GCA_030146615.1 Actinomycetes bacterium
TCCTTCCTCCACCAGGGCGCTCCACCTTGACTTCGGCTGCGGCCAGCGGACCCAGCCGCTACGGGAAGCCAGCCAGACCCCGCCTACGAGCAGGGCGGACCCTCCTGCGCCTCTTGACAGAACCCGACCCCATGGGTGCAAAGATCATCGGCATCCCTTTGTCAGGATCGTGCTCGCCGAGCCCAGTGAAGAGGAGGCCACGGCATTCCTCTTCATGCGGCTCTTCGCGCTGGCGAACGCGAACGCGGCTGCGGCAGGAAGGAAGGCGCCGGGCTCAGGTCGAGCCCGGGCGGATGCCGGGGACTGCGAGACTCTGACCTTCGACGACGTGCCATATGCTTGCTGTCCGCCGGGCAGCGGTTCTGGCCCCTGGGACTGCTCGATCCTTCTCTGAAGCATCCGCAGCGCGTCGGGCTAGCTGAACCGACAATTCCTCCCACCATTCGGTTCTGCAGCGAAGGGAGATGAGCACTGAGGCCATGACGTGGACTGTCGGTCGCAGGTGTGCAGGAAGAGGAGAGATCGTGCTACTGGCCGCCGCTCGAAGAAGGCAGTTTGGGGTTTGCGGTCACTTCGAGGCGGTGTGAGGCGGCGCGACCAGAGGGCAGGGCGACTGCTGGGGGGATGACGGCAGTGTGAGGCGTCGAACGTACGGGGTCACGCGGCCTGCGAGGATGCCAGATAGCACGGCGCTTACCTAGCTGATGAGGACGGGCGTGATTCACCCCGTCCCTGAGGCACTGCCTCTTTGAGGCCCCAGTGTCGTTGCATGCCCTAGATGGTCGGTTGCACAGCGGTGTCAAAAGCATCCTTGTGCTTGGACCATCAGATGGACCCAGGATCGAAGGTGACGCTCAGCTGGCCTGTGGATGGATCGAACCAGTGCCTCCTGACTCGTTGGGACGAATTGTAACGAATCAGTTCACTACATCGGTTTCTTCAGTACACGGGTCAGCCGGGTAGATTCCGGCACCGAGCATTGACCTAGGGAGGATGCTCATGCGCCGACGTCCGGTGTTGCTGGCGCTCGTGACGGCGACTGTGCTGTGCCTGTCGGTGGTTCCCGCGGTCTCCGCGTCGCCGACCGGGGTGACCGCGGCCTCCCCGGCCGAGCTGACCGCTATCTGCGAGGACCTGTTCGCCGGCGTCTATGAGACTCCCAGCAGCGAACCGCTCGCCGTCTGCCAATGGAACATGGCGCTGATCGATGCCACCGCCTCGGCTTGGTCTAATGCCACCGGTGAGGGCGTGACCATCGGAATTCTCGACAGCGGCGTCGATCCGACCCACCCCGACATCGCCCCTAACCTGGATCTGGCCCGCTCATGTTCGTTCATCAGTCCGGGCACGCCGACCGCCGATCCGGTGGAGGTGGCCACCAGCTGTACCAACAAGGCCGCGATCCGCGACCTGTACGGCCACGGCACCCACGTGGCCTCCATCGCCGCCGCTCCCGTCAACGGCATCGGCATCGCCGGTGTGGCGCCCGAGGCGACCCTGGTCGCCCTCAAGGCCTGCACGGCCGGGGGCTTCTGCTTTGTCGACTCGGTTGCCGCCGCCCTGCGCTATGCCGGCGACCAGCGCCTCGACATCGTGAACATGAGCCTGTTCGCCGACCCATATCTCTACTACTGCCGCAACGAGGCTGAGCAGCGGGCCATGCTCAAGGAGCTCCAGTCCGCCGCCCGCTACGCCCAGCAGCGCGGCGTGCTGCTGGTGGCCTCGGCCGGCAACGAGGCCGACGACCTCCAGCACCCGACGATCGATGAGATCAGCCCCGATTATCCGCCCGACAGCGCCGAGACCCGCCGGGTCCGCAACAACTGCCGGGTCGCCCCGGCCGAGCTGCCAGGCGTGGTCACGGTGTCGGCCACCGGTCCGGTCGGCTACCCCGGCTACACCACCAACATCGCCGAGTACTCCTCGGTCGGCATGGGCGTGGTCGATGTGACCGCCCCCGGCGGCGACTACTTCTCGGCCACCGACACCGTGCAGGATGCCGTGCTCGGCGCGCTCCCGAACACGCCGTCGGTCATCTGGGACGCCTTCGACCCGCTGGAGCCCGACCTTCCCGGCATCACCGTGGTGGACCAGGGCGCCCGGTACGGCTTCCTGAACGGCACCTCGATGGCCGCCCCGCATGCGGCCGGGGTCGCCGCCCTGATCCGCCAGGTGCACCCGGAGTGGTCGCCGGGGGCGGTCGCGGCCGCGCTGGAGCGCTCGGCCACCCCGCTGGCCTGTCCCTCCGACTGGGAGCCGATCGACGAGGACGATGACCGCCAACGCTGCTACGGCAGCGCCAACCGCAACTCCTTCTTCGGCGCCGGGATGGTGAACGCCGCCCGCGCGGCCGCCCTGTAGGTCGAGAAGGGTTGGCGGTCTGCTACCAGTTGGCCACCATGCCGTGCCCGTCCGGGAGTGGGGTCACAGGTCGTGGGGGGAGCCGGCGACCTCGGCTTCGTGGGGGGTCGGGCGGGCCGTCGCCTGGGCCTGCGGAGCCGGAGGGCCGCCAGCCAGGCGACCGCGGGTGAGCCGGCTGGGCCACCACACCCGGTCTCCGAGGAGGTAGACGGCGGCCGGCACGACCAGGGATCGGACCACGAAGGTATCGAGCAGCACCCCGAAGCCGACGATGAAGGCGACCTGGGTCAGGATCAGCACTGGCAGTACGACCAGGGCGCCGAAGGTGGCGGCCAGCACTAGCCCGGCCGAGGTGATCACCCCACCGGTGACGGCCAGGGCGCGCAGGATGCCCTGGCGGGCGCCCACCGCTAGCGACTCCTCGCGGGCCCGGGACATCAGGAAGATGTTGTAGTCGACGCCCAGCGCGATCAGGAATACGAAGCCGATCAACACCACCCCGGGGTCGGAGCCGGGGAAGTCGAACAGCTGGTTGAAGGCCAGAGCGGCGATCCCCAGGGTGGCGGCGAAGCTCAGCACCACGGTGGCGGTGAGCAGCAGCGGAGCGACCAGGGAGCGCAGCAGCAGGGCGAGCACGGCGGTGATCACGGCCAGGACGACCGGGATGATGACCGCCCGGTCGCGCTCGGTGGTCTGGCGGGTGTCCAGGTCGGTGGCGGTGGCCCCGCCGACCAGGCCCTGGGGGTCGGCGGCACGGACAGCCTGGCGGAGCTGGCCGACGGTGGCGATGGCGGCGTCGCTGTCGGCCGGGTCCTGGAGGGTGGCGTCCAGCTCCACCAGCCCATCGACCACCCTGGGCTGGGCCCGGCCACCTGTGGGGGCGGCGCCGGGCGGCCCGCCGGGGCCGGTGTCGGTGACCGGGACCACCTGGGCCACGCCGTCGACGGCGGCGGCGGCGCGGGTGACCTCCTCCGCCGAGTTGGCCGGGGCGATGATCACCGCCGGGCTGCCCACGCCGGCGTCGAAGTGGCGGGCCAGCACGGCCTGCCCATCGACCGCCTGGGACCGGCCGCGGATGGTGTCGGCCAGGGCGATGCCGTCGGCCTTCAGGGTGGGCAGGAACGCCGCGGCGGCGAGCAGGACGGCGACCGTGCCGGCCAGCACCGGGGCAGGGCGGCGCCGGATCAGGCCGGCGACCCGCCCCCACAGGCCGCCCTGCTCAGGGGCCTCGGTGCCGGCCTGGGGCCGGAAGGGCCAGAACGCGGCCCGCCCCAGCAGGGTGAGCACCGCCGGCAGGAAGGTGAGCGCCACCAGCACGGCGAAGACGACGTTGACGGCCGAGATCGGCCCGAGGCCGCGGTTGGAGGCCAGGTCGGAGAGAAGCAGGCAGAGCACGCCCAGGATCACCGTGGCCCCGGAGGCCACGATGGGCGCCACCGACCGCCGCCAGGCGACCCCCATGGCCTGGTACTTGGAGGGGTAGCGGCGGAGCTCCTCGCGGTAGCGGGCCACCAGCAGCAGCCCGTAGTCGGTGGCCGCCCCCACGACCAGGATGGACGCGATGCCCTGGCTCTGGCCGTTGACGGTGATCAGGTCGTTGCTGGCCAGCAGGTAGGCCACGGCGTTGGCGGCGCTTAGGGCCAACGCGGCGGTCCCGATGACCAGCAGAGGCAGGATGGGGCTGCGGTAGACGACCAGCAGGATCAGCAGCACGATGCCGAAGGCGGCCGCCAGCAGCAGCCCGTCGATGCCGGCGAAGCCGTTGGCGAAGTCGGCGAACACCCCGCCCGGGCCGGTCACATAGGCAGTCGCCCCGGGCACCTGGACGACCCCTCGCGCCTCCTCGACCGTGGTCACGATATCCTCGCCCAGGTCGGTCCGGAGCGGGGCGATCACCTGGAGGGCCTGGCCGTCCTGGGACGGGATGGGTGGCGACACCGGCCCGGTCAGCCGGTCCCCCTCCTCGAGCGTCACCCGGAGCTGGGCTAGGCGGGCGGCGACCGCCTGCCGGGTCTCGGCGTCGATGCCCTCCGGGCGCTCCCAGACGATGATGAGCGGCAGGAACTGCTCGCCCTGGAACCGCTGCTGCAACTCGGCTACCCGGGTGGACTCGGCGCTGTCGGGGAGGAAGGCGGCGTTGTCGTTCTCCTGAAGGCTGGTGAGCCGGGCGCCGACGGCGTTCAGCGGTCCGGCCGCGGCCAGCCAGGCCACGGCCACCAGGGTGGGCAGCAGCCAGCGGAGCCGGCGGGCGAGCGGGGACATGGACGCTCCTTCCAACGCGGTACACTCTCCGACGATTGTTCGACCGACGATCTGCTAGACGACCAAGTATCTCGATCAACGAGATGCTAGCGGCGTGGGCCGGGACCGCAACTCGAAGGACGTCCTCATGGCAACCGGCAGGAACAGCGGGGAGGACCCGCGCCAGCGGCTCGCCGACCTACTGCGGCGCATGAACGTGGAGCTCGACCAGCTCGGGCAGGAGTTCGCCGTCCAGCACCAGCTGCATCCCACCGACATGCGGGCACTGGTCGCCATCATGGACGCCGCCCGCACCGGCCAGACCATGAGCCCGGGCCGGCTCGCTCAGGAGCTGCACCTGAGCACGGCCTCGGTCACCGCGCTCCTGGACCGGCTGGAACGTGTCGGCCACGTTCGGCGCGTCCGGGATCGCCAAGACCGACGCCGGCTCACACTCGAGATCGAGCAGCAGGCGCTCGCCCTGGGGGCAGAGTTCTTCGGGCCGCTCAACACCGCCCTGCTGGAGGCGATGAACCAGTTCAGCGAGGCCGACCTGGAGGTGGTCGGACGCTTCCTGGAGGCCATGACCGACGTCATCGTGGCCAACTGGCGCGCCCGCCAGGCGACCGGCGTCCAACCCTAACCCGCTGGCTGGATACGAGGCGCCGCCGGCCTGCGGCCTTTGCACCGTGTCGCTGTCGAGGAGTGACGGCGCCTGCGAGATTGTCGCTGACGCCTCCATGCGGCGCCATCGGCTCACTGCCGAGCCCTGGCCTGGTTGGCCATCCACACCAAGGCCGCGCCGCGGGTTTCAAGGCGGCCGACAAGGCTGAAAGTGCCCGCATTGGTGTACAGGTGTGCGAACCGCTATGGCTGGAGTATCGCCGCGCCCTGGCAACCGCCTGCAACCGATCGTGGGCCGACCCCGAAGTAGGGGTCGTGGCCAATCCCTCGTTGCAGGAGGTCGTAGTGGCAAGACTCCGCGTCCTGGTCGGCGCCATCCTGACCGCCTCCCTGGTCCTGGCCTTCGCGGCCCCCGCCTCGGCTGACGGCGGCGGGACCACCAAGGTCCGCGCCTTCCACAACAGCCCCGACACCCCGGCGGTCGACATCTACGTCAACGGCGCCAAGACCCTGTCGGGCGTCACCTACGGCACCCTCAGCGACTACCTGAAGGTGCCCAAGGGGACCTACAACGTCCAGGTCAAGGTGGCCCCGTCCACTGCGGGCGACCCGGCCGCCCTCGAGGCCGACGTGCGCCTCGGCCGCCGCCCGACCACCATCGCCGCCATCGGCTCGCTGACCGGCGACGGCGGCCCCCTCCAGCTCAAGGTGCTGCGTGATCGCGACACCACCTCGCGCTACCTGACCCGCCTGCGGGTCGCTCACACCAGTCCCGACGCCCCGGCCGTCGACGTCCAGGCCAAGCTGGCTGGCCGCTGGGTCCGCGTGGTCCGCGGCCTGGAGTTCGGCGAGGCCAGCGGCTACCTGCTCCTCCCGGCCTGGAAGTACCGGCTGCGGATCGTCGCCGCCGGGACCAACACCGTGGTCAAGGATCTCGGCAAGGTCCGGCTCAAGGGCGGCCGGTCCTACACCGCGTGGGCGGTCGGCTTCCTGACCCCCAACCACGACTACCCTGGCTTCGACGTGTTTGTGTCCAAGGACGGCTGACGCCAGGCGATGGAGTCGGTCTGGGACTACCCGCGGCCGCCGAGGGTCGAGTCCTCGGCGGCCCGCGTGGTCGTTGAGCTGGACGGGGAGGTGCTGGCCGACACCCGGCGCAGCCTCCGGGTGCTGGAGACCAGCCACCCGCCCGTCTACTACATCCCCGCGGCCGACATCCGCACCGACCGGCTGCGTCCCTCGGCCATGCGGCCCACGGTCTGTGAGTTCAAGGGGACGGCCAGGTACTACGATGCGGGCGACCGTTCCGCTGTCGCCTGGTCCTATGCGTCGCCCAGCCCCGGGTACGAGGCCATCGTCGGCTGCTACGCCTTCTACCCGGGCCGGGTCGACCGGGCGACCGTCGACGGCGAGCAGGTCGAGGCCCAGCCGGGCGACTTCTACGGCGGCTGGATCACCTCGGCGGTGACCGGCCCGTTCAAGGGCGGGCCGGGGACGATGGGCTGGTGACGGAACGGAGACGAGCGGCCCGGTGCCCGAATTGAGGACGGTAGCGCGGTCGGTGGTCGGGGTCGCGGCCGGAGCTACTCAGGAACGGCCCCTATCTCGCTAACAACGGCACCGCACGATAGCGGTCATCACGGTCCGGACGCGGCCAGGATGCATCGCTTGAGCTCCAACCAGGAGCCCATAGCCCGCCAGGAGACGGCTACCGCCAGCTGGTGAGGCTAGGGGCGTGATTCACCCCATCCCTGTGTCATTCATGGATCAGCCTGAGCTGCGGAAAGGCCGAATAGCACAGCGCCCAGCCGTCCATGTCTGATAAGGATGAGGCCGCTGATTCCAAGTCCAGCCAGGCCCACAAATCGCGCGTGAGCAGCCCAAACGCTGGTCACTGCGTTTGGTGGTGCCAGCCCGATTGGATACATCCGCTTGGGGATGAGGTCTTGAAGGGCGCTTGCCCTCCTGAGGGGGAACAACGCCTTTAAGTAGCCTCTTTGCGGTCGCACTGTCGTGCGTCTGCCTCAGGTCGTCGGCTGCACAGCGGTGTCAGAACCCATCCCTAGCAAGGCTTGGACATGGATGTCTTTGACGCCGCCGGGGTCGGCGTGAGCCCGGATGGCCAGGCCCAAGTCGGTGGTGAGGCCGAGGAGGACGACCAGAGTCGTCGGCACATGACGCCTTCCTCTCGGTCGGGAGACGGGTTGCCTGCCGTGAGCCAGGTGGTGGGGACGGCCTTGAGGACGGCACCTGGGCGGTGGTCGTTAACCGTGAAAGCCAGCCAGACCGTACTCCCGTGATCAGCGTGGCGAGAAGCAGGGCGGCGATGCGGTGCCGGGCAGGCGGCCATGGCCGGGGCGGGCGTCCAGGGCCAGGGCGGCCCCGCCGGCGGCGAGCATCACCCGCAGGCCGGTCCAGAACACGACAATCGACACGACGCCGATGCCGGCCAGGGATGAGCGACCGCCGGGCGGTCTGCTGGCGTGCAGTGCGGAGACCACGGGCCACCACCACGCCGAACACGACCGCCGCCCCGACGATGGCGAAGCAGACCAGCATCGGCACAGTTGAGGTTCGGGTGCTGAGTTCCCATTCGCAGGTGGCCCTGCATACAGGCCGGCATGCCGTGCTGTGCACGTAGGAGCCGCTATGGTTGCCCCAAATGCCATCAGATGGTCTAGACGTGACGGTTGGGGCGTGTTTTCGTACGGTCACCGGTTGATCACGCAGGAGGGTGCGCATGCCCACCATGGTGGACCCAATGACGGGCCTCAGCTTCGTGCTTGAAGTTGATGGGGCGCAGATGGCCATGTTCGCGACCTGCTCGGGCGTGGGCTCGACGTCAGAGGTAATCGAGAGCAAGACCACCGCATCCGACGGGACGATCGTCATCCGGAAGGTGCCCGGTAGGCTCAAGTGGTCCAATCTGGTGCTCGAACGGGGTCTCGACAACTCGACCAAGCTATGGACCTGGCGGCAGCAGGTCGTTGACGGCAAGGCGGACGCGGCGCGCAAGAACGGGGCGGTCGTGGCCATGAGCCCGGAGGGTAGAGCGCTCCTGCGCTGGGAGTTCGTTGTCGGGTGGCCCTGTGGATGGTCAGTCTCCTCTACCGACGACGCCGGCGGACTGGCGATCGAACGGCTGGAAATCGCTCATGAGGGCCTAAAGCTTCGGGTTCTCTAGCCGCGGGACGTCACCCAGCGGAGCTGATGGCCTACTCAGGACCAGACCCGTTACCGTCTCGGGTGCTTCCTGCTCGTCGGGGCGACCACCGTGACGGTGCCGTATTAGGTACCACGGCCAAGCCGATCATCGACCTGGATGTGGTGATCGCCGACCGCGTCGACCCGCCCGCCGTCATCGAGCGGCTAGGACCACTCGGCTCCCGCCATGAAGGCGACTTCGCGGTTCCTGGCCGCGAAGCCTTCACCACCCCGGCCGGCGCGCCGGCCCATCACCTGTACGTCTGCGCCGGCGGTACTCCTGCGCTTGGCCGGCATCTCGCCTTCCGCGACCCTCTCCGTACCGACCCGGGTCTGGTCAACGCCTACGGCGACCTGAAGCGCACCTTGGCCGCCCGGCTGGGCCATGATCGTAGTGCCTACACCGAGGCCAAGAGCGCCTTCATGGAGCAGGTACTGGCAACCCTGCCACGGCAGCCATAGGACCCATGCTGGTCCGCGCTGGGTCCGCGCAGTATCGGGAGCTCCTGGTCGTGGTCGGCACGAGCGGTCACGGTCGGCGAATGAGAATCACAGGTCACAGGCCGTCGACCGCGGATGGAGGCGCTGGTGCAAGTCCAGCCAGGCCTACCAAACCGGTTTGACCTGCAGAAACGCTCGTCGGTTGTCTCTTTGATTGCGACCGCGGCCCGTGTATCGCCTGCGCATAGCGGTCTCCGACCGCATTCCTTGCACAGGTATCAGCGCATGTCGGCACTAGGCCGATGTTCAGCCCTGTCGCCGCCGGACACTGGGGGCCTTCTTCCGCCCTAGCCATTGCCGAACGGTCAGCGCCTCAGGATGGATCGTCAGCGTCGGTCCGGTGTCAAAGTCAACCTTGTTCGCGCCGAGCCATCGCCACATGGTCGTCTCGTCGGTGCCCGCAAACCGCTCGAACAGCCAACGGGGCATGGGGATTCGCCGGGGCGGCCTGCCCGCCACCTCGCGCCAGATGGCCCGGCACGCCTCGATGGACTGGACGTCGCTGGCCAGCATGACTTCGCGTCCGATGAAGCGGTCCGGATCGCCGAAGGCCTTGGCGACGATGATGGCCAGATCCTCGACCGTCAGCCACCCCACCGGCCGGTCCGGTCCCATGAGCTTTGGCATGAGATGCCAGACGGAGGCGGCCGGGAAGAACTTGGGTTCGGTCATCAGTTCCATGAACGCCGTGGGGTGGAGGATCGTCACGGGGAGATCGAGGGTCCTTATGTACGCTGCCACCTTGAGCTTTGTCTCCCAGGACCCAACGCCGCTGCCCTTGACGCCTGGGCCAGCGCCGCTGTAGACGAGCTGCGCAACGCCCACTCGCTTGGCCACCTCGGCGACCTGCTTTCCCTGCCGCACCTCCCCCTCGAAGCCGCTGATGTGGTGGTTCTGCACGCTGAAGACGCCATGGACGCCTTCGAAGGCACGCTCCAGGGACGCCGGATCGGACATGTCGGCCTTGACGACCTCGACGCCAAGCTGGGCGATGGCGCGGCCCTTCTTTCCATCCGGGTTCCTGGTCAGCGCCCGAACCGGCCAATGGTCCTGCAGCAGGCGGCGGGTCACCGCCCCACCCTGCAGGCCGGTCGCCCCCACCACCGCGATGATGCGAGCGTCGTGCTGAGCCATCGCTGTCGCCTCCCCACCAAGACAAGCTTGACTGACGAGATCGTAGCGAACTCCGGCATGGACGTCTCCTGTTCGCCACCGCGAGGATCGAGCGCCCCGCCATGGGGTAGCGTTGGTGAACACAACACGCGCCGTCTCCAAGCGCGTTCGCGTGAGCGACACAGACATCGAGGCGGCACATTCCTGGCGCGACCTATCACTAGAGAGCGAGCCTCAATGCGGCGGAAGTCCGAGGTCAGCGACACTCTGAGCGATGTCGGCATGAGCGCCGTTCCGTACGCCAATCCGCAGCACGCTGGCCTCGCTCATCTGCCGAAGCCGCCGGGCGGAGGGCGGGCCGCGGTTCACCCCATCCTTGTAGGGCTTATGGAGCGGCACGACCAGCGCAAAGGCTGGATAGCACAGCGCTAGCCCTCGATCGCTGGTAAGGATGAGGCCGGAGGTTCAAGTCCTCCCAGGCCCACAAAACCCGCGCCTGACCAGCAGAAACGCTGGTCGCTCCGCTTCCAGGTGCCAGCCCAATCGGATGCATCCCATTTCGGGGCCCTGGCTACGGGTGACCTTGAGGCGGTCAGCCGCAAGGAGGTGGTCAGTCGGGTCGGGCGACAGCGGTTCGATCGGCCTGTGGTTGTTGCTTCCTGAACTCCTCGGCTCCAACCTTTACCGGACCGCTGGGGTCCCCGACCCAGACTCGGGGGGCGACTGCTCGGCGCCTACTCCAAGAGGAGGATGGTCCGATGAAGCACGTTGGGCCGTTCGCGCTGTCCTGCATGCGACGGCTGATCGCATCTGAGTTCGTGACGCTCGACGGTGTGATGGAAGCGCCCGGGCATGAGCAGCATCCGGACGGGAAGAACGCCTGGGCCTTGCGCTACGCCGGCCACGACCAGCAGCGATACAAGTCCGAGGAGCTTTTCGAGGCCGGCGCCATCCTCCTGGGGCGCGTGACCTTCGAGATCTTCGCCGCGTTCTTTCCGACGGCTCCCAAGGAGGAAGGCTTCGCAGATCGGATGAACGCTCTCCCCAAGTACGTCGTCTCCAAGAGCTTGCGGACGGCGGGCTGGCAGAACTCAATCATCATCGAGGGAAACCCCGCCGAGAAGATCGCCGAGCTGAAACAGCAGTCTGGCGGCGACATCTTGCTCTTCGGCAGCGCCGACCTTCTCAACTCGCTCATCAAACATGACCTGATCGACGAGTATCGCATCATGGTGTTTCCCGTGGTGCTTGGAAGTGGCAAGCGTCTCTTCCGCGACGCGACCGACATCACGCACTTGCAGCTCGTCGACACCAGGACCTTCGAGTCCGGAGTCACCGTTCTCACCTACCGGCCAGCGGACCGAGTCCCATCGAGCAAATACGTGGAGACGTTCGCCTGGACGCAAGAGCAGATGCGATCCTGGCAAGCGGCGCAGAACGCCGATCGCGTACTTGCGACCGTATT
>JASLBL010000661.1 GCA_030146615.1 Actinomycetes bacterium
GACCAGCCATCGGGAGGTCAACCAGGTCTACAGGCAGGCCGGATTGACCAAGAAGTCCACCCGCACCGATACCACTCCTATCCCGAATGCCTCACTCGTCACAGTATGCTTGTTCGCCGTTGGCTGGGACAGCGGTAGATCGGTCGCGTCCTACCGCAACATCCGGGCCTTGGGGCGGGATTCCAGTTCGGCCGGCGGTCCAAGCCGGCGCAGCTCGCCCCATAGCGGCCGACCAGGCTCGCGCTCCGCCGGGGTGCAGGTGTGCCCGTCGGTCCAGGGGGCGCCGCAGTCGCCGCAGATGTGCCGGTGTGGCCAGTGCTTGCTGGTCCGGGGTCCCTCGAACAGCCACTTGGGCAGCAAGGGGAGCAGGAACATGGCCGCCATGGCGGCCAGGCCGACCCAGGGAACGGGAGTGTCAGGCATGGGTCCTCCTTTTGGACAACAACCAAGGATTGCCGGGGAGTGAGACTGTGCGGCATCACCTTTTCTGTTCGCGGTGCATGAGGAATGGGCTGGTGCCACCCGCGGCGGCTGTGGTCCGGCTCACCGTCTTGCTTGATCTCACGGTTACTGCTGAGGCGGCCACCATGCCTCGCGTGCGGGACCGCGCTCCTACGTTGCCTGGGAGACTCAGTGCGGCGACTCGCCGTTTGCCCCTGGCATTCCAGCGGTGTGCTGGCCGGGGCGGCGGTTGCTCCAGCCAAGTAAGTCAAGCTTGGCGGCGAACGACCGGCGCACGCTGCCTGCAGGCGTGCTCACCAACTCCGGCTGCTGTGTCGGCGGCGGCTGCTGGGCCGCGGGATCTCTGGTGTCTCCCGACGGTGGCTGGTGACCGTTGGGGTGGGCGGCAGCGGTCGCCGCGGTGGCGATCTGGGCGGTTTGGAGCTTGCTTGCCTCGGCGGCCGTCCCGCTTGAGGTTGCAGCGACGACGTCCTCGGCCTGGGCGCCGATCCGGTTCAGGAACCGCTCCGAGATGCCGAGCAGGACCGCGATTCCCAGCAGCTGACTGGCCGGGAGTCCGGCAAACCCGGCGCTCAGGTTCAGCGCCCGCAGATCGATCACCTGCAGGGTCTGCAGCAACGCCAGCAGGGTCAGCCCGGCCCAGGCCGCCAACGCGCCAAGCAGCGGCGCCAGGTACAACGGCACCCAGGAGCTGCCATAGGCGGTCGGCAGCCCCTTGGCGTAGACCAGCTGCTGCAGCCGGCTGATCAGCCCCCCGATCGCCCCGGCCAGCAGGATGACGCCGTAGCCGAGGGTGACCAACGCCGCCAGCGGCAAAAAGGCGGCCAGGACCAGCCAGGCCGTCTTGCCGTACAGGCTGGCCAGCTGGGAGTACTTGGCGTCGCGGGCGTTGTAGAGCTCGGCCAGCAGCTCGATCAGGTTGGCCTTGTACCACCACACGTGCTCGGTAGTGAGCGGCTGGTTCCAGGAGTAGGTGGCCCGTAGCTCCTGCCAGCGGGCCTGCCAGAACACCTGACGATCGGGTGGCAGCTCATCCAGCTGTCCCACCGCCCGCTCAAAGCGGGCGATCACCGAGGCTGGCTGCCAGCACCAGACGATCTGGCGTTGGGCCTCGTGCAGCCGCACCCAGTCGCCGATCTCCTTGGCCCCGTTCCAGGTGAACTGCCAGCGGAAGGGGCTTTCTGGTTCCCGCTCCCCGAACTTGTGCAGGATCGGTTCGATCGTTGCGTTGGCGTCCTGGCAGGCGTGCTCGCCGGGCGCTCCCGCCCCTTGGCGGCGGCCGGCCAGCGCATCGCCGTGCGCGTCGGTCCAGACCCGGTTGGCCCGGGCGATGTACACCGAACGCGACCACACGACCAGGGCCGCGTACATCAACAAGACCGTGAACCCGACGATCAACTGCCAGGAGTAGAAGGACAGATCGCCGGGATGGAAAGAGATGGCCATGGGACGCCTCCTTGCATCGTCCGCTGCACTGCTCAACCGCTGCAGCGCTCGGCAGCACACATCGCCTCCAGCCAGGCCAAGTTCACCAGCAGCCGGTCGCATGTCGCGGTGCCCCACAACACCAGCTCGACGTGTCGTTGATCACCATCGCGGTGGCCGTGACGGCCGCGAGAGCTGAACCAGAGCCAAGCGGGCAGCGCGTTGTCAGCTGACTGTTCAGGCCCGGGCAGGCCGGGTGGCGGGCCGCCACCACCGGCGGGCGGTAGGCCGACGCGGCCGGCTGTTTGAACGGCTGCCATGGGTCAGGCGGGCTTCGCTGGCCCGGCGGCCGAGCTCATCCCTGTGTTGCTCGGCCAACGTGGCGCTCAAGGTCGGATGCTGCATGCTGACCCCTCCATTCCCTGCGGACTGCTCTATCAGGGACGGTAGCGGTAAGGCCACCGGCCCCACCTCAGGTCAACACCCTAGGTTTCGGCCGTCAACGGACCCTATTTGTGGAGCGCAGCCCTACGGTGAGCCCTGCCAAGGCGGCTCATCTGGTTAGCGTCAGCGCCGGACGTTGTCCGCCGGGCGGTCCAGGCCAAGCTCGCGGGCGCGGGCGGCCGCCTCCAGACGGCTGTGCACCCCAAGCTTGGCCAGGATGTTGGTCACGTGCACGCTGGCGGTCTTGCCGCTGATAAACAGCTGCTCGGCGATCTGCCGGTTGGACCGCCCCTCGACCAGGAGCCGCAGCACCTCAAGCTCCCGAGGGGTCAACCCAGCCCGCCCTGGCTGTTGCGGCAGCCCTTCTCCAAGGTCGAGGCGGGCCCGGCGGGCCAACGTCTCCAGGGCCGCCCGCAGCGGCGCAGCCCCCAGCCGCACCGCGGTCTGGTACGCCTCTCGCGCCTTCTCAGCCGCATCCTGGCGGTCGCCGCTGCCAAGCAGCGCCTCCGCCAGCCGCCATCGGCAGCGGGCCCCCTCATACAGGTGGCCGAAGGAGAACGCCTCGACCGCTGCCCGCCAGCGGGCCGCGTCGGAATGTCCTTGGAGCCGGGTCCACTCTGCCTCGGCCTTGGCCAGCCAGGCGCGGAGGTGCACGTTCCGCGGATCAGCGTTGGGATGCCAGCTACGACCGTGCGATTCGACCGCCGAGCGAGCCCGATCTAGGAAGCTGCGGCCCGCCGCGACCGCATCGGCCACCACAGCAGCGTCACCGGCGGCGCGAGCCTGCTCGGCCCGGGCCGCCTGGACGGCAAGCCCAGCAGCGCACAGCATGATCTCCGCCTCGGCCCAACGAGCCGCAGTCCCCACGGCGGCAAGCCCGAGCTGGATGGCCGAACTCGCCCGCTCAAGCTCGCCCCGCCAGATGGCCTGTTCGGCCTCATACTTGGCCACCCAAATATCGAACGCCCGATGGAGGCCGTACGACGACTTCAGCGTCGCCAGCCGC
>JASLBL010000698.1 GCA_030146615.1 Actinomycetes bacterium
ACCTGCGGGGGCACCAATGTTGCTGGAGGCCGGCCCGGCGACTCCTTCCAAGAGTTGGCACTCGGGCCGGCCAGATCCGTCAGGGCACCTCGATCGCCTCACCCCCTCTCGGGTCGCGGTCGGCTGGCGGGGCCGCTTCACCGCCCAACCCGGGCGGCCGGTGGCGCCGGACCCGGCCAGGGCCAGGCGGGTCAAGGGCGCCGGCAGGCGGCGCCGAAGGCGCGGACCCTTGAGGCGGCTGGGTAGGGCCGGGTAGATCCCGACTGGCGACCGCCCCGGCCGGTCCGTCAATGGGTGCAGGGTTCCCATTGACGGCGCCCAACGGGCGAGGCCGGGTTAGGCCGGTGACCAGCTCCCGGGCCTGGGCGCGCATGTTCGCGTCGATGTTCGTCTGCAGGATGCGAACCGCCTCGACCCGACCGCCGGCGATGATCGGGGCCTCGCCGACCCTGGCGGCGCGGACCTGGTCCTGGTCAAGGCGGGCCTTGTGCCGTTCGGTGATCGTCACCCGGTCGACCGTGTCACCCGCGGGTGACATCGACCAAGCGCCCTCCGGGGTGCGCTCCGACCCGGCCAGGGCGGCCAGCTCGGCCGGCATGGGCGAGCGGAAGGCGATCACGGCCGAGCTTGTGGCGATGAGGCGCTCGCGCTCGGACTCGCTGCCGAGGCCGGCGGCCGACTGCGCCGACAGCAGCACCCCGGCGCCCGAGCTCCGGGCCCGTTCCACGATGTTGATGGCCAGGGCCCGGCCGCCGGCGAGGCTGCCGAACTCATCGAACAGCAACATGCTCGGCCGGCGAGTCTCCCGGCGGCGGGAGGCAATGTGCTGGGCGTAGGCGGCGATCAGGACCCGCATGGCCGCGTCGCTGTCTTTGACGTTGTCGAGGGTGGGGAGGGTGAAGATGGCCACGTCGACGTCGTCCAGCCACCAGTCCCCATCCCAGGCTGGGCCGAGGCTGGCCGCCAGGTTGGAGGCCCGTAGGGCGACGTCGCCGAGGCGACCCTTCATCGACCCCCGGATGAGGGCCAGGCTGCCCTGGTGGCCCTGCCAGGCCCGCTCCAGCCAGCCCGGGTCCAGGCGGGTGACGAGCTCGGCCGTTGAGCGCACCGGCGGCCCAGGCGCGGTCAAGGCTAGGCGCAGGCCGACCATGGCCGCCTGCTCATAGAACTCGGCTTCATCCGAGAACTGCCAGGCGGCCACCAGGCGGTTGGCAAGCTGCTGGGGCGTGCCGCGCCAGAGGTCGACCGGCTGCTGGGGGAAGGCGGCGATCCTCGCCTCCGGCCAGGCGGTCAGCACCGCGGCGGCGATGGCTTCGTCGAGGCCCTCGGTGCCCTTGCCGTCGATCACGCACAACGCCCGCCGCTCCTGCGCGGCGAGGTGGGCGAGGCGTTCGGAGGCGGTCGTCTTACCGGACCCGGGCGCCCCGACCAGCAGCGTGGTCAAGCCGAGCTGGCCAGGGCGGGGGCACGACCAACCGGCCACGGCGCCATGAGGGCAGGCCCGGCGACGGCTCGAGGGCCACCCCGAGGGCGTCGGAGGCGGTTGCCTGGGGGGACTGCGCCAGCCGCTCGGCCCGGCGGCGGTCCCGGGCCTCGGCCCGCAGGCGACGACGCCGGGCCTCAGCCGTCCACTCAGGAGTGACGACCGGATCCGGGCCGGGAGGCACGGTGGCGGCCAGGACCCCAGCCGGCACCGTGACCCAGGCCAACCCCAGCCCACGAACCAGGATCGCGCCCAGGGCCTCGAGCACGGCGCTAGCGGTCAGGGCGGCCGGCAGCACACCGCCCAGGGCGGCCACGGCACCCAGGAGGCCGCCAGCGGCCCGGGCGGGGCCGATCAGGACCAGGGCCAGGGCCCCGGTGACGGCGCCCGCCGCGGACAACCGCCTCCGGGACACCCAGCCGGACCGGAGTACCCCGGCCCCGGCCACCCAACCGAGCAGGGCCGGCGGAGCCAGCACCAGCACCACCACGGCGGCGAGCAGGTAGCCCGAGGGGGCGGCCGGCCGCCGGTCCCGGCCGGACTCCGGAGGAGTCATGGCGCCACCCCCTCGGGGATCGGAACGACCTCGAAGTTGCGGGCGCCGGCGGCGGCCAGCTGGGCGGCCAACCGGCGCACGTCACCGGCGGGCGCGTACCACCACACCGACGACCAGTCGGGGTCCTGGTCGGCGACCACCGCCTGATAGCGGTGGGCCGCCTTGACGTTGAGCTCCACCTCGACCCCGACCGCATCCCCGTCGGGGAACGACAGGGCACCGTCGGCGATCCTGACCCGGGCCCCGGTCCCGGCCCAGCGGCGACGGATCGCCCGCTCGCTGACCCAGGAGGCGGCCGGCTCATGATCGGCCAGGTACAACCGCAGCCGGCTCACCGCCTCCAAGTGGCGCAACTTCCAGCCGCTCGGCTGCCACCGCTCATAGGACAACCCGGCCATGCGCAGGCCGCGGGTGGTCGGCACCGCCCACACCCCGAGCCCGCCGACCCGCAGGCGCTCGATGAAGCCGCTGTTGTCCAGGCGGCCCAGGGCCCGGCGAGCGATTGTCTCCCGGGAGCCGGGAGCGAGCGGTGCCGGCGCCAGCCGAGCACACAGCTCCTCGGCCAGCTCGCCGCTCACCCCGTACTGCTCGCCGGCGAACGTCAGGACCTGAAGGTCACGGTCAGTGATCAGCGGCAGGCGAGTCACGACGACCACCGCCCAGCGCCACAACCGATCCCGGAGGCCTCGATCGGCACCCCGGATGGGATGCTCTGAAACCTGCGCCCGCAGGGCGCGCGTCCCGCAGGGCGCGCGTCCCGTAGGGACGCTGTACCACTCTCCCGCAGGGAGCCGGACCTGCGCAGATACGGCACCCGACCCGGCGACCAGTGTGCGCCTGAGCACACACCCAATACACACCCAACACACACCGAGCGCACACCGAGCGCACACCCGGCCAGGGCCCCGCGGACGGCGGTCGCGGACAGCTTCACCGGCCACCACCACCCGGCCACCGCTGGTGCGGCCAGGGCGTGAACCCTGGCCCACCGCCACCGCCCGGCCATGCCTGGTGCGGCCACCGTTCGTGGTGGCGGATGATCGGCGGCGCGTACGGCGACGGGTCCTCGTGGCGCTTGCGGCCGATGCCGGTACCGCTGGGCGGGAGCAGCAGCCGGCGCTCCCGGGGCGGGTCGGTCGCCTTCAGGAACATACGGCCGAGGATCCCGACGCCGGGGTGGTCGTCGGCGGGGAACAGCCGCTCCAGGAGGCTCACGACGGCCTCCCGGAGGTCAGCGGCGCCGGGCGGTCTCCTGGCAGACAGCGGCCCAGCCGGGGCGGCCGCGATGC
>JASLBL010000035.1 GCA_030146615.1 Actinomycetes bacterium
GGGGTCGGCGGCTGAATCGCCTGACCATCGGCTGGAACGCCGTCGAGGGCATCGTGGCCGTGGCCGCCGGGCTGGCCGCCGGGTCGGTGAGCCTGGTCGGCTTCGGCCTGGATTCCGGCATCGAGGTCTCGGCCGCGCTGATCCTGGCCTGGCGGCTGGCCCAGGAACGCCGTCAGGGCTGCACCCAGGCGGCCGACCGACGGGCCACTCGGGCCATCGCGGTGTCGTTCTTCGCCTTGGCCGCCTACGTCGGCATCGAGAGCATCCGCGACCTGCTCGGCCGCGCCGAGCCGGAGGCCAGCATCCCCGGGATCATCCTGGCCGCCCTGTCGCTGGTGGTCATGCCGGTGCTGGCCTGGGCCAAGCGCAAGGTTGCCCCGGTGCTGGGGTCGCGGGCGGCGGTGTCGGAGGCCAACCAGACCTCGCTGTGCGCGCTGCTCTCGGGGGTGCTGCTGGTTGGGCTGGCCGCCAACGCCGTCCTTGGTTGGTGGTGGGCCGATCCGGCGGCCGGCCTGGGCATCGCCACCCTGGCCGCCGTGGAGGGAGGGCGGACCTGGCGGGCCGAGTCCCTGGCCGACACCTGCTGCGACTAGCTCCACGGCAAAGGGTGCCGCAGCGGCAGCCGCCCGAACATGAACTGCTCGTAGCATTAGTTGCATGGCGCCCGATGACCGTTGGTTGGCCGCGGTCTGGCCGTTCGTCAGAGGCCAGCTGCCGCCCGCGCCAGCGACGGTGCTGGAGGTTGGCTGCGGGACGCTCGGTGGCTTCGTGCCAGCGCTGGGGGAGCGTGGCTACCAGGCGCTCGGGGTCGACCCGGAAGCGCCGGAGGGGTCGGACTACCAGCGGGTCGAGTTCGAGCAGTACGAGCCCCAGCACCTAGTGGACTGCGTGGTGGCGTCCCTGTCGCTGCATCATGTGGCTGACCTGGATGCGGCCTTGGACCGGCTGCAGGACCTGCTGGTGCCCGCTGGGAAGCTGGTGGTGGTTGAGTGGGCCTGGGAGCGGTTCGACGAGGCCACCGCCCGGTGGGGCTTCGCCCGGCTGTCCCCGCCCGCCCCCGGGGCCGAGCCGGGCTGGCTGCACAGGCACCAGGAGCGGTGGGCGGCCTCCGGACAGTCCTGGGACGGCTACCTTCGGGAGTGGGCCACCGAGGAGGGACTGCACCCCGGCGAGCAGATCCTGCGGGGGCTGGACATGCGGTTCACCCGCGAGCACGCCGCCGACGCGCCGTACCTCTTTGCCGACCTGGCCGACACCAGCGAGACCGAGGAACAGGCCGCCATCGACGCTGGCCAGATTCAGCCCGTCGGCATCCGATACGCGGCCACGCGCGCCTGACCGGACGGGCCAGGGCGCAAGGACGGTGGCTGGGTCAGGTCTGGTGGTGGGCCCTTGGTGAAGAGCTCCAGGAGGGCGATCCAGCCGCCACTCCGGTGATCCCGTCGCGAAGCGCATGGCCGTCGACGAGCCGCTCCAGGTGCCGGTGTTTCAGGGTGACGGTGGTCAAGGGCATGAGTGCCGGGTCGCATCAACCTCTCGCCGTCGGCTCCCTTCCTCTTGTTCGAGCGAGGAGGAGGGCGCGGCGCAGCAGCCCGGCGTGGATGGCGGCCAGCATGCTGCGCCGGTCGGCTTGTCGTTCCTCGAAGGCGCTGGGTGCCTCCAGCCGGGCGAGCTCCTCGGCGTAGGGCTCGGTCTCGGCAAGCCAGGCGGTTGCAGTGGCCGCGAAGGCGGACGTGACGTCGAGTTCGATGACGTCACCGAACCCGGCAGCGCGCAGCAGCCGCTGGTGGTCGCTGCGCATGGCCACCGCCCTTGGCCCGGCGGCCCGGGCTCGGCGGCGAGCCGCCGGCGACAGCCCCGGCGACTCAACGATGGTGTAGAAGCCGATGCGTCCTCCAGGTCGCAGGAGTCGTCTGCAGGCTCTCAGCACGGAGAGCTTGGCCCGCAGTCAACACAGCACATCGGTGTGGATGACAGCGTCGAAGCTCCCAGCTTGGAACGGCAGTGCGCTCGCCGCGGCGGCCACCACGGCCGTGCGGGCGGCGAGGCCTTCGCGGGTGGCGCGGTTGGCGGCCACGCGCAGTCCTTCCAGGGGCAGGTCGGTGAGGACGACCTGGCAGCCGGTCCGGGTGGCCAGGTACAGCCCTGGCCAGCCCCGCCCCGTGCCCAGGTCGAGCAGGCGGTCGGTGGCCGACAGGTGCAGCTCGTGGGCGAGGGTGTCGGCCTGGTCCATGGTGGTGTAGCCGTTGGCTCCCCAGTCGCCGCCGATGACTCGCTGCTCGATCTGGCAGGCAATGGGCGGCAGCGCGGCGCCGTAGCGTTGATCGAATAGGGCTCGTGCCTGGAGCTCATCTTTGATCGTCACGGTGGGCCTCCCTCAGGTCTCTGAGACGGGTGGTCCAGCCTTCCTTGGGTGGGAGCAACCTATGTCGCCTTGTGTGCTTGCCGAGCCACGGCGGGGTGACTGCGAACGACTTGGACGGCGCGGGTGACCCCGTCCTCGGCTTCGACCCGGCGGCCGAGGGCTGCCGCCCGGGCGGGGCATGGCCGGGTCGCTGACGGCCGAGCGAATGGTCTCCACTGCCGGTGTCTTCCTGCGCCGACCCAGCGGCGCGTCAGGGATGCGGCTCGGCGGCGGCGGGCTTGCGGGCCCGGATGGGGTAGCCCTGGGTGCCGTACTGGCGGGCGCTGGCCTGGCCGCTGGCGCCGGCGAAGGTGTCGACCGGTGGGCCGTACTCCACCTCGACCAGGCCGACGCCTTCGATGATCGTCTGCCACCCTGCGCACGGCAGGGCACCGGCAATTCACCCGGTCCACAGGTCGATGTCGCGCAAGGCGCCCTCGGGCACGGGACGCTGGACGCAGATGTCGGCGATGCGCATGCGCCCGCCGGGCCGCAGAACCCGGTGGATTTCCCGGTAGACGCCGACCTTGTCGGGGCAGAGGTTGATGACCCCGTTGGAGATCACCACGTCGGCCCAGCCATCCTCCACGGGCAGGTCCTCGATCACACCCTCGCGAAACTCCATGTTCTCCAGCTCGAGCTGGTCGGCGAGCCGACGGCTACGCGTGAGCATCTCGGGGGTCATGTCGACACCGATGACCCGGCCGGTGGGGCCGACCCACAGCGCGGCCAGGAAGGTGTCCATGCCAGCGCCCGAGCCGAGGTCCACGACGTGCTCGCCGGGCTGCGGGTGGTCCCAGTGGAAGGGATTGGCGACCCCGGCAAAGGCCTCGCAGGCCGCCTCAGGCAGCTGGTCCAGCGGCGAGAGCGGGTAGCCGAGCCGCCGCGCGTGGGCGCGGCCGGTGTGGAAGTGGAAGTCGGCGGTGGGGTCCTCGGCGACCTCGCGATACTTGGCCTTCACCTCATGACGCAGCCGGCCGGCATCAACCGGGTGGACGACCTCGGTCATGGCTGCCGCTCCGCTGCGGTGGCCGGCACAGCCAGGAACCCATAGGGGTCCAGGCGTCGGATCTCGTCGGTCGACGGATGAGTGATGGCCGGTGGAGCGTGGCCTGCGTCGGCTGCGGTCATGGTCGTGCTCCCGGTGTGGGGCTTGCCGCCCGGTCGACCACGGACTATCCTACTCCTTACTCAACTTGTCAATAGACTGCTTGAACAACCTGGTTGTAGGCGTAGATGGCAAACCGAGCGGCCAAGACGGCGCTGTTTGACGAGTTCGCCCGGGCGGCCAAGGCGCTGGGCAGTGGCCGGCGCCTGGAGCTGCTGGACGTGCTTGCCAATGGGGAGCGCACCGTGGAGGCGCTGGCCGGTGAGGTCGCCCTGTCGGTGGCCAACACCAGCCAGCATTTGCAGATTCTGCGTCAGGCCGGCCTGGTGGCCATCCGGCGCCAGGGCACCTCGATCTACTATCGGCTGGCCGCACCCGAGGTGTTCGAGCTCTGGCGGGCCCTGCGGATCCTGGCCGCCGGGCGGCT
>JASLBL010000052.1 GCA_030146615.1 Actinomycetes bacterium
CCTGGCCGCTGACGATGCGGAAGGTTTCCGGGCCCGCTGGACCGACGTCCAGACCGGGTTCGTGGACGCGCCACGCCAGGCCGTCGAGCGGGCCGATGAGCTGGTCGCCGAGGTCATGCAGCACCTGGCCCGGACCTTCGCCGATGAGCGGGGACGGCTGGAGGGCCACTGGGACCGGGGCGACGAGGTCTCCACCGATGACCTGCGCACCGCCTTCCAGCGCTACCGGTCGTTCTTTGAACGACTGCTCGCAACCTAAGATTCCGTGACAGCGCTTGTAACGCTTGGCTCCCTCCGGTGACGATGACGTGCCCGCATGATAGGAGGCAGATGGCCGGAACTGATGGCGGGCGACTCCACGGCCCGATTGATGAGCAGACCGTGCATGCGGCGCTGGACGTCATCGACCAGGCGCTGGAGCAAGCCCTGACCGCCCCCACCGAGCGCCAGCAGCGCTGGCAGCTGAACCAGCTGCGCGGCCTGCTGCTGACCCTCCGCTTCAGCAACCTCAGCCTCGACGAGGGCTTGCAGCGCGTGATCCGGCTCCTGCAGACCCCAATGGTTGAGCGGTAACCCCCACGGGCGGCTGTGCCGCGGTCGGACTCAAGAGGAGCCGCCGATGCCCGAGAAGTGCGTGACCTGTGGTCTGATGTTCAGAACAAGCAACGAGCTCGACTGGCATATCCGCGAGGAGCACCTGCAACGCGAGACGCGGCGGGCCAAGGGCGCGCCCGTCATAGCCCCCGCGCCCGGGGTCGGCGGCGCCGACCAGGCCGAGGGTCCGCCGCCAGGTACGGACGGCGGGCACCAGCCGGGCGCGCCGGGCGTGGAGGTTCCCGCTGGCCCGAGGTGGCTGCGCGCTGTTCGCCGGCTGTTCGGGCGGCAGCCACCGGAACTCCCGTCGGGGCAGGGTCGCCGAGGGGCCTGATACCCGGGTACCGCCGGCTTCTCGCCGCGCCACAACCACCTTCCGATTTGCGGTCGGATGCGCAAGGTGTCGAACCGAAGCAAGCACACCGACGCCACGCACGAAACTTGGCAACCTCTGTGTCTCGAATCCTTGATTCGTGGCTGTTTCAGTGGCGCTCGGTTCTGTGACCAGGAGCTTCACTACCCGTGGATACGAAGCGAATCAGTAACTGGGGACACTAGGTGTCATGGCATCAAGCATCAACCGAACCAGCACAATCAGCTTCAATCGGCCGCCCATTCGTAGCTGAGCTGCCAGCGATCACCGGACATGATGTGCTCGCAGGTCTCGACCGGGCGACCATCAGCATCGAAGGCGACTCGGACTAGGAAGAACACCGGCTGAGGTGGAGTGAGCCGCAGGAACTCGGCTTCCTCAGGGGTCGGCATGCGGGTGCTGACGTCCTCGGTGAACCGGACCGGGCCGTGGCCGATGTCGGCCAGCCGAGAGTAGATGCCGCCCGGGCCGCTGTCGCGCTCGGCCATCTGCGTCCCCTCGGCCAATGACCAGGGGATGTAGGAGGTGGCGAGCTGCATAGGCTCGTCATTGGCGTACATGCGTCGCCGGCGGATCAGGGCCTGCTCTCCGGGTTCGAGTTGGAGGCGCTTGACGATCTCGTCAGGGGGGGTGACTGGGCCGACTTCGACCAGCTCCACGCCGGGGGTGAAGCCGAGTTCCTTCATCTCGCGTCGTAGGCGCCCTTGCCGGTCTCGCGTCGTTGGCGGGTGAAGCGGTTGCGGGCCAGGCGATGGACAGTTGGGCGCTGGCGGACGAAGACGCCGCGACCGTGCTCGCTGCGGACCAGGCCCTCGTTCTTCAAGACGTCGACGGCTTGGCGGGCGGTCATGCGGGTCACGTCATACATCTCGGCAAGCTGAGACTCGCTGGGTAGGGGCGTGCCTTCGGGGTAGCGACCCTCGCGGATACCGGCTCGGAGGTGGTCGGCGATCTGGCGGTAGATGGGCCGGTCGCTGGTTGGGTCGATCAGACGTGGCATCGGGTAGCTCCTCTAGACAAGTCGCGGCGGAGTCTACTCGTGAGCTCTAGGTCCACCAAGTACCGCTCAGTGCGCTCCTGTCCCATCGCGTCCCGTCCCGTTCACCAAGCCAAGGTACTACTCCCCTAGACGAGTAGGGGAGGCCACATGGAGGAGGTCACTATGAGGTTGCCGATCGATACCTCGGCCATCTCGTTTCTGTGCGCGTTGGCACCTGAGCCGGTGGTCGACTTCGAGACCAAGCGGCCGAGGGCAGATGAGAACGGCGAACCGCTCTACGTCGTCCAGCTCCTAGCGATGGGCGACGAGAGCGCCGACCTGATCGCGGTCAAGGTGCCCGGCATGCCTTCGGGCATCCGCCAGGGAGTTCCCGTCAAGGTGCACGGCCTGGTCGCCCAGCCCTGGACCATGAACGACCGCTCCGGGGTGGCGTTTCGGGCGGCCCGGGTCGAGCCGGCCGTGCCGCAGGCGAAGGCCAGCTAACCAGGAGGGAGGTGGAGCCCAGGAGCGTGTGAGGGAGGGGACCGGAGCCACCGCGAAACGAGCCCTGGTCCCCTCCACCCACCAGGGTCGGGTGCTCGCAACACCCGGCCCCGTGCATCAGAGGTGGAGCCCCATGATGCGATCCGATCCTACTGCCCTCCTGCCCGGCCAGGCCGGGGTGGAGGAGCCCGACTGTCCTGCTTGTGCGACTGGCTGGCATGCCTGCTGTTGTCGTCCCGACCTGGTTGACGATGGCGACGGGGAGCTGCTGGAGCGTTGCTGTGACGGGCTGCTCATCAGCCGGCGCCGCCGGCCCCTCTGTATCCGGGGAGGGGTGGGCTGATGCTGGCCACCCTGGTTGGCCTGGTCATGCTGCTGGCCGTGGCTGGCGGGATCGTCACCCTGGCCGGGGTCCTGCTGAGCCGGCAGCTGCGGGCCTGGAAAGCTCGCCGGCATCCCCAGCGCGCGGCCGCCCGCCAGCGTGACCGCTACGGGCGGCGGATCACCGCTGAGTGGCCGCTGCTGGCTCAGACCCTCGGGCTGGGCTATCGGGATCAGTGGACCCGCCAGCACGCCTATCCGCGTGCTGGGTTCGTGGTCGACGACCAGGGCGTGACCGCCACGGTGGCGGCCATCGCTGGCGCTGGCCTGGCCGACTACCAGCGGGCCGCCGGCTATCTGGCCGATACCTGGGCTGTGTCGCCGTCCGGGCTGAACAACAGCAACCAGGGCTGATCCGACTCAGAGGCTTGCACCGCGATCCGCTGCTCGCGCCCGCCCGGGTCGACCTGCCCGGCACGGCGCCAGAGTCTCTGACTTCCTGGTGGTTGGGCTGGGCCGAGGACGGCGCCCTAGTGATGGTCCGGATGGCGGAGGTGTCCGGGTCAGTCGTGGGTGGCCTGGCCGGGTTCGGCAAGACCATGCTCGTCGCCCACCTGCTCGGCCAAGTCGCCCCCTATCCTGCCGTCCAGTTCGTGCTCATCGACGGCAAGGGCGGCCCGGACTACGACCGGCTGTTCCCTCGGGCTTGGCTCTCCGCCAAGGATGACCTGGGCCAGGTCCGCGATGCGCTGCGGCGAGTCCACCGGCTGATGTTGGACCGTCAAGGCGCCATCGCCCAGGTCCTTGGGGTCAACGACGCCTGGCATGTTGGGCCGAGTGCTCACTGGCCGCTGGTGGTCGTGATCATCGATGAGGCGCATACCTTTTTCCATGAGCGCAAGGGCACCGCACCGGAGGTCAAGGCCCACAACGCCCTGGTCGCCGAGCTGTCCCGGTTGGTCGAGGAACTGATCCGCAAGGGCCGCAACGTCGCCATCCAAGTCGTCTTGCTGACCCAGCGGGCCACCGGGGATGCCATCCCGACCCGGATCCGCGACAACTGCCAAGTCGCCATCAGCTTCGCCACCCGCACCGTCGACGGGGCGGTGGCGGCCTTGGGGGAGGAGATCCGTCAGCATCCCGACGCCTCCCCGGTGCTGCTCAACGACCCGGCCTACGTGGGCGTGGCGGTGACCAGCCTGCCGGGCCGCCCGGGCTTCCATCGGGTGCGGACGCCGCAGGTGGATCACCACCAGGTCGCGGCCATCATCCGGGCCACGGCCGGGCTGCGGGCGGATCCGGCCGAGCTGCTGGCTGAGCAGGCGCCGGGGCTGCGGGTCGTGCCGGAGCCGGGAGACGCAGCATGACCGAGCCCATCCAGGTCGGAGAGCTGCTGCCGGGCGTCCTGCAGGAGGTCATCGCCCGGGCCGGCCCTGGCTATGAGCGGTGGGCCGAGCAGGTCGCGGCCACCGGCCACTGCGCCCACCCGGTGCGCCTGCGTGGCCGGGTCGAGCACGCCGACCCGCAGACCGGCGAGGTCCGCACCGTGTACTCGACCGAGCGGGAGCCGGACGCCACCCTCCTCAAGGCGTGTGGCAATCGGCGAGTGTCGGTCTGCTCCTCCTGCTCGGCGACCTACCAGGCCGACCAGTTCCAGCTTCTCGCGGCTGGGCTGCGTGGTGGCGAGGGCGTCCCTGAGTCGGTGAGTGGGCATCCGCGGCTGTTCGTGACCTTCACCGCCCCCTCCTTCGGCCAGGTCCACACCCGCAGGGCGCAAGGGCTGCTCATCTACCCTTGTCATCCCTACCGGCAAGGCGCCCGGTGCCCGCACGGCAACCGGGCTGGCTGCTGGCACCGGCACGAGGAGGACGACCCGCGGCTGGGTGAGCCGCTGTGCCCTGGGTGCTATCAGGCCGGCGCTCAAGTGCTTTGGAACGCCCTGGCCGGGCGGCTGTGGTCACGGACCACCATCTACCTCTACCGGGCGCTCGCCCAGTTCGTAGGTGTGAGCGAGGAGATCCTGCGAAGGGTGGTCCGCATCTCCTTCGCCAAGGTGGCCGAATACCAGCGGCGCGGCGCGGTCCACTTCCATGCCATCTTCCGGCTGGATGCAGCCACGGCATGTGCCTGCCCGGCCTGTGTGGCGCCGCCCTCGGCCGGGTTCACCGCCGATCTGCTCGAGCGGGCGGTGCGCCAAGCGGCCGCTGCCGTGGCTGTGCCCTGCCCGCCAGTGGATGAGGACCAGGGCGTGACGCTGCTGGCCCGGTGGGGTGAGCAGCTCGACGCGCGCCACATCACCGAGACCGGCGACGAGGGGGAGCTGAGCGCCGAGCAGGTCGCCGGCTATGTCGCCAAGTACGCGACCAAGGCCACCGAAGCCCTCGGCGTCACCCTCGACCATCGCCTCGGCGAGGCCGACCTGGACGACCTGGACCTGCCGGCCCATGTGGCCGAGCTCGTCCGGGCCTGCTGGGAACTCGGCGACCGCCCATCACTGGCCGGGCTGCGGCTGCGCAAGTGGGCGCACATGCTTGGCTTCGGCGGCCACTTCTCGACCAAGAGCCGCCGCTACTCCACCACCTTGGGGGCGCTGCGGCGGGCCCGGGTCGCTTATGCGATCCGACGCCGCGGCAACACGCTGCCGTTGGATGCCTGGGGTCGGCTCGAGGATGACCAGGCCGTGCTCGTGGTCGGCTCCTGGATGTACCTCGGGTCGGGCTACCAGACGACGGGGGAGGCGTGGCTGGCCGCCTCGGCTGCTGCTCGGGCTCGGGAAGAGCGCCGCATCGCCAAGGAGGAGTTACGAACCACAACCAGAGCCGCGTGAGGAAGCAAGGAGCACAACCGCAGGATGGAGAGGCTGTTGACCATGGAGGAGGCTGCCGACCGGCTGGGCACGTCGGTGCGCTTCGTACGTCGGCTAATCCTTGAGCGGCGCATCGCCTTCGTGAAGGTGGGCCGCCACGTACGCATCTGCCCGGCCGATCTGGACGCTTTCATCGCTGCTGGCCGCGTCGACGCCTTCCGGCGGGAGGCTGGCTGATGACCAAGCGGGAGCGTCGGGTGTTCGGGTCCGTGCGGCGGCTGTCTTCGGGTCGCTGGCAGGTCCGCTACCGCGACCTATCCGGCGTCCTGCACACCGGCCCGCACACCTTCACCAGCAAGGCCGACGCCGCCCGCTACCTGGCCATGGCCGAGGCCGACCTGCACCGGGGCACCTGGGCCGACCCCAAGCTGGGTCGCATCACCCTGGCCGAGTGGGCCAAGCGCTGGCAGGCCACCACGACCAACCTGCGGCCGACCACCCGCGACCTGTACGCCTACCTGCTGCGCCGATTTCTGCTGCCGACCTTCGGCAAGGCCGCCCTGAGCAGCATCGATCCGTTGGCCGTCCGAGCTTGGCTGACGAACCTCCAAGCCCAGCAGCTGAGCCCGAGCACGGTCGCCAAGGCCTACCGGTTGCTGTCGCGCATCCTGGGCGCAGCCGTGGAGGCCGGCTACCTGCTGCGCAACCCCTGCACCGTGAAGGGCGCCGGGCAGGAGCGGGCACCGGAGATGCGCTTTGCCACCGTGACCCAGGTCGCCGCCCTGGCCGAGGCCATCGGCCCGCGCTATCGGGCGCTGGTCCTGGTGGCCGCCTACGGCGGGCTGCGCTGGGGCGAGCTGGTCGGGCTGCGCGTCAAACGGGTCGACCTGCTGCATGGCCGGGTCACGGTGGCCGAGCAGGTGGCCGAGGTCAACGGCCAGCTCCTCCCCGGCCCGCCCAAGACCGAAGCCGGCCGCCGCACCGTCACCCTTCCGGCCGTGGCCGCCGTCGCGCTGGCCGAGCACCTGGCCAGCTTCGCCGAGCCCGGCCCCGAGGGGCTGGTGTTCCCGGCCCCCCAAGGCGGATATCTCCGCCGGTCGAACTTCCGCCGCCGCTGGTGGGTGCCGGCCACGAGGGCGGCTGGGGTCGAGGGGCTACGGGTTCATGATCTGCGCCACTCGGCCGCCACCCTGGCCCTGGCGGCTGGGGCGAACACCCGCGAGTTGATGGAGCGCATGGGCCATACCTCGCCAGCGGTGGCGCTGCGCTACCAGCATGTGATGGCCGGCCGGGACCAGGCCATCGCGGCCGCCCTGGATGAGCTGATCCAGGCCGCCGCCAACCTCCTGTCAGAGCGCCCCGCCGAGCCGCCTAGTGGCACGCTAGTGGCACGAAGCCGGCGCGCGAAGGGTGACCGTCCGCGCAGGTCGGCGGGGGAGAGCCGTTGACCTGGACTGCTGGTGGTCGGGACGGCCGGATTTGAACCGGCGACCCCCTGCTCCCAAATTAGCGCACTCTGAGCGGCTTGCCAAGCCCTGTTTTTGCAGGTCGCTATCGAGCGGTGGTTGCAATATTAGGGTGTCGTAGAAAGCTGCTGGTCAGACGGCTGATCAACGTGTTGCTGGCCTCGCACTATCACAGGCCCTAACGTCCAAACCGCTTCTGACCTGCATCTTCATCCCCTCTCACGCCATCTGCAACGCTCAGCGCACTGCCATCCGCCACCGCCGCACCAGATGCGCTCCATAACGCTTGTTAGTCGCCATCCTGCGCTACTCTAAGCCGCAATCTTTTCTGAGGAGAGCAATGCACCAGGGGTGCGTTGCTGGCGCCAACGAAGGCGAGGAGGGAAGCGGCGGGTGGTGGCCGACATCGCCAAGCTCTCGATAGGCCGCGAGGCCTACTACACCCGCGAGCTGGCCACCGACCACGAGCAGTATCTGTCCGGCCACGGCGAGTCCCCGGGCCGGTGGTACGGCGCCGGCGCCACCAGCTCAAGGCTGCAGGGCGAAGCATCCGTGGCCGGGTTCCAGGCCATGTTCGAGGGCCGCCACCCGACAACTGGGGAGCTGCTGGGGCGGCCTCACGGTCGCAACGCCATCCCCGCTTTTGACGTGGTCCTGCGGCCGACCAAGAGCGTGTCGATCCTCTACGGCCTGGGCGACCCGGCGACCGGCCGGGCGGTCCTCCGGGCCCATCATGCTGGGTTGGCCGAGGCGGTCGCTTACCTGGATGGACACCTGGGGGCCCGCCGCGGCCATGGCGGTGTCCAGCACGTGTCCGGCCAGGGACTGCTGGCGGTCGGGTTCGACCACCGGACCTCGCGGGAAGGCGACCCGCTGTTGCACACCCATCTGGTCATCGCCAACCGCGTCCAGGGGCCGGACGGACGCTGGACGGCGTTGGACGGACGGGACCTGTATCGGCATCGGCTGGCCGCGGACGCCATCTACCGGGCCACCTACCAGCGGGAGCTTGTCCGGACACTGGGTGTGGAGTGGACAGCGGCGGACACCCACGGCAACCGCGAGCTGGTTGGAGTGCCCGAGGACCTGGTCTGTAGCTTCTCCAAGCGGACCGGCCAGATCGACGCCGAGCTCGACCGGCTGGCCGCCGATGGGCGGGAGCGGACGCCGCGGCTGGTCAAGTGGACCGTCCAGACCACCCGCAAGCCCAAGCAACACGAGACCCCGGACACCCTCTACGGACGCTGGCGTCACGAGGCGGCCGAGCGCGGGGTCGACGCGGACACCCTGGTCCGGGCAGTGACCGGCCGGACAGCCAACCGCGACCCGGATCGGACGGTGTCCGCTGCGGTGACCGGTCGGCTGTTCGATCGGCTGGCCGGCCCGGACGGGCTGACTGCGACCGTGTCCACCTTCACCCGCCCTGATGTCCTGGTCGCCCTGGGCGCCGGCCTGGCCGGGGCCGGACGGACCGAGCTGGAGGCGCTGGCGGACCGGTTCTTGGCCGAGCGGGCGGTCAGCGTGGTCGCCGACCGGGCCCAGGAGGAGCGCCGCTGGTCCACCCCCGACCTCCTGGCGGTCGAACAGCGGCTGGTCACCAACGCCACCGGCCGGACGGCCGAGCAAACCGCGGTCGCCTCCCATGCGGCGGTGCGGGAGGCCTTGGCCGCCCATCCCACCGCTGGCCAGGACCAAGAGGCGATGGTCCGGGATTTGTGCCAGGGCAGCCAAGGGGTCGCCCTGGTGGTGGGGCGAGCCGGGACGGGCAAGACCTTCGCCCTGGGGATCGCCCGCCATGCCTGGCAGCTGGACGGCTACCGGCTCCTCGCGTCGGCCCCGACCGGGATCGCGACCATCAGCCTGCAGGGGGAGGGGTTCGAGGAGGTGGCCACCTGCGACCGGCTCCTGGGCGACCTGGACCGGGGCCGCGAGCAGCTGGACGCCCGCACGGTGCTGGTGATCGATGAGGCCGGCATGGTCGGCTCCCGCAAGCTGGGCCGCCTCCTCGACCATGCCCAGCATGCCGGGACCAAGGTGGTCCTGGTCGGCGATGACCGGCAGCTGGCCTCGATCGACGCCGGCGGCGGGTTCCGCGCCCTGCGGCTCCGCCTCGGCGCCTCGGAGCTGGTCGAGAACCGCCGCCAGCAGCAGGCCTGGGAACGCGAAGCCCTGGAGCTGGTCCGCTCCGGCCTGGTGGAGGAGGCGGTGGCCGCCTACCGAGCCCATGACCGGGTGGTGGCCGCCGACTCCAAGCCCGCCGCCACCCTGGCCCTGCTCCAGGACTGGTGGATGGCCTGGCAGCAGGCCGACCACGACCCCACCCAAGAGGTCATCGTGTTGGCCGCCCGCCGGACGGAGGTGGACCGGCTCAACACCGCCTGCCAGGAAGTCCTGGCCGCCCGCGGGCGCCTCGGCCCCGACCGCATCCAGGTCGAGGACCGCCAGTTGGCGATGGGGGACCGGGTCGTCTGCGGCCACAACGCCATCGGCGAGTTCGGGGTAGCGAACGGCAGCCGCGGCACCATCACCGCCCTCGACCCCCAGACCCGGACCCTCACCCTGCGCTTGGACGGCAGGTACGGCCAGACAGTCACCCTACCGAGGTCGTATCTGGACGGCCGAGGCCGCGGCGAGCGCAACCGGCGGGTCGACCTGGCCTATGCCACCACCGGCCACCGCGCCCAAGGGCTGACCCGCGGCCGAGCCCTCGTGCGATTGACCAGGACCGAGGACGTCAACTGGTTGTATGTGCAGCTGTCCCGGGCCCGGCAGGACACTCGGCTGTACGCCGTCGTCGGACCCGAACCTCAGGGTGGCGGGGAGTTGGACCTGCCGGACCGAGAGCAGCCCGACGGCTACCTGCAGCTGGCCCAGGCCCTGTCCCGGGCCGGCAGCCAGGCCCTGGCCATCGACACCTCTAGCAACCCGGATCTGCGGCAGCTGTCGACGGCCGAGTTGCGGGCCGAGCGAGACCGGCTCCGTCGCCAACTGGACCAGGCCCCCCGCGACCGCAGCCGCGAGCTGGCCCGGGCCACCGTCCACCGCCAGCACGCCGAGGCAGCATTGGCGGCCCACCAGCCGGCCACCGACCGCCAGCCGCCCGGCATGCTTGGCTGGCTACGACGCGGCGAGGAGCCTGCCCGGATACCGGGTGGCCTAGCGGTGGCCACCCAGCAGGCCGACCGGGCGAATGACCGGGAGCGGGAGCTGCGCCAGCACCAGCAGCGCCGCGCCGGTTGGCTGGAAGCCAACGCCCACCTCGCCCCCCAGTATCGGCAGGTGGTGCGGGCCCTGGCCTGGCAGCGCCGGGCCACCGGCGTGGCCGCCGAAGCCGACCGTCCCGGCTATGTCCTGGAGGCCCTGGGTCCGGTACCGGAATCGGCCCGGGCCCGGCGGGCCTGGCGCCAAGCCGCCGCTGAGATCCAACAGTACCGAAACACCTACGGCATCACCGATCCGGTGCGGGCGCTCGGCCCGGTGCCGGACGACCGAGCACAGCGGGCCGACCGGCAGCGGGCCCGCATGGCCATCGAGCGCGTCCAGGCTAAGCAGCGGGCTGCCGACCGCATCCACCAGCGCCAGCCGACCAGCGAGCGAACCACCCAGCCGCGACCTCGACAGCAGCGGGGCCGGCAGGGTCCCGAGCGGGCCGCCGGCTAGCACCACCAGAAAGGAGCGCCTCCATGGCCAGTTCTCGACCCTGGCCCTTCGACGACCACGATGACCGGCCCAGCGGGTCAGTACGGCCGCTCGGCCAGGCCGACCTGCAGGCCATCCTCGCCCACCTCAACAACGACCCCGACGAGCTGCTGGCCGGCACCGGCGCCGATCGGCCGGTGGACGCGGTTCAGGTGCCGGCCAGCGTGGGTCGGCCGGGCGGCTCGGCCCAGGCGCGGTGGCGACGGCAGCGGGCGGCCGAGTGGGCCACCTGGACCCGGACCCTGCCCTGGCGGGTGGCCGCCGCCCTGGGCATCGGCGCGGCCGGCGGGCTGCTTGGTAGCCTGCTGGCGTCCCGGCTGAGCCTGGTCCTGGGCACGCTGGCGGCCGTGGCGGCTGGTGTGGGGCTGCGGTTCCGGCCCAGCCCCGACGCCGCCGCCTGGCGGCGCGGGGCGGCCGGAGAGCGGCGTACCGCCCGGCTGCTTGGCCCGCTGGAGCGGCAGGGGTGGTTGGTCCTGCACGACCTGGCCGTCCCGGGCTCGGCAGGCAACATTGATCATCTGGCCATCGGTCCGGGTGGGGCGTTCGTGATCGACTCCAAACAGTATCGGGGCCGGCTGCGGCTCGACGCTCTTGGGAAGCTGTGGCATGGCCGCTATCCCCTTGCTCCCACCTTGCGGGCGGCGTCCTGGGAGGCCGACCAGGCCGCCCTGGTCCTGCCCGACCCAGGCATGGCCGTGGTGCCCATCGTTGCCGTCCATGGCTTCCAGGTCCCCTGGGGCAAGGTCGTCGTGGACGGGGTACGGGTGGTGACGGCCCGGCGCCTGCCCAGCATGCTTCGCCAGCTCCCGGTCGTGCTGGGGCCCGAGCGGGTCGCCTGGCTGGCCGACCAGGCCCGGGTCCGCTTCCACGCCGCCGGCTAACCGGTAACGCCCGCGGAGTTCTCAATTGGTGCGACGGAAGTCCTCACTCCTGTCCCTTCCTGCCATGCCGCGATAGTTGGGTGGGTGGACTGGGCTGGATGTAGAAGAGGCACGGTTTCCGGCGATCATCTGGATTGTCGAAGCCAAGACCGCGTCGATCAGACCGACGGCGGCCCACCTGGGTGCGCGGAAAGCGGTCGACGACGTGGGTGGCTCAAGGTCGGCGGGTTTCGAAGAGCACCTCGGGATACTGTGCTGCCGGGCTATCCAGGAGTGCCGCCGGCCGGCCCTTCAGGTGCCGGTGGAAGAACGCCAGCGAGTAGGCATTGATTCGAGGCCGTCGCTTACTGCCGGTGGCTCTCCAGCCGGCTCGGGTCGACGTCCGACTCCTGACGGAGTGGGAATGGCAACATGTGGCAACATTGGGGAATCTCGAGTACCGCTACCCGTGGGGCGCGAAATGGGATCCTCAGAGGGCCAACACGTACGAGATCAGGCTGAACCGGACGACCGCCGTGGGCATGTACCCCTTGGGGCATCGGCCACAGGAGTGTTCGACCTCTGTGGAAACGTCTGGGAATGGTGCTTGAACGGGAAGGACGACCCAAGACGACGAGTCGAGTTCTCAGGCTCAGCCTGGATCCACCGAAGCATCAGCGAAACTCGATAGTATCTGCGCAGTCAGCAGGCCATTGGAGGCGGGATGGCGCTTCACCCAATGGGTGCAGGACCTAGGGCGAGAGAGGGTATCTGACCCGCGTAAACGCGTCATCACATAGGTGCGCTTCGGTGGATCCAGGCTAAGCAATCTTCGGCAGCCACGCCCTTCCACCTTCTAATCGTCTGACCACACTTTCACAACTATCTGCCTGAACATACGCCATACCCAAGTCCCCTACAGGACAACGCTCCAGCTGCCCACATGGATTTGAGGCGCTCAGCGGGCGTCGGTGACGCGAGATACTGCGCAGACGGTGTCGAAGGAGGCGTCGAGGTCGTGCGCCGGAGTGCCGAGGCGGTGGTCGTGCACGGGCTAGACATGGGAGGGCGAGCTGCGGCCGGGATCAGCGACGCTGTCGGCCGCCCTCTTCGGCGGTCGCCTCGGCGAGGACCCGCGCCATCCACAGCGATGTCCCCCGCGCCTCGTCATCATTGAGCCCCCAGATATCGCGGAAGACCACGTGCGCCTCGATCCCGACCAGGAGCGAGATCGCCACCGAGAGGCGCCGGATCGCCTCATCGTCGAGCTGGTCTGTGAACGGTTCGAGGGTCGCGCTGATGGCCTCAAGCCGCCCGCCCCGCTTGATCGGCGCCTCTTCGAGCTCCTCGCCGGCCTGGAGCTTCGCCCATTGCTCCAAGGCGAGCAGCAGGTAGCCCCGCATCAGCGCCTCGTCCTCCCGTATCAGGCCGAAGGCGAGGGAGACGTAGCGCTGGACGCGCTCGGTCAGCTCCCCGGCGTCGCCGAGCAACTCTTCCCACGCCGACCGTTCCCTGACGAGGCCGGCATCGACGGCCTCCCGTACCAATGCTCCTTGGGTGGGGAAGTAGCGGTAGGCGGTCGCCCGCGAGACCCCGGCCGCCTCGGCGGCCTCGGCGACCGATGGCACCTTGCCCTCGCGCAGGAGGGTGCGGGCGCCCTCCATGATGGCGGCCTTGGTGCGCCGCCGCTGGTTCGCTCGGGGATCGGGCTGGCTCCCATCGCTGGGCGACCCGTCCGCCTTGCGGCTCGCCAGGAGTCCTCGCTTCGCCCTCGGGGCTTGACGTGAGACTGTCATCTCGTTATGCTCCTCGAGTCTTGTTACAAGAGCTAGATCTTCTACCGAGACGAGAATCTTATCGAGGCTAGGATACCAGGCGTAGCCGGATACCTGCCGGACGGCGGAGGCTCGGCGCGCATCCAAGGGGGAAGAAGATGAGCATCGCTGCTGGCACCGAGATCAGGATCGAGGATCTTGAGTTCGAGCCGCCCGGCCCGGGATCGTGGGAGCCCGACCTCACCCATTGGCCGCGCCCGGTGGCCCGCTTCATGACCGAGCCGGCGGCCCTCCAGGATCCCTTCGCGCGCGGCTTCATCGAGAGCCTGCGCCGCTACGGGACCGCGATCCTCTATCCAGAGCATCGGTTCGTGCACGGGATCGCCTACATGTGCGTGCGACCCGCGCCGCAGGAGGAGCTCCCCCGGCGCTTCCAGAACGCTGAGCGAGCCTTTGAGACCAAGCTCTGGCGCCAGGACCTGCGCCGCTGGGACGAGCAGGCAAAACCCGCCTCGATTCGCGCCCACCTCGCCCTCCAGCGGGTCGACCCGTGGGCGCTCTCCGACCAGCAGCTCCTGGAGCATCTCGCGGCCTGCTATGCCCACCTTGGGCGGATGTTCGAGCAGCACTACCGCTTGGTGGCGCCGGCGGTGCTCCCAACCGGGGACTTCATCGCCCAGATCGGCGAGCTCAGCGGCACCTCGCCGGCGGAGCTGCTGGCGCTGACGCGCGGGAGCGCCCCGGTGTCCGCGGGCGCCGAGGACGGCCTCCAGCGGCTCGCGGAGGCGATCCGCGACGACCAGGAGGCGGAAGCGCTGCTCGGCTCCGGCGACCCACCGGCCGAGCTCCTCGCCGCCCTGCGAGCCCGGCCCGGCGCCACCGGCGCAGCGACGAACGCCTACCTGGAGATGGTCGAGTGCCGCCTCATCGACGGCTTCGAGGTCGGCTGCCCATGCGGATTCGAGCTGCCCGAGGTGCTGGTGCAGGCGATTCGGCGCAGCGTCGAAGGACTGCAGCGTGAGGGGGACGCCGCGGAGGAGACCGAGCGCGTGCGCGAGCGGGTGCCGTCGAGCCAGCGTGGGCGCTTCGACGAGCTGCTGGCCGAGGCCCGCCGCACCTACCGCCTCCGGGACGAACGCAGCGTCTACAGCAGCGTCTGGGCGATGGGGCTGATGCGCCGCGCGATCCTGGCCGCCGGGGAGCGGCTCGCCGCGAACGGGCGGATCGAGCAACCGGCGCACCTGGTCGACGCGACCTACGACGAGATCCTCTCCATGGTCCGCGGCGGTGAGGGCCCGTCCGCAGCAGAGCTCGCGGCGCTGTCGCGCTTCCGGGTCACGCACACGGCCGCCGAGGCGCCACAGGTGCTGGGCGATCCGCCGCCCCCGCCGCCGCCGCTGGAGCAACTGCCGGCCGCCGCCGCGCGGGCGACGCGCGGGATAATCACCGCAGTCGGCCTGGTGTTCACGAACTCTGAGGCGGAGAGCGAGGCCAGCGTCGTGCGCGGCCTGCCCGCCAGCCCCGGGGTCTATGAGGGCACGGCGCGCGTGCTCCGCGGGCCCGAGGAGCTCAAGCGGCTTCGCCAGGGCGAGGTGCTGGTCACCCCGGCGACCTCGGAGGCGTTCAACGTGGTCCTGCCGTTGCTCGGTGCCCTGGTCACCGATCACGGCGGCCTGCTTTCCCACGCGGCGATCGTCTCCCGGGAGTTCGGGATCCCCGGCGTGGTCGGGACGCGCGACGCAACCAGCATCATCGCCGACGGCGCCCGCGTGCGCGTGGACGGCGCCACAGGCGAGGTCCGGGTGCTCTCGTGATCGCCAGCGGCACCGCGGTTGCCCTCGCCGAGGCTTACGACGAGGGGGAATTGGGCGGCAAGGCCGTGCAGCTCGGCGCGGCGACTCGCGCCGGCCTGCCGGTGCCGGAGGGCGTGGCGCTGCCGGCGGCGCTGGTCGCGGCGGTCGCGGCCGGCGACCCCGCCGCAGTCACCGAGCTCTCCGGCGTCCGTGACTCCCTCCCCGGCCCGCTGGCCGTCCGCTCCTCATGCGCCGACGAGGACTCCGCCGCGGCCAGCTTCGCCGGCCAGCACCTGACCCGGCTCAACGTCCGATCGCTCGACCAGCTCATCGAGGCCGTCGCGGCCGTCTGGCACTCCGGGCGCTCGGCCTCGGCGCTCGCCTACCGACGCAAGCTCGGCATCGAGGGCGACCCGAGGATGGGCGTGGTCGTGCAACGCCTCCTCGACCCCGAGGTCTCGGGCGTGCTCTTCACCCGCCACCCCGTGACCGGCGCCGACGAGCGGGTGATCGAGGCGACCTGGGGGCTCGGCGAGGCAGTGGTACAGGGCCTGGTGACGCCCGACCGCTACCGGCTGAGCCCGACCGGCGAGGTGCTGGAGCGCAGCCCCGGACGAAAACAAGTCGCCATCCGCGCTCAGCCCGACGGCGGCGCCGCCGTCGAGCCGGTGGCGGCGCACCTGGTCCAGGCGCTCTGCCTCGACGACCGTCGGCTCACCAGCCTTCACGCCCTGGCCCGCCGGTGCGAGGAGGCGTTCCAGGGACCGAGCGACCTCGAGTGGGCGTTCACGGATACGAATTTGCACCTCCTCCAGCGCCGGGCGATCACCGTCGCCGTGAGATGAGCGACCTCGCCGACCCCATTGAGGAAGGCGGCTCCGCCGCGGTGGTCGCCAGCGCCATTGAGGTCGGCCTGATCGAGTCGCTTTCGGATCCCGCCCCGGCGGCAGAGCACGCCAGCCGGCTCGGACTCGACCCCGAGGCGACCGGCCTCGAGCTGGAGGCGCTGGTCGCCCTCGGCATCGCCGAGGAACGCGACGGGCGCTTCGGCGCCGCCGAAGCTGCCGACCAGCTCGCCCCTGGACCGCCCCTCGGCGCACTGCCGGAGCGCGGTCTCTGGACCCACCTCCCGCGCTTCCTCAGAACAGGGCAGCGCTACGCGCAGATGGATGGCTCCACAGCGGAACGATCGGCCGCCTACAAGGAGCTGACCAAGGCCCTCGGGCGCCTGTTCAACGACGCGGCCCGGGAGCTCGCGGCGAAGCTGCCGTCCCGCCAGCGGATCCTCGACGTCGGGGCGGGCTCCGGCGTCTGGAGCCTGGCCATGGCCGAGCGCTCCGACGCTGCCCGGATCACGGCAATCGATCTGCCCCAAGTCCTGCCGGCGTTCGAGGAGCGCGCCGAGAGCCTCGGGCTACGCGGCCGGGTCGACCTCGTCGCGGCCGATTACCACTCCATGGAGCTCCCCAGCCAGGCCTTTGACCGCGTCCTGCTCGCCAATGTCTTGCACCTCGAGCCGCCGCGCTCGGCGAGGTCGCTCCTTCGCCGCGTGACCGCGGCGCTTGCCCCCGGTGGGGAACTGGTCGTGATCGATGCGCTCGCTGGAGGCGACCCCGCCCGCGACCGGGCGCGCTCCATCTACGCCCTTCACCTCGCCATGCGCACCAGGCGGGGACGCGTTCACCCGCGCGCCGAGGTGGAGCGCTGGTGCCGTGACGCCGGACTCGGGGAGGGGGAGTTGATCACGCTGAGCGGTCCCGCCCGCGCCCTCGGAGCGCTGATCCATCACCGCCCGCGCCGCGACAACGCCGGCGCCACCGATACCCGCTGAGCTCGACGAACGCGCACCGCCATAGGATCTCGCCATGGCGGTCCTGCGCGTTGGGGCCCGTGACGCAGCTCGCTGGCCGCTCGGATCACCCGATCGCGGACGACGGTGGTCCGGCTGCTTCGTGGGCCGGAGCGAGCCTACCCGGCGGTCAGCGGCTGAGCCTGAATCCGCCGATGGGTAATCGGTTGAGGCTGGCTGGATTGTAAAAAGGGCCTCCTGGCCTGGGAGGATGGCAGCTACGAACCCAGCCATTCACCACACGCCGGGGGCAGCTTTCGATGCAATCTTCCCACGTCGTCCTGGACCGGGTCGATGCCGCGTTCGACGACGAGCGGGCGGTGGCCAACGCCGGGCTGTTGCTGCCCGCCACGCTGGTTGCGCGGCTGGGGTTGGAGCAGGCCGCCGACCAGCTGATCGACCTCGGTGGGCGGCCCGGTGCCGCCCGACCGGGCCGCAAGATCTTGACCGTGGTCCACAGCCTGGTTGCCGGTGGGGACTGTATCGACGACGTCGAGATGCTGCGCGCGGGGGCCAGCGCCAGCGTGCTTGGCCACCGGGTGATGGCCGCCTCCACCGTCGGGACCTTCCTGCGCGCGTTCACCTTCGGGCACGTCCGCCAGCTGGACCGGCTCACCGAGACCGCGCTGACCAGGGCATGGCAGGCAGGCGCCGGACCCGGGGACGGCCCGCTGACCGTTGATGCCGACTCCACCATCTGCGAGGTCTACGGCCACCACAAGCAGGGCGCGGCCTACGGCTACACCCGCCGGCTCGGCTACCACCCGCTGCTGGCCACCCGCGCCGACACCGGCGAGGTACTGCACGCTCGCCAGCGCACCGGGCGGGCCAACACCGCCCGCGGCGCGCCCCGGTTCGTCGACGAGACGATCGGGCGGGTCCGCCGCGCCGGCGCGACCGGGGAGATCGTCTTCCGGGCCGACTCGGGGTTCTGGTCGGCCGCGGTGCTCGCCCGGCTACGCGCCCACGACGTGCGCTTCTCGATCACGGTGCGCCAGACCAAGCCCGTCCTTCGAGCGATCGCCGCGATCGGCGAGGGCGCCTGGGTCGACATCTGCTATCCCGACTCGGGCATCGCGCAGGTCGCCGAGACCCGGCTACGCGGCGACCGCCTGATCGTGCGCCGCGTGCGCCACCGCACCGACCAGGGTCAGCTGTTCCCGACCTGGGACTACCACGCCTTCGTCACCGACCGGCCCGGCAGCCCGGTCGAGCTGGACGCCGACCACCGCCGCCACGCCGTGGTCGAGCTCGCCATCCGCGACGCCAAGCAGGGCAGCGGGCTCAACCACCACCCCTCCGGGAAGTTCTTCGCCAACGCCGCCTGGCTAGTGCTGGTCTGCCTGGCCCACAACCTGCTGCGCTGGACCGCCACCCTCGGGCTCGGCGTCCGCGACGAGCAGGTCGTCGCCAAGACCCTGCGGCGCACCCTGCTGGCCCTGCCAGGCCGGCTCACCCGCACGGCGCGACGGTGGACGCTGCACCTGCCCGCCCGCTGGCCGTGGGCGCACTCGTTCACCATGGCCCTGGCGCGGCTGCGCTGCATTCCCGACCCCGGCGGCTGACACCACCCGACCACCCGAGCCTCACCCCGGGCCACCACTGGCCGGGCGTCGGCCTGCCCGCACCCGGCGCTCGACAGGCCGACCATCACGCCGACACCATCAAGCACGACACGCACCAACGCCGCACCACCACAGCAGCACCAGCTCCTCGATTACC
>JASLBL010000185.1 GCA_030146615.1 Actinomycetes bacterium
CGGGCCGCGCCGCCGCGCCGCCACCACCGGCCAAGGCGTTGTGGCAGCAGGTGCGTGAGATGGCCCCGGTGCGACGGGAGCTCGGCGAGCGGGGCGTGCGGATCATGCGGGAGCCGAGGCGGGAGCCGTGGGGGCTGCTGGAGATGTGGATTGCGGACCCGGATGGGGTGCGCATCTGCATTGTGGAGGTGCCGGAGGAGCATCCGCTGCGCCGCCGCGACTGAAGCGCACCTGCGTCTCCTCCTTCCATGCGGCAAGGCCCTCCCTTGGCTATGGAGCCGTCCTGGAGCGCTCCGGTCGCGGGGCGGTGACTGTCTCAGCAGGTTACGGGGAGCATGGCGATGACGGCGCCTTCTGGTAGGCGTGCTTGGCCTCGGCCAGCGAGATGGTGTGCGAGTTCCCCCTGGTCTCGGATGCTGTCCGGGGTGAAGATCGTGTCCGAACTCGCCACGAGCCGTCCCGGTGGTGCTGGCGTCCCGCCGGCGAGGCGGCCGCGGAGCCTGCGAGGAGGCGGCAATGGTGGACTACGAGATCTTCGACCTAGGCGACTTCCGGCTCCAGATGGGGGCGACCCTGCGGGATGCGAAGCTGGCCTACAAGACCTACGGGACGCTTGACCAGGACAGGAGCAACGCGATCGTCTACCCGACCTGGTACTCCGGGCAGCACCACGACAACGAGTGGCTGATCGGGGAGGGGATGGCGCTGGACCCTGCCAGGTACTTCATCATCGTGCCGAACATGCTCGGCAACGGGCTGTCGTCCTCCCCCAGCAACACCCCGCCCCCCTACGACCGGGCCAGGTTCCCGCGGGTGACGGTGCACGACAACGTGAGCGTGCAGCACCGGCTGGTCACCGAGCGGTTCGGCATCCAGCGGCTGGCGCTGGTGACTGGCTGGTCAATGGGCGCGGGACAGACCTACCAGTGGGCGGTCAGCCATCCCGAGATGGTCCCCAGGATCCTGCCCTTCTGCGGCTCGGCCAAGACCAGCGAGCACAACATCGTCTTCCTGGAGGGGGTCAAGGCGGCACTCACGGCCGACGGGGCGTTCCAGGAGGGCTGGTATGAGAAGCCACCGACCAGGGGCCTGCGCGCCATGGCGCGGGTGTACGCCGGCTGGGGGTTCTCGCAGGCCTTCTACTGGCAGCGGCTGTACCACACCGAGATGGGCTACTCCTCGCTCGAGGACTTTCTGATCTCCTTTTGGGAGGGCTTCTTCCTGCCCAAGGACGCCAACAACCTGCTGGCCATGCTGTGGACCTGGCAGAACGGGGACATCGGTAAGACGCCAGGCTTCGGCGGCGACTTCGAGCGAGCGCTCGCCGCAATCACGGCCAGGGCGATCGTGATGCCGGCGGAGAAGGATCTCTACTTTCCGCCCGAGGACAACGCCTATGAGGTCAGGCACATGCCCAATGCCGAGCTGCGGGTGATCCCCGGCGTGTGGGGGCACTTCGCCGGCGGGGGGCTGGACGCCGACCGGACCGACACCAAGTTCATCGACGACGCGTTGAAGGAACTCCTCGCCCAGGAGGTCTGACGTGCCCGTGCTGTGAGGAGCCCGGGGCACATGGCGTGGAGGTCGATCCGCTGATCGGCTGGTGCCTCACCTACTTGGTCAACTTCTGCGGCCACCCGGCGGCGTCGGTTCCCGCCGGCCTGGCCGAGGGGCGGTGGCCGGTCGGGATGCAGCTGATCGGCCGCCGCTACGGCGACGCGGACGTGCTGGCGGCAAGCGCCGCCTTCGAGCGGCTCAGGCCCTGGCAGGACACCTACCAGCTGTGTGCCAGCAGGCCACTGTAATGGCTACCTACCGATCCGCTGGAGCCCGCTTGCGTCCAATCCCGATCAGCTGGTAGGTGAGCGCATAACTTCGCCGAAAGAGAACCGATAACTTCGGCCCCGACGGTCGAGCGTGACCTGGGGAAACGGCGGTCCGCACAGCGGTTCCTGGTGGTTCCATGGTAAGGATGGGGTCGCCGGTTCGATTCCGGCGGGGGGCTCCAGCAAACCGATGACCAGCACAAACGCTGGTCATCTTCGCGTTCAGGGTCAGTTCTGCGGGTGGTGCAGTGGGTCAGCTCCGTGTCCGGATTCTGATGATTTGTGATTAATCAGCTAGGAGAACGCTTAACTACATAACCTTTCGGGTTCACTTCGCGAGATCGGCCACACAGCCGGCCACACGTCCGCTGGCGCCTGGCTTAGAGAAGAGACTGACCTCCTCTGTGCGAGTAAGTGGCAGCCTACCGCTGTGCGGACCGGCGTTTGCGCAGGTCGCGGGCGACCGTAAACCACCAAGTAGTGTGCTCTACGGACTGCCTGGCTGCTATCCGGCCGGTGGGGCTTCCCGGTACAGCACCCGCCAGCTGCGGCCCTGGTCGTTCGAGGTCACGATGCCGAGCTGCGCCACCGCCGCATAGAGGGTCGTCTCGTGGGCCAGGAACGCCTCGGGTTGGCCGTTGATCCTGCCGCGCTGCCGCCAGCTCCGGCCGGCGTCCTTGCTGTGCCAGAGCTGCCCATCGTCGGTCATCGCCCACAGTGCGTCCTGGCGTTCCCAGTCCAGCAGGATCCCGGCCGGGCCACGAATCGGCTGCCAGCGCCGGCCCCCGTCACGGCTGCGCGTCAAGCCGCGCTCGGTGGCGGCCACGACGAGCTCGGGGTCGGCGGGGCTGACGGCGAAGCTGGTCAGCTCCCGCTCGGATCGCACCTGCCAGTGGCGGCGGTCGCTGGTGACCATGAACCGGCCGCCGGTAGCGTCATAGCCGTACACCCGTCCGTTGGTCACCTGGAGGGCGTGGAAGTCGGCCTCCCCAAGCAGCGACAGCGGCTCCCAGGTGCGGCCGGCGTCGCGGCTCTCGATGAGGCCCAGCAGCGGCCGGCGGCCCGGCTGATACAGCTTGGTGTCGCGGACGTCGGGATGGCCACTGCCGAGGAAGTGGTCGGGGCCAACGACGGTGAAGCCCATGGTGTCCTGGTAGCGGTCGCCCACTCGCTGGCCGGCGCCGTCGCGGACCGTGAACAGGCCGGTGTGGGTGGCCGCATACAGCGTTCCATCGGCCGGGTTGATCCCCAGCCCATGGACATGGATCAGCCCAGGGTCATCGGCCACCGAGGCAGACGGCGCAGCAGACTGGTCGCTGTCACAGCCGGCCATGACCAGGGCGGCCAGCAGCGCGATGGCCACCCCAATGTCGGGTCGACGCTTCATGGGCTGTCCTGGTCCTTCTGTTCTCGGGCTTCGCCGAGGATTCCCCAGCCCTGCCAGAGTATGACGGGCAGCATGGTCAGGGCGCCGACCGCATCAGTCCACCACTAGTCAAACAGGAAGTAGAGGCCGACACCGGCCAGCAGGGCCAGCGACAAATACGAGCACACCTAGGTTTCCATCGCGTCGGCGACCAGGGCGTGGCTGCCCATCTCGCGGCCGGGAGGCGGGTGGACGGGGGCGCTCACCCCGGCCGGTGGACGGTTGTCCCCCGGGACAGGGGCTCAGCCCAGGATCGCGCTGGCCAGGCCCTGGCCGACGCACGTGGCCAAGCTGACGGCCAGGACCAGGCCGAGCCCTGACAGCAGGCAGGCCGCCAGCGGGGGACGTCGGCGTGGCGGTGGGTCGCCGAGGAGCTGGGTGACCCGGGCGGGTCCGGCCCCGTTGAACCCGGCACCTGCGGCCGGTGTGACCTGGGTCGCGGTGGCCCGCAGCGCCCGGGCTAGCGGGGTCCGCCCGACCCGCCGGATGGCGGCCCGGTCGGCGGCCAGCTCGGCGTCCTCTAGCCGGCGCCGCGACCACCAGCCGACCAGCGGCAGCCAGAACAGCACGTCGGCCGCGGCGCGTCCGGCCAGCCGCCGGAGCGGGTCACGGCGATGGGCGTGTTCGGCCTCGTGGACCAGCACCGCGTCCAGCTCGTCGTCGGCCAAGGATGCGACCATGGCACCTGTCACATAGACCCGCGGCCGTAGCAGCCCGGCGCAGAACGCCGCGGCTGGCGCACTGTCGAGGTAGACGACCTCGCCGACGCCAGTCCTTTGTGCCGCAACGATCAGCGCATCAGGGGGCTGCAGCCGCGGCAGTGCGGCGATCTCCCGAGCGGCGCTGATGGCGAGCCAGCTGGCCCGGACGATCCAGGTCCCAAGGCCGAGCGCCGCCACGACCAGCACCGCGACACCCAGGCAGTCAGCCATGGTGATCTGCCCGCAGATCGCCCGGTCCGGGTGCCAGGCCAGGCGCGCGAGGACCAGCGCGCCGACGAGGGCGAGCAGGGCTGGCCGGCCAGCCGGCTGCTTCATCTGCCTTCCAGCTCCTCCAGGCGCTTGCGCTGCTCGGGGGTCAGGGCGTCCAGGCGGGCCGCGAAGGCGGCCAGGGCGGCGTCGCCGTAGCGGTTAACCACATCCTGGGCCTCCCGGTGGCTGGCCGCAGCCAAGAACGCCTCCGGGCTCCCCGCTGACCGGTAGTCATAGGCGCGTTTGCCCAGGGTGGCGTCGGCGGCCAGGAGGCCCTTGTCGGCCAGTCGCCGCAGGGTCGTCATGACCGTGGTGTAGGCCAGCTCCGGCATGTGGGCGTGCACATCCCGGACGGCGAACGGCTCGGGGACCTGCCCGGTCCACACCGCCCGCATGATGCGGGCCTCCAGCCGGCCCAGCAGCCCAAGGGCACGGTCCAGGCTGCCCTGGGCCGTGGGATCCGGCCGGTCGGTCGTCACGGCTGGCGGCCCTCCAGGTCGGCGCGGCGCTGCAGGTATTCCTCGCGGGTCAGGTCGCCGCGTGCATAGCGCAAGTCCAACTCGGCCCGCGCCGGACCCGCTCCCGCCGACCCGCTCGGGGGGTTCGACGGGTGGGCCAGGGTGCGGGCCAGCCAGATGGCCCCGGCGACCAGCAGCGCCAGCACCACCACCCAGAAGACGGCCCAGAACCACATGAACCCGCCGCCCATCATGTTGCCGCCCATGCCGGTCATCATCTGCTGCATGCTGCCATGGTCCATGCCTGCTCCTCCCACGACCACCGTTGCCTGCCTTGCTACTAGCCTCTAATAGTTTCTACTACCGTATGATAGTAGACCCGTTCTCGCCAGCACGCGGCCAGCAGCCCCAAGGAGGATCCGCATGTCAAGACAAGGCAGCGACAAGCGAGCGCAGCGGCTACGCCGCTACTGGGACAAGCATGCCCGCACCTACGACAAGCAGATGGCCTTCTGGGAACGGCGACTGTTTGGCAACGGCCGCCAATGGGTCTGCGCCCAGGCCGCCGGCGACGTCCTCGAGGTCGCCATCGGCACCGGCCGCAACCTCCCCTACTACCCGGAGGGCATCCGCCTGACCGGCATCGAGTTCAGCCCCGCCATGCTGGAGCTGGCCCGCCGCCACGCCGACCAGCTCGGCCGCAAGGTCGACCTCCGCCTGGGCGACGCCCAAGCACTGGACCTGCCCGATGCCAGCTTCGACACGGTCGTGTGCACCCTGTCACTGTGCGCCATCCCCGACCACCGGCGGGCCATCGCCGAGATGCGACGGGTCCTGCGCCCCGGCGGCCGGCTGCTGCTACTGGACCACGTGGCCGGCGCGCCCCGGTGGGTGCGCGCGATCCAGTGGCTCCTCGAGCGGGTCACCGGGCCACTGGGCGGAGAACACCTCCGACGGCGCCCGCTGCTCCAGCTGCAGGCCCAGGGTTTCCAAATCGAGCGGCGAGAACGATACAAGCTCGGCATCGTCGAGCAACTAGCAGCACGTCGGCCAAGCAATCCAGACACCACAGCAGCGATAGACGAAAGGTGATTCTGGAGAGCACCCGTCTCTCGACCTCAAACGACCCATGCGCCCCAACGCCCAAAACCAGCAGCTCAGGCCGGGTCTTATACTCGGCCCCTTCCATGCCCTGCGGGCTCCAGACCGCCGTTGCCAGAATTTGCCAAAACCCTGTCCGACAGGGCTGGTTGTGCGACGTTGATTTCGGACACGGGTTCTGGACACCGCTAGCGGCCTTGTGGCGGGGGAGCGGCGGGTGTCGCAGAAACGTAGGCGGTCTCAATGGGTGGTTGCATCGCTTCCGCACTGACGGATAGGTCGGCGGTGGAGGTGGTGGGTGCGATCCTGGGGACTATCGGTCCAAGAGCAGGAGGAGCTCTGGCGGCGGTGGCGACAAGGTGAGTCGCTGCGGCTGATCGCCCGCCGGCTCGGCAAGCGCGGGCCCTCGGTGCGGGCGTTTGTCCTACAGACCGGTGGCGTGCAACGTCATCCTCCCCGTCGGGCGGCGCGGTGTCTGAGCATGGCCGAACGCGAGGAGATCAGCCGTGGCGTGGCCGCAGGCGAGCCGTGCCGGCAGATCGCAGCGCGGCTAGGACGAGCACCCTCGACGGTGTCGCGGGAACTAACCAGGAACGGCGGGCGTACCTGCTACCGGGCCCAGGCCGCCGACGCTGCTGCCTTCCGGCGGGCGCAGCGGCCCAAGCCTGCCAAGCTGGTGGTGACGCCGCGGCTCCGCGCGGTGGTCGAGGAGAAGCTGGCGGTGCGGTGGTCACCCCAGCAGATCGCCGGCTGGCTGCCGCTGGCCTATCCGGAGGACTTGGTGATGCGGGTGTCGCACGAGACGATCTATCTGTCGCTGTTCGTGCAGAGCCGCGGCGCCCTGCGACGGGAGCTGCAGCGTTGCCTGCGGACGGGGCGGGCGATGCGCTATCCGCGTGGCAAGCGGCTGCCGCAAGGACGTGGGCAGCTGCGCGACACCATTCCTATCAGCCAGCGACCCCCGGAGGTGGCCGACCGGGCGGTGCCCGGGCATTGGGAAGGCGACCTGGTGCTTGGCCGCCGCCCCAGCGCGGTCGGGACCCTGGTGGAGCGCCACAGCCGCTATGTGGTGTTGTTTCCGCTGCCTGAGGGGTTCACCGCCGAGCGCATGCGGCCGGCCCTGACCGCTGCTGTCCTCCAACTACCCCAGCAGCTGCGCCGCTCCCTCACCTGGGATCACGGCAAGGAGATGGCCGAGCACACCCAGTTCACCATCGACTCGGGCGTGCAGGTCTATTTCTGCGACCCGCGCAGCCCCTGGCAGCGCGGCACCAACGAAAACACCAATGGGCTGCTCCGCCAATACCTCCCCAAGGGCGGCGAC
>JASLBL010000206.1 GCA_030146615.1 Actinomycetes bacterium
CGAGAGGACGCCGGCATGTCCCTGCGGGCCCTGGCCGAGGCCGTAGAGGCCAGCCACACGGTGGTCGCCCAGTGGGAGCGAGGCGAGCACGCCCCCCGGCCGCCAAGGGTCAGGATGCTGGAGCACGTGCTGCAACTCCCCCCAGGGTCACTGTCACGCCTGTTGGGGTACTGGCCTGCCGAGACCACCGATGCGCCACCCGTTGGCGTCATCGAGGCAGCTCGGGCCGACCCACGGCTGGGCGAGCGCGACCGCAGGATCTTGACCGCGGTGTACCGCGAACTCGTCCGCAAGCAGGCCAAGGATGAAGACATTTAGGTCCCACCTGTTGTCCGGCCGGCGGCCAGCAACATGGCGCCCAGGCGCATCTGCTCTTCCTCAAGACCGAGGCACCAGGCCCGGGTGGCGGCCAGCTGCCGTTGCAGCTGTTGCACCTCCCGGCGCAGGGCTTCGATGGCCTCCACGAGAGACTCCTCTGCCACTCCGCCGCTCCTCTTGCCGCCCCACGATGCACAGCCGCGCCGGCTGCCGGTTCATCTGTTCTGCGGTGAGGAAACCATCTAGTGTCCTGAGTTATTAATTGGTTACATAAGCATGGTAGTGTCCCGGCATGGCCGAGCGAGGAAGACCCAAGGCGCCGCTGGTCCTGACTGACGAGGAGCGGCAAACACTGCAGCGGTGGACGCGGCGGTCTAAGACGGCGCAGGCACTGGCGTTGCGCGCCAAGATCGTGCTGGCGTGCGCGGAGGGGGCGACCAACCAGCAGGTCGCCGAGCAACTGGGGATCTGGCCGCAGACGGTGGGCAAGTGGCGTGGGCGGTTCGTGGCCAGGCGGCTGGAGGGCCTGTCGGACGAAGACCGGCCGGGCCGGCCCCGCACCATCGCCGACGAGCAGGTGGAGGCGGTGATCACCAAGACCCTGGAGGAGCCACCGCCCAACCATGACACCCACTGGTCGACCCGGTCGATGGCCCGCGCCACGGGGATGAGCCAGACGGCGATCAGCCGGATCTGGCGGGCGTTCGGCTTGAAGCCGCACCTGCAAGGGACGTGGAAGCTGTCGACCGATCCGCAGTTCATCGAGAAGGTCCGCGACGTGGTCGGGTTGTACCTGGACCCGCCGGAGCGGGCGTTGGTGCTGTGCGTGGATGAGAAGTCGCAGATCCAGGCGCTGGACCGCACTGCGCCGAGCCTGCCGATGCTGCCCACCACCCCGGCGCGGCGCACCCACGACTACGTGCGCAACGGCACCACCAGCCTGTTCGCGGCGCTGGATGTGGCCAGCGGCAAGGTCATCTCGGCGGTGCATCGCCGCCATCGGCACCAGGAGTTCTTGAAGTTCCTCAAGACCATCGACCGCAACGTGCCGGCCGGGCTGGACGTGCACTTGATCTGCGACAACTACCAGACCCACAAGACCCCAGAGATCAAGCGGTGGCTGCTGCGCCACCCGCGCTTTCAGCTGCATCTGACGCCGACCTACAGCTCGTGGCTGAACCTGGTGGAGCGCTGGTTTGCCGAGCTGACCAACCGCAAGCTGCGCCGCTCAGCGCACCGCAGCGTGGCCGAGCTTGAGGCCGACCTCCGCGCTTGGATCCAGGTGTGGAACGACGACCCGAAGCCGTTTGTGTGGACCAAGACCGCCGACGAGATCCTCGACAACCTCGCAGGCTATCTACAACGAATTAATAACTCGGGACACTAGGTCGGCGGCGCCGGCGCCACGGTGGTGGTCGTCGGCGCCGCGGTGGTCGTCGGGGCGGTCGTCGTCGGGACCGTGGTCGTGGTCGGCCGCGGCTCGGTCGTCGGCGGAGCGGTGGTCACCGGCCGGGTGCTCGGCGGCGCCGTGGCCGCCGAGGTCCGCGGAGCGGCCGGCGGCGGTACGACGACGGCGGCGTCGCCGGCCACGGTCGAGCTGGTCGTGCTCGACTCGCCCCTGGTGGTGAGCGGGGTCCCGAGCGTGCTCCCACCGCCCGCCGCGGCGGCGACCGTGGTCGGGGCCGGGCAGGGCCGCCCGCCACACTCCGGCGGCCCTCCCAGCCCCCCGAACGCCTGGAATCCCAACGCGACCACGGTCCCGGCGGTGGCCACCCCGGTCGCCACCCACGGCCGCCGGGAGAACCACCCCCCGATCCCGGTCGCGGTCCGGCCCGACCGAAGCGGGTGGTGCTCGCGGTTGTCCACAAAGATCCCCGGCGTGCCGGGGGCCGTCGGCGACCCGGCCACCAGGTTGGCGCGGAGGTGTTGGACGAACTCGCTGGCGGGGGCGGTCACGTACCCGGGTGCGGCGCGGCGTAGCGACGCGGCGACGGCCATTGCGGCGGCAAGGGCGTCAGCTGAGGACCCGCCGACGGCCAGGGCATCGCCCCGGGCGTCAGCCACGGGGTCGGCCAGGGCCGGGTCGCTGCCCGTCAGGTTGGCCTCCCAGCGACCCAGCCGCCGCTCGAACTCCTCCGCTGACGGGGCCGCCCCGGCTTCGGGCGGCGTGGTGCCGACGCGTGTCCCGGTGGTCAGCTCGTGGATGGCGAGGCAGGCGGCGAGCTGGAGCTCCATCGCGGCCCGCCGGCTGTAGCCGGAGAGGTGGGCGGTGTGATCGAGCGAATGGCCGAGCAGCAGGCGCAGCACCGCCACCTCGTGCTGCGGGGGGCCAAACGCCGGCGGGGCGGGGTGGGGCACGCCCATCACGCTGGGCTCGCTGGACCCACCGCCGCCGCTGGGCTCACCGATCCCGTCGGTCCGGACCCGCGCCGGGTGGTGGGCCAGGGCGTCGCGGGCCATGGCGATCAACCATGCTCCCGCCTCCCCTTCGGTGCCGGTGGTTGCCGGGAGCCAGCCGATGGCGCTGTGGAAGACCTGGCTGGTGAGCTCGGCGGCGTCCAACCGGTTGCCGGTCCAGGCCAGGAGGTAGCGGTAGACGCCCTCGACCTGGGTGTCGTAGAGGTGGGCGAACCACTCGCGGTCGCCGGTGGCGGCGCGTTCGAGGAGGGGGCGCTGGGCGGCCAGCTCGGCGGGCACGTTGCCGTGGCCGCAGGGGCAGGCGGCGTTCTGGGCGTCCTGAGGACGGTGGGGTGGAAGGGTCAAGAGGGGGTGGCTTTCAGCGGCCGAGCAGGAGCTGTACCGCGGCCGCCAGGACGATCACGACGAGCAGGGCGGCCACGACGATGGCGGTCCCAGTTCGCATGCGGCTGGGGATTCTACCCGTTCCGGGAGGTGGCGCGAGCGTGGGGGCGGGTCGCGCCCTTGGCCAGCTGGGCCCTTGCGATGGCGAGGTTCTCGCGGAGGACCTCGAGGAGGGCCCTGCGGTCGTCGGCCCAGGTGCGGACGTCCAGCTCGAGGGTGACGGCGCCGCCGAAGCCGCCGGCGCCGACCTCCTGGAGGAAGTCGCCGATGGGCAGGACGCCCTTGCCCAGCAGGCCGTGGGTGTCGCGGCCGCGGCCGTCGTTGTTGGAGACGTGCAGGTGCACGACCCGGTCGGCCAGCTCGTCCCAGGCGGCCAGCAGGTCGCCCCCGGCCACGGCCAGGTGGCTGGTGTCCAGGACCAGCGACGGCCAGCGGCCCAGCTCGGAGGGGGCGGTGCCGCTGAAGAAGCTGAGCCGGCGGCCGTTGACGTTGATCGGGAACATGTTCTCGACCGCGATGGTCACGCCCGTCTCCTCGCGGATCCGGGGGATGGCCTCGTCCAGCCAGGCCGCGTACGGGGTCTGCCAGCGGTACGGCGGGTGGATCACGACCGTCGACACCTTGGCCGTCTCGGCGAAGCGCACGCAGCGCTCGAGCTTGCCCTTGGGGTCGGTCCCGAAGACCAGCCAGGTCGCGACCAGGAACGGCCCGTGCACGGCCGGCACGGGCACGCCGTAGCGGGCGGCCAGGGCCCCCAGCCGGAGCGGGTCCTGGCTCAGCCTGTCCTGCATGATCATCAGCTCGGCGCCGTCGAAGCCGGCCTCGCCGATCAGCTCGAAGGTCTCCTCGAGCGAGAACATGAAGAACGGCCCGGTGGCGGCGAGCACCGGGGGCAACGCCGGGACCGGAGGAACCGGAGGGACTGAAGCCAAGATCGCTCCTCGTGAACGACAAGCCGGGCGTACTGCTGAAGCGCGCGGCGGATGCTACCAAGCTAACAAGAAGTGCCGTTGGCCGGGGCGGGACTAGACTCCAGGCATGCACTGGCTGCTCCCGGATGTCGCCGCGGCCGCCTCGGCTGCGTTCGCCGCCGCGGTCCTGCGCCAGTACGCGGCCAGGGGCCGCCCCCAGCTGGGCCTCCGCCGCGCCTCGGCCCCGGCCCGCCCGCCGGTCGCATCCGGGCCATGACCAGGGTCACGCTCTACACCAGGGTCGGCTGCCACCTGTGCGAGGAGGCCGAGCGGGTCCTGCGCCGGGAGCAGGCCGCGGCCGGGTTCGGGCTGGAGCTGGTCGACGTCGACCGCCACCCCGAGCTGGCCCGCCGGTACGGGGTGCGGGTCCCGGTGGTGGCGGTGGACGGCGAGGACCTGTTCGAGTACGAGGTGCCGGTTGACCTGCTGCGGGCCCGGCTGGGCACGGTTGGGGCCGATTGAGAACACGATCACGAGAGCCTAGACTCGATGGTGAATCTGTAACGGGGGTGGGAGTCCGTGCGAGACCGTATTCCGGAGGCGACCGTCGCCCGGCTGCCCGTCTATCTCCGCTGCCTGGTCGACATGTCGGAGCGTGGGACCCACCGCGTCTCCTCCGACCAGCTGGCCGACGCGGCCGGGGTGAACTCGGCCAAGGTCCGCAAGGACCTGTCCTACCTGGGGTCGTACGGCACCAGGGGCGTCGGCTACGACGTCGAGTACCTGATCTACCAGGTCCGCCGTGAGCTCGGCCTGGAGCAGGACTGGGCGGTCGCGATCGTCGGGGTCGGCAACCTCGGCCACGCCCTGGCAAACTACCGGGGCTTCGCCGAGCGCGGGTTCCGCATCGCCGCCCTGCTGGACGCCGACGGCGGCAAGGTGGGCGAGGAGCTGGGCGAGCTGACCGTCGACCACATCGACGACCTGGACCGCGTGGTGAAGGAGGAGCAGGTGGCAATCGGCATCATCGCCACCCCGGCGCCCGCCGCCCAGGAGGTCTGCGACCGGCTGGTCGCGGCCGGCGTCACCTCGATCCTGAACTTCGCCCCCGCCCACCTCCAGGTGCCGGCCGGGGTCTCGCTCCGCAAGGTCGACCTCTCGACCGAGCTGCAGATCCTCTCCTTCCACGAGCAGCGCCGGGCCGCCGTCGACCTCGTCCGCCAGGTCGCGGCCAGGAACCGGGCCGCCGCCGCCGGTCCTGGCCCGACGGCGACGGACGAGGAACCGGCGATGGGAGCGGGGCCTCGACCTCGGACTGAGCGTCCTCGGCCGGGCCCGGACCGGGACTGAGCGCGCCGTGCCGGTCTTCGTCGTCGGGGCGAGCTTCCGCAGCGCACCGCTGGAGCTGCTGGAGCGCCTGGCCATCGACGCCGAGCGGCGCCCCAAGGCCCTGGCCGGCCTGCTCGACCAGGAGCACGTCCACGAGGCGGTGATCGTCTCCACCTGCAACCGGGTCGAGGTCTACGCGGCCATCAGCCGCTTCCACGGCGCCGCCGGCGACGTCCGGCGGTTCCTGGCCGACCAGGGCGGGCTGGCCCTGGAGGAGTTCGCCGGGCACCTCTACGACTACTACGAGGAGCGGGCCGTCCAGCACCTGTTCGCGGTCGCCGCCGGGGTCGACTCGATGGTGGTCGGCGAGGCCCAGATCCTCGGCCAGGTCCGTGAGGCCTTCCGGGCCGCCCAGGCCGAGCGGTCGGTCGGGCCGGTGCTGTCGCGCCTGTTCACCAGGGCGATCAGGGTCGGCCGGCGGGCCAGGACCGAGACCGGCATCGGCGCCGGCATGGCCTCGACGGTCACGGTCGGGCTGGGGGTGGCCGCCGGGCAGCTCGGCGACCTGGCCGGGCGTCGGGTGCTGCTGGTCGGGGCGGGCAGCCTGGCCCGGCTGGCCGGCCGGGCCCTCCGGGCGGCCGGGGCGGCCGAGCTGGTGGTGGCCAACCGCACCCCGGCCACCGGGATCGCCCTGGCCCGCGAGCTCGGCGGCCGGGCCGTGCCCCTCGACCGGGTCGCCGACGAGCTGGCCTCCGCCGACCTGCTGGTCGCGGCCACCGCCGGGACCACCCCGACCGTCACCGCGGCCACGGTGGCCGCCGCCCTGGCCAAGCGGGAGGCCGCCGCCCCGGGGTCGCCCTCCAGGCCGCTGGTCCTGCTCGACCTGGGCGTGCCCCGCGACGTCGCGCCCGAGGCCCGCGGGCTGCCCGGGGTCGTCCTGGCCGACCTGGACGGGCTCCGGGCCGTGCTCGAGACCGACGAGGGGCCCCGCCGGGAGGTCGAGCGGGTCCGCTCCCTGATCGCCCAGGAGACGGCCGCCTACCTGGGCGGCCAGCGCGAGGCCCGGCTGGCCCCGACCATCCGGTCCCTGCGGGCTCGGGCCGAGCAGGTCCGCCAGCAGGAGCTGGCCAAGGCGTCGACGAGGCTGGCCGGCCTGGACGAGCGCCAGCGGGCGGCGGTCGAGGCCGTGACCAGGGGCCTGGTCAACAAGCTGCTGCACGACCCGATGGTCCGCGGCAAGACCCTGGCCGCCCGGCCGGACGGCGACCTGTACGTCGCCGCCCTGCGCGAGCTCTACGGCCTCGACCCCGGCCCGGGCGACGATGACCGCCGCTGAGGGCCCGGACCGAGCGCTGCGGCTGGCCACCCGGGGGAGCGCGCTCGCGCTCGCCCAGAGCCGGCTGGTGGTCGACGGCCTGCGGACGGCCTGGCCGGAGCTGCGGGTCGAGCTGGTCACCGTGGTCACCGAGGGCGACCGGCGCCGCGACGTGCCGGCGGCCGCCCTCGGCGGCAAGGGCATCTTCACCGCGGCCGTGCAGCAGGCGGTCCTGGACGGCCGGGCCGACCTGGCCGTCCACTCGGCCAAGGACCTTCCCGCGGCCGAGGTCCCCGGCCTGGTCCTGGCCGCCGTCCCCGTCCGCGACGACCCCCGCGACGTGCTCCTCGGCCGCCAGGCGCTAACCGCCGGCCTCGACGGCCTGGCCCTTGGGGCCAGGGTCGGCACCGGCAGCCCACGCCGGGTCGCCCTGCTCAACTGGCTCCGTCCCGACCTCGAGCTGGTCCCCATCCGCGGCAACGTCGACAGCCGGGTCCGGCGGGTCCACGCCGGCGAGCTGGACGCGGTCGTCCTGGCCGCCGCCGGCCTGCGCCGCCTTGGCTTGGCCAGCGAGGCGGCCGTCCCGCTCGACCCGGAGAGCTTCACCCCGGCCCCCGGCCAGGGCACCCTGGCCGTGGAGGCCCGCGAGGACGACACCGGCGCCCTCGGCCTGCTCAGCGCCCTCACCGACCGCCCCTCCCGGGTCAGCCTCCGGGCCGAGCGGGCGTTCCTCCAGCGCCTCGGCGGGTCGTGCACCCTGCCGGCCGGCGCCCTGGCCAGCCTGACCGACACCGGCCCCCTGGAGATCCAGGGCTTCCTGTCCGCCCTGGACGGCAAGGGCCTGGTCCGCGAACGTCTCCGCGGCCCCGCCGACGACCCCGAGGGCCTCGGCCGCATCCTCGCCGACCGCCTCCTCGACGCCTGCGGCCCCGAGGTCCGCGCGCTGGTCGAGGACAGCCGCCGTTGAGCCCTTCGGCCTCGGCCCAACGCCCCGGACCGGCCCCGGCGACCACCACCGGCCAGCCCCTGGCCGGCCTGACCGTGCTCGTCCCCCGGGCCCGCGACCAGGCGAGGGAGCTCTCGGCCCTGCTCCGCTCCCGGGGCGCCGAGCCCCTCGAGGTCCCGACCATCGAGATCCGCCCGGTCGCCTCCACCGCCGAGCTCGACCGGGCGCTCCGGGACCTGGCCGCCGGCCACTACGACTGGGTCGTACTGACCAGCGTCAACGGCGTGGCCGCGGTCCGCGCCCGGGCCGAGGCGCTGGGCGAGGGCCCGGCCGTGCTCGCCAAGGCCCGGGTGGCCGCCGTCGGCCCGGCCACCGAGGCCGCCCTGCGCGACTGGGGCGCCGCCCCCGACCTGGTCCCCGAGGTCGCCACCACGGCCGCCCTCGGCCACGCCTTCCCGGCCGGCCCGGGCCGCGTGCTGCTGGCCAGGGCCGACCTGGCCAACCCGGAGCTCGGCGTGCTCCTGCGCGACAAGGCCTGGCAGGCCACCGAGGTGGTCGCCTACCACACCGTCCCGGTCGGCACCCTCGACCCGGCGGCCCGCCGCCGCCTCGACGCCGGCGAGGTCGACTGGGTCGCCTTCACCGCCTCCTCCACCGTCGAGGGCTTCCTCCGCGGCTACGGCGGCCCGCCTCCGCCCGGCGTCCGGGTCGCCGCCATCGGCCCAGTGACCGCCGGCGCCGCCCGGGCCGCCGGCGTCCGGGTCGCCACCAGCGCCACCGAGCACACCATCCCGGGCCTGGTCGAAGCGATCGAGCGGGCCGTCACCGGCCGACCCGACCCGGGCGGAGTAGGGTAGGTCCGTTCAGGACGGACAAGGGAGATGGAATGCAACCTGCGCCGTTCCCGGTGGGGCGGCCGCGGCGGCTGCGGCGGAGCCGGGGGCTGCGGGAGCTGGTCCGCGAGCACGAGCTGTCGCGGCGGGACCTGGTGGCCCCGCTGTTCGTGAAGGAGGGGATCGCCGAGGCGGCGCCGATCGCCTCGATGCCCGGGCACGCCCAGCACACGCTGGAGAGCCTCCGCAAGGAGGCGGCCGAGCTGGCCGGGCTCGGCGTCCCGGCCCTGCTGCTGTTCGGGATCCCGGCCGACAAGGACGCCGAGGGCTCCCAGGCGTGGGCGCCCGACGGGATCGTGCAGCGGGCCCTGCGGGCCCTGCGGGCCGACCTGGGTGACGACGTGGCCCTGATCGCCGACCTCTGCCTGTGCGAGTACACCAACCACGGGCACTGCGGGGCCCTCGCCCCCGCCAGCCCCGGTGCCATCGGGGAGGGGCCGGTGGTGGCCAACGACTCGACCCTGGAGCTGTACCGGCGGATCGCGGTCGCCCAGGCCGAGGCCGGGGCCACGATGGTCGCGCCCAGCGGGATGATGGACGGGCAGGTGGCCGCGATCCGGGGCGCCCTCGACGAGGCCCGGTTCGCCGACATCCCGATCCTGGCCTATGCGGCCAAGTACGCCTCCGGCCTGTACGGCCCGTTCCGGGAGGCGGCCGAGGGCGCGCCCCGGTTCGGGGACCGGACCGGCTACCAGATGGACCCGGCGAACGGCGACGAGGCTCTGCGCGAGGTCGCCCTCGACGTCGCCGAGGGGGCCGACGTGGTGATGGTCAAGCCGGCCCTGGCCTACCTGGACGTGCTCTGGCGGGTCAAGCAGGCCTTCGGGCTGCCGACGGCCGCCTACCACGTGTCCGGCGAGTACGCCATGGTCAAGGCGGCCGCCGAGCGCGGCTGGGTGGACGGCGAACGGGTCATGCTGGAGGTGCTCACCGGCATCCGGCGGGCCGGGGCCGACCTGGTCGTCACCTACTTCGCCCGCGACGCCGCCCCGCTGCTGTGATCGGGCGTTCCACGTGAAACCTTGGCGGGTCGAGCCACGGGGGCGGTTCGAGCAGCAGACCGTCCACAGCCGGGTCCTGGAGGGCAACCCGCTCGGCGACCCGACCGAGCGACCGCTCTGGGTGTACCTGCCCCCCGGGGTCGGCGACGACCCGGGCCGCCGCTATCCCAGCATCTACGTGATCCAGGGCTACACCGGCCAGGTCGACATGTGGTGGAACCGCACCGCCCTGCGCCCGACGGTCCCCGAGCTGGTCGACGAGCTGTTCGCGGGCTCGGGCGATCGGGGCGCCACCCCGCCGCCGGCGATCGTGGCCTTCGTGGACTGCTGGACCTCGCTCGGCGGCAGCCAGTTCCTCAACTCCCCGGCGACCGGCCGCTACCTGGACTACCTGTGCGACGAGGTGGTGGCCTTCGTCGACGACCGCTACCCGACCCTGGCGGCCCGCGAGCACCGCGGCATCGCCGGCAAGTCCAGCGGCGGGTACGGGGCTATGGTGGCCCCGATGCTCCGGCCGGACGTGTTCGGCGCCCTGGCCAGCCACGCCGGGGATGCCCTGTTCGAGCACTGCTACCTGCCCGACATGGCGAAGGCGACCCGGGCCCTGCGAGACGACTACGACGGCTCCTACGAGCGGTTCTTCGCCGACTTCGCCACCCGGCCGGCCATGTCCAAGGAGTCCGACGGCGTCCTGCTCGGCATCTGGGCCATGGCCGCCTGCTACTCGGCCGAGCCGGACGGCACGGTGACCCTGCCCTTCGACCCGGCCACCGGCCGGCTCCGGGACGAGGTGTGGGCCCGCTGGCTGGCCCTTGACCCGGTCCGCATGGCCGCCGGCCACGCCGACCAGCTCCGCTCCCTGCGCGGCATCTACCTGGACGCCGGCCGCCGCGACCAGTTCTGGCTCGACCTGGGCGCGGCCGCGTTCTCGGCCGAGCTGGACGCCCTCGGGATCAAGCACTTCTTCGAGCTGTTCGACGCCACCCACTCCGCGATCGAGTACCGCTACCCGGCCGGCCTGGCCTTCCTGGCCGAGCGGCTCGGGGGCTGACCGGGCGTGGACGGACCGTTCGAGCTGGTCATCTTCGACTGCGACGGCGTGCTGGTGGACAGCGAGCGCATCGCCATCCGGGTCGAGGCCGAGTACCTGGCCGAGCTCGGCTGGCCGCTGAGCGAGGCCGAGATCGTCGAGCGGTTCATGGGCCGGACGACCGAGTTCATGGACGAGGCGATCGAGGCCCAGCTCGGGAGCCGGCTCCCCACCGACTGGAAGGACCAGTTCCAGCGCCGCTACCTCGAGGCGTACGCGGCCGACCTGGCCCCGGTCGACGGCATCACCGAGGCGCTGGACCGGATCACCGTCCCGACCTGCGTCGCCTCCAGCGGCAGCCACGACAAGATCCGCTTCACCCTCGGCCACACCGGGCTCTACGAGCGGTTCGAGGGCCGCATCTTCAGCGGCTACGAGGTCGCCGCCGGCAAGCCGGCCCCCGACCTGTTCCTCCACGCGGCGGCCACGATGGGCGCCGACCCGGCCCGCTGCGCCGTGGTCGAGGACACCCGCTGGGGCGTGCTGGCGGCCAGGGCGGCCGGCATGCGGGCCTTCGGCTACGCCGGCGGCCTGACCCCGCCGGAGCGCCTGGAGGGCGACGCCACGCAGGTGTTCGAGGACATGCGGGACCTGCCCCGCCTGCTCGCCGACGGCGCCGGCTAGCTGTGGTTCCCAGACAGGTTGTGTAGATGGTGAGAGCCTCCGGGCTGAGGACTGTCCAGGAACTCAGCGAGGAGGCTCTCAGGGTGCATCCTAGGGCGAAGCTGACCGTGGCGGGTCGGCGGTTGCTGGTC
>JASLBL010000267.1 GCA_030146615.1 Actinomycetes bacterium
CTCGTCCAGCAGCTTGCCGGCGTCGGCCTCGCGGCCGGCGGCCAGCAGCGCCCGGGACCCGAAGGCCAGCGCCGGGTCGAGGTTCAGCCGGTCGCCCGACTCCCGGGCCAGGGCCAGGGCGCGCCGGGCGTCCTCCAGGGCGCCGTCGAGCTGGCCCCTAGCCAGCCGGATGCGGCCTCGCCACAGCCGGCACTCGCTCTCCATGTAGTGGGCGGCGCCGTCCTCGCCGTCGGGGGCGACCGAGTCGGCCACCCGCACCGCCTGGTCCCAGCGCCCGCTCCAGTAGTGCTCGGCCCCGCGCTCCAGCTCCAGCCAGCGCAGCCGTAGGGCCGACCCGAACCGCTCGGCCGCCTCCCAGGCGGCGGCCTTGGCCGCGAAGCAGCGTCGCAGGTCGCCGAGCAGCGCGTACGAGAAGGCCAGGTTCCCGTGCCAGGGGATGACGCTGGAGGAGCCGTCGGCCTCGCACAGGGCGATGCAGCGCTCCAGGTCCCCGAGGCCGCCGGCGTCGCCCAAGCTGACCCTGGCCGCCCCGATGGTGCCGAGCGCGGCCGCCTCGAACTCGCGGTCGCCGAGGCTGCGGGCCATGGCCAGACCGTCGCGGGCCACCCGGAGGGCGTCGGCGTTCCGGTCGGCGATCAGCAGGTGCATCATGCAGCCGCTGAGGACGACGGCCTTGCTGTGGGAGGCGGGCGCGTCGGCGACCAGGGCCAGCGCCCGGTCCATGTGCGAGGCCCGCTCCCGCCCCTGGGCGTAGGCGAGCTGGCCCAGCCGGGCCTCGGCCTCGGCCGCCCGCTCCCGGTCGCCCCTGGTCAGCAGGCCGTCCCGGGCGCTCAGGAGCAGCTCCTCGCCGGTGCCGTTGCCCAGGCACTGGGCCTCGCCGGCCCGCAGCTCGAGCCCGGGACGCTCCGGGTCGTCGGGCGGCCACAGGGCCAGGGCCTCGGTATAGTAGCGGGCGGCGGTGCGGTGGGCGCCCAGGCCGGTGACCCGGTCACCGGCGTCGCGAAGGGCCAGGCGGGCCCGGTCGGCCAGGTCACCGGTGTCCTGGCCAGCGGCGCTGGCCAGCTCCAGGGCCCGGCCGTAGTGGTGGGCCAGCAGCTCCGAGCGCTCCGCCGCCAGCGACTCGAGCCAGGCGGCGGCCCGCCGGTGCCTGTCGGCCCGCTCCAGCCGCGGGATCTGGCCGTAGGCGACCTCGCAGACGAGCACGTGGCGGAACCCGTACTCGCGCTCCCCGGCCATGGCCGCCTTGCCCGCCCGGTACAGGAACTCCTTGGCCCGCAGGCGCTCCAGGCAGGCCTCGACCTCGGCCCGGCCCCGGCCGCTGACCGCGGCCAGGGCGCCGACCCAGCCGACCTGGCCCAGCACCGACAGGTCCTGGAGGGCCGCCTTCTCCTCGGCGGGCAGGGCGTCCAGGCGGGCGGCGATGATGGCGTGGACCGTCTCGGGCAGGGGCAGCCGCTCGGCCGGCGGGCCGGGCAGAGGGTGGTGGTCGCGCACCATGCGCACGTACTCCTCGGCGAACAGCGGGTTGCCGCCGGCCGCGGCCAGGAGGCCCGGGCCGACACCGGTGGGAAGCCGGTTGGCGGCCAGCAGCGTCTCCAGCAGGTGGCCGGTATCGGACTCCGACAGCGGCCCCAGCTCGATGGCCAGGGCCGCCTTCCTGCTTCCGTCCCAGCCCGGCCGGCGGGCCAGCAGCTCCTTGCGGGCGGTGGCCACGATCAGCAGAGGGGCCGTCGGCCGGGTCCGGGGGCGCAGCGGCCGCCCGTCCCGGTCCAGGGTCGCCTGGCCGGTCGGCTCCAGCAGCTCATCGAGGAAGTCGAGCAGGGCGTCGTCGGCCCAGTGGAGGTCCTCCAGCACCAGGACGAGGGGCCGCCGGGCGGCCAGCCCGTAGAGGAAGCGCCGCCAGGCGGTGAACGCCTCGTCGCGGCGGCCCGGCTGGACCGGGGCGCCGTCGCCCTCGCCGACCAGCCCCCGCAGGTGCATGGTGACCCGGTCGATCGCGTCCGGGTCGTCGGCCATGGCGTGGGCGACCACTCGGGACAGGCGGCGCCCGACCCGGTCGGCCGAGTCGGTCTCCAGGATCCCGGCCTCGGCCTTGACGATCTCGGCCAGGGCCCAGTAGGTCACGCCGCCGCCGGTGGGGGAGGAGCGGCCCTCGTCCCAGGGCGAGGAGCGGCCCTGGCGCCAGCTGACCAGGTCGTCGTCGGCGTCCAGGGCCCGGCCGAGCTCGGCCACCAGCCGGCTCTTGCCGATGCCGGGCGGGCCGAGCAGGGTGACCAGCTGGGGGCGGCGGCCGTCGCGGGCCCGCCGGAACGCCTCCAGGAGCAGGCCCAGCTCGCGGTCGCGGCCGATCAGCGGCACCGGCCCGGCGGCCAGGCCGTCCATGCCGGTGCGGTTGCGGGGCTCGAGCGCGCTCCAGACGCTCATCGGCCGGGCCCGGCCGGCCAGGGCGAGCAGGCTGGCCGGGCCGTAGCTGATCGACCGCTCGGTGGCCCGGCCGGTCGCCTCCGACACCAGCACCGTCCCGCTGGGTGCCGCCTGCTGGAGCCGGGCGCAGGTCGCCACCGGGTCGCCCGCCACCCGCACCCCGTCGGTGACCAGCGCCTCCCCGGTGGTCACGGCCACCCGCAGCTCGACGCCGTCGGCGTCGGCGAGGGAGTCGCGGATCGCCAGGGCGGCCCGCACCGCGCGCTCGGGGTCGTCCTCGCGGGTCTGGGGGACCCCGAAGGTGGCCATGGTGATGCCGCCGATGGCGTGCTCGACGGTGCCGCCGAAGCTCTCGATCTCGGCCCGGACCCGGTCCAGGTGCCGGTCGAGCATGCTGGAGACGTCCTCGGGGTCGCGCTCCCCGGCCTCGCCCAGCGGCTCGTCAACCTCGGCGAACAGCACCGACACGAACTTGCGCTCGACGCTGCCGCCGCCCTCGGCGGCCGTCCCGCCGTGGTCCGGGGCGGGGTGGCCGTCGTCGGGCTCGCGGCCGCCCGAACGGGCCGGGACCAGCAGGTCCAGCGCCGGGTCCTGGGCCAGGATGGCCTGCTCGAGGCGCTGGAGGCCGACGCTCGGCTCGATCCCGAGCTCGTCGACCAGCACCTTGCGGGCCGCCCGGTAGGCGGCCAGGGCGTCGGCCTGGCGGCCGGAACGGTAGAGGGCCAGCATCAGCTGGCCGTGGAGGTGCTCGCGCAGCGGGTACACCCGGACCAGCGCCTCCAGCTCGGCCACCAGCTCGTGGTGGCGGCCGAGGGCCAGCTCGGCCTCGATCCGGGCCTCGGTGGAGGCGACCTGGAGCTCCTCGACGCCGACCAGCTCCGGCCAGGCGAGGTCGGCCGAGGCGGCCACGTCGGCCAGGGCCGGGCCGCGCCACAGGGCCAGGGCCTGGCGGAGCAGGTCGGCCGCCCGGGCCGGGTCGCCGGCGGCCAGGGCCTGGCGGCCCTCGCGGTCCAGGCGCTGGAAGCGGTGCAGGTCGAGGCGCTCGGGGTCGACCCGGAGCAGGTAGCCGGGGTCGCGGGTGACCAGGGTGCGGGGCGGGCCGGCGCCGTTGCCGGCCTCGATCGCCTTGCGCAGGGCGGCCACGTGGTTCTGGAGCGACTGCTTGACCGTTGGCGGGGGCTCCTCGCCCCAGACGGCCACGATCAGCTCCTCGGTCGAGACGACCTGGTTGGGATGGAGCAGCAGCTTGGCCAGCAGCATCCGGTGCTTGATGCTGCCGAGCCGCAGCGGCCGCTCACGCTGGCGTGCTTCCAGCGGGCCGAGGAGGAAGAAGTCGATCGTGCCTACCACCACGCCGACCTACGATCGTTTGCCTTGGTTGCCTGGATCCTCGGGCTGAGGCTGTATGAACCGAATACGCGGGAGTGTATATGCCATGCCACCGAATACCTAGTCGCGAGCTTGGGCGTAGATGAGCTGGCTGAGGGGCTCGGCCGGGCCGATCTGCTCAAGCCGCTGGCCGATGGCCGGCGGCAGCTGGGGGAGCGGGCTGTCCAGGTCGCGCACCCAGGCGGCCACGGCGCCGCCGGGGTGGTGGCTGGGCGGGGCCACCACCCAGCCACCCCGGCCCCGCCACTCGACCCTGGCCAGCCCCCACGGGCGCTGGCTGGCCAGGCCCGCCGGGGCGAAGAGGAAGTGCCAGGTGTCGCCGCCGGTCCGCACCAGCGGGCCGGCCAAGCGGAGGGCCTCGCCGATCACCGCCCAGCGGGCGGTGTCGCCGGTCGAGCCCCGGACGATCAGGGCGTCGAAGCTGGTCCCGGTGGCGAGGCCGACGTTGGCGTCGGGGAAGCGCCGCCACCACCAGGTGAGGCGGATAGGATCGGTGGTGGCGTCGGCGGCCCCGTGGGAGGGCAGCGGGTGGGCGCCGACCCTGGCGCAGGCCGGCTCCCCGCACGAGCAGGCCACGGCCGTGGTCCGCCGGTTCCGGACCACGTAGTGGAGGGGGACGACGGGCAGGCCGCGCCCCGCGTAGTCGAGGGCGGCCAGGTAGCGCGCTCCAGCCTGGGGGACCTGGGGCATCGGCATCTGTCTCCTGCGAGCTGCTCTCGTCCCGGCAAGCCTGCCGGGCCCCGCCAACGAGTCGCTCACGGCGGCCCGGCCCTTTACCCGCCCCCTCCGGCTACCTATGCTCGCCAGCACGCAGCCTCTCCGAGCCGAGGGTGGGTGGCCATGAGCGAGGACAGGGTCGAGGTCGAGCGCGGGCAGATCGAGCAGGAGATCAGGGGCCGCACCCTGTGCGACCTGCTCGCCGAGCACGCGGCCGGGCAGGGGGACGCCCCGGCCATGTCCTGGAAGCGGGACGGGGCCTGGCACACCCTGTCGTGGCGCGACTACCGGGAGCGGGTCGCCGAGGTCGCCATGGGGCTGGCCGGCCTGGGGGTCGGCAAGGGCGACTTCGTGGCCATCATGGCCGCCAACCGGCCCGAGCACGTCCTCGCCGACCAGGCGGCGATCCACGCCGGGGCCACCCCGACCAGCTTCTACTTCACCCTCGCCCCCGAGCAGATCCGGTACGTGGCCGGCCACTGCGAGGCCAAGGTGGCCGTGCTCGAGGACCGGGACATGCTCAAGCGCTGGCAGGACATCCGCGACGAGCTGCCGGCCCTGCGGCACGTGGTGGTGCTGGACGGCGCCCAGGAGGGCGACGGCCCGGGGGTGCTCGGCTGGGACGAGCTGGTCCGCCGCGGCCGCGAGGCCCTGGCCGCCGACCGGTCCGGCTTCGAGGAGCTGCGGGGCCGGGTTGGGCCCGAGGACAACGCCGCCCTGCTCTACACCTCCGGGACCACCGGCCCGCCCAAGGGCGTGCTCCTGACCCACCACAACCTGCTCTTCGAGTCGGCCGCCCTACTGCGGCTGACCGGGCTCAGCCCCGAGGGCAGCTCGGTCTCGTACCTGCCCCTGGCCCACATCGCCGAGCGGGTGCTGTCGATCTACGTGCCGCTGGCACTGCGGACCCACGTCTGGTTCTGCCCCGACCCGACCCAGGCGGTCGAGTACGTGCGCGAGGCCAGGCCCACGATCTTCTTCGGGGTGCCCAGGGTCTGGGAGAAGGTGCGGGCCGGCATCGAGGCCAAGCTGGCCGCCGAGGAGAACGAGCGCAAGCGCAAGATCGCCCACCGGGCGGTCCAGACCGGGCTGGAGGTCGTCCGCCGCCAGCAGCGGGGCGAGACGGTGCCGCTCGGCCTGCGGGCCAGGCACGCCCTGCTCGAGCGGCTGGTCCTGGCCAAGGTCAGGCACGCCATCGGGCTGGACCGCTGCACCTTCGCCTCCAGCGCGGCCTCGCCCCTGGCCGTGGACGTGGCCGAGTTCTTCGCCGCCCTCGGCCTGACCCTGGTCGAGGTCTACGGCATGACCGAGACCAGCGCGGTGGCCGCCGGCAACCCGCCGGGCAAGGTCAAGATCGGCACCGTCGGCCCGGCCCTGCCCGGGGTCGAGGTGCGCCTCGCCGACGACGGCGAGGTGCTGGTCCGGGGGCCGATCAACACCCCTGGCTACTTCCGGCAGCCGGAGGCGACGGCCGAGCTGATCGACGCCGAGGGCTGGCTGCACACCGGCGACGTCGGCCAGCTGGACGGCGATGGCTACCTCAAGATCGTCGACCGCAAGAAAGAGCTGATCATCACCTCGAGCGGCAAGAACCTCTCCCCGGCCAACATCGAGGGCCTGCTCAAGGAGCATCCGCTGATCGGCCAGGCCCTGATCTACGGCGACGACCGGCCGTACGTGGTCGCCCTGATCGTGCTCGACCACGAGCTCGCCCCGGCCTGGGCGGCCCGCAACGGCGTGGAGGGCGGCGACCTGGCGGCCATGGCCGCCTCCGAGCGGGTGCTGGCCGAGGTCCGGCTGGCGGTCGACGCTGCCAACCAGCGCCTGGCCCGCATCGAGCAGGTCAAGCGCTTCGAGATCCTGCCGGTCGAGTGGACGGCCGAGAGCGAGGAGCTGACCCCCACCCTCAAGCTCCGGCGCCGCATCATCCACGCCAAGTACGCCGAGCGGATCGACGCCCTCTACCAGGGCTGACCGGGTCAGCGGCGCAGCAGCCGGACGCGCCGCCTGGCCTGGACGGCGTTGGCCACGGCCATGAGGTCGTCGCCGTCCTCGCCCCCCGACCCGCCGCTGTCGCCGGGTCGCCGCCCGCTGTCGGCGAGGTCGGCCCAGAGCACCGCCCACGCCGCCTCCGGCCGCGCCGGGGCCGGGTCGGGCTCGGCGGCGGGCCGGGACGCCGGCGTCGCCGAAGGGTGGGCCGGGGTTGCGGGCGGTTGGGGGCGGTCGGGCGGTCGGGTGGTGCTGGGGGCGCCGAGGAGGTGCTCGGCGGCCGACTGGAGCATCGGCTCGACCAGCGCCGCCCGGACGGCCGCCTCACCGGACGGTCCCTGGCCGTTCCTGAAGGAGCGGATGGCCGAGCGGACGGCCGCCTCGTCGAAGCCCCGGCCGGCCAGCGCCCTGGCCATCGCCTCGATCAGCGGGTCCCCGAACCCGGCGTGGCGCCGCCCCTCTCGGCCCCCGTTGCCGCCGTCCGGGCGGCCCGACCCGCGCTCGCCCGCCGGCC
>JASLBL010000330.1 GCA_030146615.1 Actinomycetes bacterium
GCCGGGCGTCGTCGGCCAGGCCGATGGCGGTGGCCAGGGCCACGCCGGCGACCACCGCCGGCCGCAGCCCCTCGCCGAGCAGCAGCAGGGTGGCCAGGGTGGCCGTCATCACGCCGAGGCCGCCGAGGACGGGGATGGGGACGGTGTGGATCTTGAGCCCGTCGGCGCCGGCGCCGGCCGGCGGTGGCCGGTCGACCAGGCCGGTGGCCAGGCCGAGCCGGCGGGCTGCCCAGGTCAGGACGAGGGCGAGGGCGATGGCGATGAAGAATGGCATGACCGGATCCAGACGTTGCTCGGGGTTCCCTGGTGGACGGAGAGCTGACCGGCTGGCTGGAAGCCGACCTTCTCGTAGAAGCGGTTGGCGCCGGAGTTGGCCGCGCCGACCACGACCTTGACCTGGCCGGCGCCCCTGGCCGCGAGGCCGTCGAGGACGCCGTCGGCCAGGGCCCGGCCGGTGCCGCCGACCCGGGCCGCCGGGGCGACGGCGATCGCCAGCAGTTCGGCGTCGGGGAGGCTGGCCGTGGGCTCGCCGGCCTGGGCCGGGTAGCGGACGGTCTCCAGCAGCCGCCTGGCCATGGCCGGGCGGACCAGGCGGGGGGCGGCGGCCAGGGCCGCGGCCGGCCCGTGGCGGACGGTGAAGCGCCGGTAGAAGCCCCCCACCGAGACCACCCCGGCGGCGAACCCGACCACCCCGTCGGGCCCCTCGGCGACCAGCGCCACCGCCTCCGGGTCGCCGGCCAGGGCCACGTACAGCCGCCCCAGGAACCGCCGGCCCAGCGTGGGCAGGAACGCGTCCGGCATCCCCTCGGCGTGGAGCCGGGCCATGGCCGCGGCGTCGGCGGCGGTGGCGGGCCGGATGACCACCAGCTCGGGAGCCGGCCCGGGCCGGGCGGCCCTCGGGTCACCAAGAAGGCGGCGGTAGGCGCCGACGACCTTCTCCGCCACCGCCTCCTCGCTGAACCGCTCCTGGGCTCGGCGCCTCGCCGCCTCGCCAAGGCGGGACCGGAGGGCCGGGTCGCTGGCGAGGCGCGAGATGGCGGCGGCCAGGGCCTCCGGGTCGCGGCGCGGGACCAGCAGGGCCTCGCGGTCGTGGCGGGCGACCTCCCGGCAGCCGCGGATGTCGGTCAGGACCAGCGGCTTGGCCATGGCCGCGGCCTCGATGGCCGAGCGGGGCACGCCCTCGCGCCAGGAGGCGAGCACGAACACGTCCATCACGGCCAGCAGGTCGTCGACGTCGTCGCGCCAGCCCGCGAAGCAGACGTCGGCGGCGGCCGCGGCCAGCTCGACCTCGGTGATGGCGTCGGCCTTGTCCAGGTCGGGGCCGCCCACGACCAGGAACCGCACCTGCGGGTGCCGGCGGCGTACCGCCCGGGCGGCGGCGAACAGCTCCCGGTAGCCCTTCTCGGCCACCAGCCGGCCCACCGCCCCCACGACCAGCGCGTCGGCGGGCACCCCGAGCTCGGCCCGGAGCGCGGCCGCCCGGTCGGGGTCGACCCGGTCGGGGTCGAACCGCTTGAGGTCGGTGCCGTTGCCGAGCAGCTCGCTGCGGCCGGCCGGGACCAGCCGGATGCGCCTGGCCCAGCGCAGGTCCTCCTCGCTCTGGTACAGCTCCAGGTCCGAGCAGCGGGCGGCCAGGCCCTCCAGGGCGAGCACCGGGACTCGCTTGGCCGGCCGGTCCTCGGGGGTGGCGTACAGGCCGTGGACGGTGTTGACGACCAGCGGCACCCGGGCCAGCCGGGCCGCGACCCGACCGATCACCCCCGGCTTGGGGTTGTGGGTGTGGAGCAGGTCGAAGCGCTCGCGCCGCAGCAGCCGCACCAGCTCGGCGAAGGCCCGCAGGTCGGCCCCGAGGTTCCAGCTCCGGGTGGCGTTGCGCCAGGCCACATGCCGGATCCCGGCCGCCTCGATGGCGGCGGTGTTGGGCCCGGGGGCGCTGATGCCGGTGACCTGGTACCCCTCCTCGCGCAGCCGCGTGAGCTGGCCGAGGAGCAGGTAGCGCAGGGTCAGGTCGGTGGTGGTGAGGTGCGCGACCCGGACCGGAGGAGGGGCGCTCACTGCCGCCTCCATGGCCCGCGGCCGAGCAGGCGGTAGGCGAGGGCCTCGCCGTCCAGGCGGCCCTGGAGCTTGGCCCGGAAGAAGGCCAGGCCGTCGCTGGCCAGCAGCGGGGACCGGCCGAGGCGCCAGGGGTCGGTGGTCCCGGCCCGGTTGGTCCGCCAGGCGTCGAGCGCGGCCGAGTCGAACAGCTCCCTGGCCAGCCGGTCGGCGGCCGGCGAGCCGACCGCCCACGGGTAGGCGAAGTGGCGGCAGGCGACCCCGAGGCGGTCCTCGATCAGGCCGCGGGAGCGGGTCATCTGGTCCCGGCAGACGTGCTCGGGGGCGCGGGCCAGGTCGACGTGGCCGTGGGTGTGCGAGCCGACGGTGACCAGCCCGGTGGCGACCGCCTCGGCCAGCTGGGACCAGGTGAGGGCGTCGGGGTCGTCGGGCCCGTCCCCCTCCCCGGCGACCAGCCCGGTGGCCAGGTACAGCACGGCCGGGACCCGGTGGCGGACCAGCAGCGGCAGCACCGTGTCATAGAAGTCCCGGTAGCCGTCGTCGACGCTGACCACCACCCCACCCTCGGGGTCGCCGGCCACCGCCTGGTCCAGGGTCAGCACCCGGTCCTGGGTGGCCATGACCTCGAGCTGGCGCTCGAACAGGGCCGGCGGCATGTCGATCTCGCCCCCCGCCCCCACCACCCGGTGGTACAGCAGCACGACCACGTCGCCGGGCCGCCGCCCGGTGACCATGCCACCGGGCAGGACGGCCGCCTTGACGGCCTTACGCGCGAACGAGCTGACCGGCATCGGCCCTCCGGATCGGTTGGCTGGCGGTGGTGGTCGCCGGCGTCCTCGCCCGGCGCGAACGAACCCCAGGGACGGCCAGCAGCACCAGGAAGAACGGCAGCAGCTGGCAGCGTTCGCGGGCCAGGATCCCGAAGTTGCCGATGCTCGAGAAGGCGACGATGAACAGCAGCCCGTACACGACCACGAAGGTCACGTACGGCAGCCGCCGGAAGCTCCGCACCGCCCGCCCCATCGGCCGGATCCGCCGCAGGGTCAGCACCAGCAGCACGGTGCTCTCCAGCGCCGTGATCAGCACCTGGATGCTGTTGGCCTCGAACAGGAAGGGCCGGAACAGGATGGTCACCAGCGCCAACGGCAGCTGTGCCGGGGAGATGCCGGGCTGCGGCGTACCGAAGCTGGACCCGCCCTGCTCGGTCCGCTCCCGGTTCTCGGTGAGGACCGACGCCACCCCGTCCTCCGGGTCGAGCCCGCTCTGCTTCAGGAACGTGCTCGTCTGGCTCAGCAGGACGGCGGCCAGCACGACCACCGCGGCCAGGCCGAGCAGCTTCATCGCCGCCGCCTGCCAGCCGGCCCGGGATCGGGTCCGCCCGACCATGTACGCGACGGCGAGGCCGAGGCCGACCATCCCGGCCACGTGCGGCCGGACGAGTGCCGCCAGCCACAGGGCGGTGCCGGCGATGACCGCGCCGCGCAGCACCCGGCCGGTGACGATCCTGGCCACACCGTAGGCAGCCAGACCGAGGGTGAACAGCATCCAGGCGTCCTTGCCGACGCTGGAGGGCCAGTAGAGCAGTGACGGCAGGAAGAACAGCAGGTAGGCGTAGCTGCGGTGGTTCCCGCCGGGCAGCGCGATGGTGAAGGCCCGGTACGCGTAGAAGACGCCCCAGAAGGCCAGCCAGCCGAACAGCAGGTACCCGGCGAAGATGTTGGGGCCGATCACCGTGTACACCAGGCTGGTGAAGAACGGGACGAAGTTGGTGCCGCTCAGCGAGGTCAGCCCGGTGTCGAAGTTGCCACTCCGGTACTGCTCGGAGAGACCGGCGGCGATCTCGTGGTAGAGGGCCGAGTCGACCAGCCCACCGTAGATCTCGAACGAGACGTAGTAGCGGACCAGCGATCCGACCAGCTTGAGGAGCAGGGCCAGGAGCAGCAGCTGGAACAGCCGCCGGTCCTGGTCCCGGGCCGCCTGCCTGGCCAGGGCCGGAGCGGTGGCGGCGAGCAGGATCGGGACCAGGAACAGCACCACCCAGATGCTGTCCACGCGCAGCGACCACAACAGCAGGAGGCCGAGCACGGTCACCGCCGCCCCGAGCAGGCTGCTGCCGGCGATGACCCGCATGCGGGTCTGGACCGGAGCCAACGGCGGCACGGTCAGAACACCTCGAGGTCGCCCAGGGAGAGCGCCCAGGCACCCAGGGTCGTCGGGTCGGGCTCGAGGCCGTCGCGCAGCGGCTTGACGACGAAGGAGATGCCGCCGGGGACGGGCAGGAACCCGGCCGCCGCCCCGGTCAGCGCCGGGGCGCGAAGGGTGAGGTGGTCCACCTCGGCCGCCCTGGCCACCTTGGCCAGAAGCCGCCGGGCGGTGAGCCGGTCGCCGTCGGGGACGAGCACCTCGGCCACGGTGGTCTCCCACAGCCCGCCCCGCGGCCGCACCCGGAACAGGGCCACCCCGCGCAGGCCGCCGGTGTCCTCCTCGGCCACGCCGGCGTAGTCGAGCAGCGGCGCGGCCCCGTAGCGCCAGCGCAGGTAGCCGACGTCCCTGGGCGTGCTCAGCCGCCCGCCGGACGGGCGCAGCCGTGCCAGCAGGCCGGCGACGTCGGCCTCCCGCTCCAGCACCCGCGCCGCCGGCTCGGCGTGGACGGGCGGCCGGGCCCGAGGCTGGGCGGCCGGCCGTCGCAGCCCGCGGGCGAAGGCGACGGGCCGCCGGACCCGGAGTGAGACCGGGACCCGGCCGACCTCGCGCCAGCCCAGCTTCAGGTAGCCGGGCCGGCTGGCGTCATTGGGCGTGTTGAACACCAGGTCGACCTGGCCGGCCAGGGCCTCGAGGGCGGCCCTGGTGAGTCTCGAGAACACCCCCATGCCCTGGTACTCGGGGTGGGTGGCGGTGTCGACGGCGCGGACCGCGGCCAGCTGGCGCCCGTCCACCGTGAAGCGCCAGCGCATGAACGCGCGGAGCCCGACGATCCGGTCGTCGGCCTCGGCCAGGAGCATGAACGACGTCCCGAACGGGTTGCCGAGATGCTTCCAGCGAAAGAACTCGGCCGGGCGACGACCGGCCGGCCCGCCGCCGAGCGTCTGCTCGAGCAAGGCGAGCACCGCCGCCTCGTCCCCGGTCTCGAACGGCCGGATCGTGATCGTCGACCCGGTCTCCGCCCGCTTCAAGTCGCCCCCCTCAGGCCAGCCCGCCTACCTGGGGAAAGACTGGTCCAAGCGGGCGCATCAGCCCAGGTGCATCGGCCCTACGGCCCCTACGTCACGGCGACCATCCCGGGTACGTTCAGGCGATTCTGGCGTTCCAGGCAGGCTGGAACGAGCCGGTTGGGCCTTCCGGGTGGCCGAGTCGGCCGTCCTCGGTCTGGACGACTGTCTCCGGGTGGGAGGAGGCGTCGAACCAGTAGCGGTTGCCCTGGTAGCGGTTGCCGTCAAGGCGCCATCTGGTCATGTAGGGCCCATAGTCGTGGAAGTCGAAGCTGATGGCGACGCATGCCTTGCGGGCGCCGCGGAAGACGTTGCCGGTGACCTGGCCGACGGAGTTCGGGGACTCCACGACGGACCGGCCGGCCAGGATGCAGGCGTAGTCGGTCAGGCCGCGGGCGTCCATCACCGAGTCGACCAGGTGCTGGGGGGTCTCCTGCCCGTGGCTGTTGGGGTCGCTGGGGTCGCGCTGCCCTGACTCGGCCCAGCCGAAGAACTGGGTTTCGGCGTTCTCCACGAGCACGCACCGCTCGAAGTGGTTGTTGTCGCCATAGGAGCCGTTGAAGATCCCGGATCCGCCGTTGCGGTAGGCGACGAAGTCGAACACGGTGTGGTGGCGGGCCGTCACCTGCCACCAGAAGATGCCGTGCCTGGCGTTGTTGTGGGCGACGTTGTCGCGGAAGTCCCACAGGCCGGGGCCTTCCTGGTTCTCGCCCCACTGGAACCCGGAGGCGCTGGCGCTGCCCTGGACGCCGACGGCCACACAGCCCCGGCAGACGTTGCCGGTGCCACGCCCGAGGGCGAACCCGGTGAGGTCGTGGCCCTCGTAGTCGGGCTCGTAGCGGACGAGCGCGGCCACGCACCGTTCGTAGCGGATGTCGTTGGAGATGGTGCCCGGGTCGGTGGCGCCGCCGGTGGTGGTCCCAGGCGGTCCGTCCCACCAGTAGGCGTGCTCGAGCACGTCGTAGGCCACACAGTCCCGGAAGCTGACCCCGTGGGACTCGTGGGCGACGAAGGCGTGGGAGCCGGCGTCGCGGACCACCACGCCCTCCACCACCGAGCCGCGCGAGCCGTTGTCGCACATGTGGAAGTGGAGCGGGTACCTGCCCTTGACGAACGCGGTGACCGGGCCGCTGGCGTCGTTGCGGCTGAACTTGCGCGGGCCCAGGTGGCGGAGCTCGGCCGACCTGAGCGACTGCGGCCGGCTGGAGCGGACGAAGACGTGGGCGCGGCGGCCGGCCACGCCCTCGATGCCGACGTTGCGCGTCAGGTTCAGGACCTCGGCGGTCTGGACCCGGCCGCTGCCGACATCGGCGCCGAGGTCGGCGGCCGGGTGGACGTGGGCGGTCGGCTGGTCCAGGGTGACCGACCGCCCGTTGATGGACCGGATGCGGGCCCGGTCGAAGGCGGTCGCGTGGCCGGGGGCGGAAGGGCTCTGGGTGGGGGCCAGGACGAGCTCGTCCCCTGGCCGCCAGCCGGCCGGGTCGGCCTGGAGGGTGATCGTCCGGGTGCCCCGGTCGACGGCCCCGGCGACCCGGGTCCAGGCCAGCTTGGGCGCGCCTGCCAGGTCGAGGACACCCTTGTCCATCACCCACAGGCCGACGTCGGTGGGCTCCACCTCCATGGTGCTTCCGACCGCCTTGGCCTCGTCGGCCCCGGTGAAGACCAGGCGGTGGCGGACCTCAGCCGAAGCCGGGCGCATGACCAGGCGCCCGCGGACGACGACGTTGCCGGCGCTGTCCAGGCGGCGGCTGGCCCGCGGGTCGAAGATCAGCCGCCCACCCGGCTCCACGGTCACGCCCGCGACCCGGGTGTCGACGTCGAGCGTGATGGGCCTGGTGACCACGGCCACCGTGTCCGGCCCCGGCACGCCGCCGCGCCAGGACGCCGGGTCGCTCCAGCGGGCGGTGGCCGCCCGGGCCGCGGCCGGGGCCGAGGTGGTGGGGGCCGTGGTCGTGGAGGTGGCCTGAGCGGCGACGGGCCGCTGGGCGGCCCCGTCCCCCCGGGCACGGATCGCCAGGGCCACGGCGCCGGCGCCGGCGGCGCCGCCGAGGGCCAGGAAGGTCCGCCGGGTAACATGCTTCATGCCGCGCCTCCGCAGAGTCCGGGGAACGGTAACCGGCTGGTCTTGTCACCGAGGGGGGCGGGATGCTGCACGGGCTGCTGATCACCTACCGCCGGCCGGCGGAGCTCGCCCAGACGCTGGCCCGGCTGGCCGAGCAGTCGCGCCGCCTCGACCGGCTGGTGGTGGTGGACAACCACCCGACCACCGAGAACCGCGAGCTGGTCCGGGAAGCAGTGCCCGCCGGGCTGCCGGTGGACTACATCGGGGCGCCCGAGAACCTCGGCCCGGCGGGCGGCATCGCCCTCGGCGTGCGCGCCATCGACCGGTTCGCGGCCGACCAGGACTGGGTCGTGCTGCTCGACGACGACAACCCACCGGCGACGAGCTCGCTGCTGGAGGACCTGGAGGCCTTCGCCGAGCGGATGCGGCGCCATGACCCCTCGACCGGCGCCGTCGGGCTGGTCGGAGCCCGGTTCGACCCGAGCGCCGGCCGGCTCCGTCGCGTGCCCGACGCCCAGCTGGTGGACGGGGTGGCGGTGGACTATGTCGGCGGCGGCCAGTTCCCCTTCTACCGGGTCGAGGCCGTCCGTGCCGTCGGCAACTTCCGGGAGGACCTGTTCTTCGGCTTCGACGACCTGGAGTACGGGCTGCGGCTGCGGGCGGCCGGCTACGCGGTCTACGCCCACGGGGCTCTGTGGCGGGAGGAGCGCCGACGTCAGGGCCGGCTCGGGCTGACCGTCCGGCCGGCGGCCAGCGTCTCGGAGCCGTCGTGGCGCCGCTACTACAGCCTCCGCAACCTGATCGCGGTCCTTCGCTCGTCCGGCCACACCAGGGCGGCGCTGCGGGTCACCCTGGTGACCGGGCTGGCCGTGCCGGCGCTGAACATGGCCCGCCGTCCCCGGCTGGCGGCCAGGAACCTCGCCCTCAACGCCAGCGCCTGCCGGGACGCCTGGACCGGCCGCATGGGTCGGACGGTCGAGCCGGCCCAGCCTCATGCCGCCCCGGCCCTCGCCCGCGAGACCAGGACCCGCCCCGCGTGATAGACCTCCGCGGCCATCCGCCGGGAGTCGCGGCCGCCGAAGCGGGCCAGCACGTCGGCCGCCAGCCACGGCTTGTGCCAGGGCGCCACCGGGGCCTGGGCGACCACGCCGAGGTGCTCGTAGCAGAGCCGCCAGGTGCGGAACCGTAGCCGGCCCCGGTTGGCCGGGTTGAGGATCACCGAGACCTGGACGCCGGTGGTCTCGGGCGGAGGCGGCGCCTTGAGCATCCTCGGCTGCCGGTAGTGGTGCAGGATCTCGGGCAGCTGCAGGAACGGGCCCATCAGGACCAGCTGGGCCAGCAGCACCCGGTCCGTGCCGACGTAGTTCCGGATGAGCGAGGTCCGCCGCAGGGCGTCGGTCCGCATCACCGCGAACAGCGGGTGGGTCTCCCCCATCGACCAGATCAGCCGGTGGAAGCGGATGGGCGCCGCCGGCGAGGCCAGGTCTACCGACGGGTGCCACTCGTCGAACACCTGCCCGTCCTCGTCCATGATCGCGACCGCCGACCCGCACAGGACAGCCGTCGGCTCCCGCTCCAGCGCCTCGGTGCAGAGGCGGAGTGTCTGCGGGGGGTGCCAGTCGTCGTGGGCGGCCCACTTGAAGTACTTGCCGCGGGACAGCTCGACCAGCCGGTTGAAGTTGCCGGCCAGGCCCAGGTTCCGCTGGTTGCGGTGGTACCGGACGCGGGCGTCCCGCTCGGCGTAGGCGGTGGCGATGGCGGCCGTCGCGTCCTCCGAGGCGTTGTCGGAGATGAGCAGCTCGAAGTTGTCGACGTCCTGTGCCAGGAGCGCCTCGATGGCGCCCTCCAGGTACCGTTCCCCGTTGTAGACGGGCAGGCCAACGCTGATCAGAGGAGTCACCGGACCGATGGTCACGGCCGTCGGGACCTGGGTCAATACGTCGAATGCGGGAGCCCCCTACGGACCCGATGGGGCAGCATGGCCCTGACAGCCTTGTTGTGGGGGGAGAGCCGATGACCGTCGAGACGTCCGCCGCGCGCATGGAGCCTGTGCGTGCCGACCAGCTGCGCGTCGGGGACCGTGTCCGGGTCAAGCCCCCGGCGGAGATCCTGGCCACCCTTGACGACCGCGCCCGGGTGGACGGGCTGCCGTTCATGCCGGAGATGCTGGCCTTCGCCGGGCGGACCCTGACGGTGGACGCGGTGACGCACCGGACCTGCGACACCGTGAAGACGTCCGGGACGAGCGGGACCACCCGGCGGATGGAGCGGGCCGTGCACCTGCGCGGCGTCCGCTGCGACGGCTCCGCGCACGGCGGCTGCCAGGCGCGATGCCTGCTCTACTGGAAGGAGGACTGGCTGGAGGCGGCGCTGGCCGGCGAGCCGGCACAGGACGGGGCCGAGGTCCCCGCCACCGCCGGCGAGGTCCCCCCGTCGCTGGCCGCGGCCACCCACGGCGACGGGCACACCGAGCGCGAGCCCGTTTACGCCTGCCAGGCCACCGAGCTCCTCAAGGCGACCTCCTTCGTGTCGCCGCGCCGCCCCGAGCTCTGGGTCAAGGACGTGCGCTCGGGCAACGCCTCGGTGGGCACGGCCCTGGCCAGCGCCGCGGTGCTGGCCTTCAACAAGTGGCAGAGCTTCAGCGGCCGGCTGCCGAGGGCGCTGCGGATCCGCGGTGGCCGGGGATGGCCGTCGTATGTCCCCACCGGTGAGAAGCGCCGTCACGAGCCGCTCCAGCTCGAGCCGGGCGAGCTGGTCGAGGTCAAGTCCCAGGCCGAGATCGAGGCCACCCTCGACGAGCGCGGCGCCTTGCGGGGCCTGCGCTTCGGGGCCGAGATGCTGCCCTACTGCGGCCGGCGGGCCAGGGTCCTGGCCCGGGTCGAGCGGATCATCGACGAGAAGACCGGCCGGATGCTGAAGCTGCGCGACTGCATCATCCTCGAGGACGCGTGGTGCCAGGGGACCTTCCGGGCCCTCTGCCGCCGCAAGATCTACACCTACTGGCGGGAGGCATGGCTGCGCCGCGTCGAGCCGGTGCGGGACACGACGATGCCGTGACCGGCCGGCCGGGCGAGCAGGCCGCCGAGGGCGCGGCCGACAGCACCGAGGTCGGCCGCCTGGCCCGGCGGGGAGCGCTCTGGGGGGTCATCGCTCAGGCGACCCAGCAGCTGCTGAGCGTCGTCGCCACCATGGTCCTGGCCCGGCTCCTCACCCCGGCCGACTTCGGGCTGGTCACGGCCTCGGTGACGGTGCTCCAGTTCGTCCAGCTGGCCCTCGCTCTCGGCTGGCAGGCGGCGATCGTCCGCCGCAAACACGCCGACGACCAGTACCTGTCCTCGGTGTTCTGGCTGGTCAGCGGCATGGGCATCGCCATCGCGGCAATCGTCGCGGCGGCCGCGCCGTTCCTGGCCGGCCTGGTCGGGGTGCCGGACGCCGCCAGCTACCTGATGGTCCTCGGGCTCAGCTGCATCCCCGGCGCGGCCCTGGTGGTGCCCCAGGGGATCCTCCAGCGGCGGCTCCAGCTCCAGCGCATGCACCTCGCCTACATCCGCAGCTTCGTCGTCTACGTCGTCGTCCAGGTGGCCCTCGCCCTGGCCGGGGCCGGTGCCTGGGCGGTCGTGATCGGGATGGTGGCCCAGGCGACGGCCCAGCTCGTCGGGCTGTGCCTGGCCGCGCGCTGGCGGCCCCGGCTCGTCTTCCGGCGCCGGCTCGTCGGTGAGGACCTGCGCTTCGCCGGCGGGCTGCTGGTCAACAACGGCCTCACCTACGGCGTCCGTAACGCCGACTACGTGGTCGTCGGCAACCTGCTGGGGGCGGCCACCCTCGGCGCCTACTACGTCGCCTATGTCCTGCCGCAGATCCTGCGGCTGCGTGTCACCTGGGTCGCCGGAGCGGTGATGTACCCGGTGCTGGCCCGCTCCCAGGACGACCGGCAGCGGACCCAGGAGGTGTACGACCACACCCATCTCCTGCTGGCCTGGGTCGGCTTCCCGGCCATGGTCGGGCTGGCCGTGCTCGCCGAGCCGGTCGTGCAGGTGTTCTTCGGCTCGCAGTGGGGTGGCGCGGTGGCGCCGCTACGCTGGCTGGCCTTCGTGGCGCTGCTGGAGTTCGTCACCTTCGGCCCCCCCATGGTCGCGATGGCCCACGGGCGGGTCCGGCCGCTGCTGGTCACCAACGTCGTCCGCCTGATCCTGCTGCTGGCCGCCGTGGTGGTCGCCGGCGTCACATTTCGCACCGTGGCGGCGGTCGCGGGCGGGGTCTTCCTCGCCACCCTCCTGTGGGCGGTGCACCAGCAGCTCACGCTCGCCCGGCCGCTCGGACTGGCCTTCGCGCCCCTTCTCAAGGGCCTGGCCGTGTTCGCCGGGCTCAGCGCCGTCATGGGCGCCGTCGTGCTTCTGCTGCTCGGGCGACTCGACCAGCAGCATGCCATCGTCCAGCTGGCCGTCTGCACGGTGGCCGGGGCCGCCGTCTACCTTGGGCTCGGCCGACTGCTCTTCCCAGGGACCACCGGCCCGCTCGTCCGGTCGGTGCTGCTGATCGTGCGAAGCGGCGGCCGGACGGCCTGACAGGCGGGAATTACGGCACTTGCTGGTGCCGGACCGGACGGGCGTCCGTCTACGCTATCAACAATGTGCGGCCTGGCGGGTTTCGTCGACTGCGCCCGCGACACGCCGGCGGAGGGGTTGCGGGCCGTCGCCGACGCCATGGCCGGCACCCTCCGGCACCGGGGGCCGGACTCGGGCGGGTCCTGGGCCGACCCGGCGGCCGGGGTGGCCCTTGGGTTCCGGCGGCTGGCCATCATCGACCTCACCGAGGACGGCGACCAGCCGATGACCTCGGCCTGCGGGCGGTACGTGACCGTGTTCAACGGCGAGATCTACAACTTCGGGGAGCTGCGGCGGCGGCTGGAGGGGGCCGGGCACCGGTTCCGGGGCCGCTCCGACACCGAGGTCATGCTGGCCGCGTTCACCGAGTGGGGGGTCGAGGCGGCCCTGGCCCGGCTCAACGGCATGTTCGCCCTGGCCGTCTGGGACCGGGAGGAGCGGCGGCTGCGGCTGGCCCGCGACCGGGCCGGCGAGAAGCCGATGTACTACGGCTGGGCGGGGACGGCCTTCGTGTTCGGGTCGGAGCTGAAGGCGCTGCGGGCCCACCCCGGGTTCCGGGCCGGGGTCGACCGCGACGCCCTGGCCCTGTACCTGCGGCACAAGTACGTGCCCGCCCCCTGGTCGATCTACCAGGGCATCCGCAAGCTGCCCCCGGCCACGGTGCTGACCGTCGACGCCGGGCGCCCGGGGGCCACCCCGGCCCCGGTGCCCTACTGGTCGGCCCGGGCGGCCGCCGAGGCCGGGGCCGAGGCCGGGCTGGGGCCGCGGGAGGCCACCGACCGGCTGGAGGAGCTGCTGGGCGAGGCGGTCGGGATGCGCATGGTGGCCGACGTCCCGCTCGGGGCCTTCCTGTCCGGCGGGGTCGACTCCTCCACCGTGGTCGCGCTCATGCAGGCCCGCAGCAGCCGCCCGGTCCGGACCTTCACCGTCGGCTACGACGACCCCGACTTCAACGAGGCCGTCGACGCCAAGGCGGTGGCCGCCCACCTCGGCACCGACCACACCGAGCTGTACGTCAGCCCCCAGGACTGCCTGGCCGTGATCCCCCGGCTGCCGGCCCTCTACGACGAGCCGTTCGCCGACTCCTCCCAGATCCCGGTGTACCTGGTCTCGGAGCTGGCCCGCCGCCACGTCACCGTCAGCCTCTCCGGGGACGGGGGCGACGAGCTGTTCGGCGGCTACAACCGCTACCGCTGGGTGCCGCAGGTCTGGCGGCAGGCCAGCCGGGTCCCCCGGCCGCTGCGGGGGGCGGCCGCCGGGCTGCTGACCTCCCGCTCCCCCCAGGCCTGGGAGCGGCTACTGGACCGGGCCGGGCCGCTGGCCCCGCGCGGGGCCAGGCAGCGGCTGGCCGGGGACAAGCTGCACAAGCTGGCCGGGGTGCTCGGCCTCGGCAGCCCGGAGGCGATCTACCTCGACCTGGTGTCGCACTGGAAACGGCCCGGCGAGCTGGTCCTCGGGGCCACCGAGCCGGTGCCCCCGTCCGCCGACCCGGCCCTCCGGGCCGACGTCGGCGGACTCGTCGAGCAGATGATGTACCTCGACCTGGTCACCTACCTGCCGGACGACATCCTGGTCAAGCTGGACCGGGCCAGCATGGGGGTGAGCCTGGAGTCGCGGGTGCCGCTGCTCGACCACCGGGTGATCGAGCTCGCCTGGCGGGTGCCCCTCGACCTCAAGCTCCGCGACGGCCAGAGCAAGTGGCTGCTGCGCCAGGTGCTGTACCGCCACGTGCCCCGGGAGCTGATCGAGCGGCCCAAGATGGGCTTCGGGGTGCCGATCGGCCGCTGGCTGCGGGGGCCGCTGCGGGACTGGGCGGAGACGCTGCTGGACGCCGGCCGGCTCCGCGCCGACGGCTACCTTGACCCGGGGCCGGTGCGCGAGCGCTGGGCCGAGCACCTGAGCGGGCGCCGCAACTGGCAGTACCACCTGTGGGACGTGCTGATGTTCCAGGCCTGGCTGGATGAGACCATGGGCCGCCCGGCCGCCGCCCCGGCCTACCTGACCGCGGACACGGCATGATCGTAGAAGGCCAGCATCCCGTCGGCGGCCCGGCGGATGGTGAACCGGGCCTGGAAGTCGGCCTCGGCCCGCTCGGCCCTGGCCGCGGCCGCCTCCCGGTCGGACAGGGTCTCGACCAGCGCGGCGGCGAACGCGTCGGGCTGGCCGGCCGGGACCAGCCGCGCGCTCAGCCCGTCGGTGACGGCCTCGGTGACCGGCGGGATGTCGCTGGCCACGATCGGCACCCCAAGGGCCATCGCCTCCAAGATCGACCCCGGCATGCCCTCCCAGCGGGTCGGGAAGGCGAAGGCGTCGGCCGCGCACAGCAGGTCGGGGACGTCGGTCCGGGCGCCGAGGAACTGGACCCGGCCGGCCACGCCCAGCCGGTCGGCCAGGGCCTGCAGCTGGGGGGTCTGGTTCCCCTCGCGGCCGGCGACCAGGATCCGGGCGGCCGGGACCTCGGCCAGGACCCGCGGCGCCGCCTCGACCAGGGTGTCCAGGCCCTTCTGCCACTCGTGGCGGGCCGCCCCGAGGACGACCGCCTCCTCGGGGCCGATCCCGAGCCCGGCCCGGGCCCGGGCCCGGCGCTCGGCGGTGCGCCGGCCCAGCAGCTCCGGGTCGCGGCCCCGGGTCACCACCTCGACGCTGGAGCGGCGCAGCAGCAGGCGGCGGGCCATGACGTCGGCCACGTACTGCGACACCGCGTGGAACCGGACCACCGGCCGGGCCGTGACGGCGTCGAGCAGGCGGGCCGCGCCCAGCTTGACCCGCCCGACCCCGCTCCCCCCGGCGTGCTGCTCGGGCCCGTAGGCCACGTTGACCAGGCTGGAC
>JASLBL010000337.1 GCA_030146615.1 Actinomycetes bacterium
CGCAGGCGCCTGGCCTCGAGGGCGGCCGCGGCCCCGGCCGGCCCGGCGCCGACCACCACCAGGTCGAAGCGTGTCCTGGCCAGGTCAGGAGGCGTCGGCGGCCGCCACCCGGGTGGCCGGCTGGCCGCAGCGGCAGTCCCAGACCTCGGGAACCTCGGCGTCGGCCGCGAACGGCACCGACATCACGTGCTCCCTGGTGCACAGGTAGGTGACGACCTGACGGGGCGCATAGGCGCTCGAAGGCGCCTTCAGCCGGTCGAACTCGGCTGGTAGCTGGTGCAGGCCGTCGTCCATGGCCACTCCTTCTCGCTCTGCTGGACCATAGTATTGCGCGGGGTCTCCGGCTGCTGTCAATTGGTGCAAGCAGGTCTAGACGGGAGCCACCTCGGAGGTGCAGAAGGCGCAACGACGAGCATCGATCGGGATCTCGGAGATGCACTGTGGGCACTTGCGGGAGCTGGGGTCGGGGGACTCGCGGCGGTTGGCCAGCTCCATCAGCCGGTTGATCGGCTTGACCACGAAGAAGAAGACCACGAGGGCGATCGTGATGAAGGCGATCAGCACGTTCAGGAAGTGGCCGTAGCGGAACGTCGAGCCGTTGATCGTGAAGGTCAGGGCGTTGAAGTCGGGCTGGCCGAAGATGGCCGCGACCAGCGGGGTGAGCAGGTCGGCGACGGCGGCCTGGACGACCGCGGCGAACGCGGCCCCGATGACGATCCCCACGGCCAGGTCGACGACGTTGCCTCGAAGCAGAAACTGCTTGAACTCGGATCCCCAGGAGCGCATGCGGGCGGTCCTCCTCCAGCGCGGCGGCGTTTCCCCCCTCGGGCGCGCATGGTAACCGCAACGGGTAGGATCGGGGCCATGCGTCACCGTTTTGCCCTCCTTGCCCTGCTCGCTGCGCTGGTCCTCGCCGTCACGGGCTGCGCCGGCGACCCGCCGTCCGGCTCGGGCGCCGGGGTCCCGTCGACCACCGCCGACGCCGGCCCGGACCCGACCACCGTCCCCCCGACCACCCGCAAGGCGGTCCCGGAGACGACCCGGCCGGCCCCCGACGGGGTGATCCCGGCCAAGGACCGCCAGCCGGCGCCCGACATCCAGGTCACCGCCTTCGACGGCCGCACGATCACCCTCGGCGGCTTCCGAGGTCAGCCCGTGGTGGTGAACTTCTTTGAATCCTGGTGAGTGGTGTGCCGGGCTGAGCAGCCCGGCCTCGGGCAGGTTGCCCGGGAGTTCAAGGGCGAGGTCCAGTTCTTCGGCGTGTCCTACAACGACACCGTGAGCGAGGGCCGGAAGTTCCAGCGGCAGTTCGAGGTCCCCTACCCACTGGCCAACGACGCCAGTGGCCGGACCTGGGCCGCCTACCGGGTGCCCTACCAGCCCGTCACCGTGGTCGTGGACCAGCGTGGCCGTGTGGCCAGGCGCTTCGACGGCGGGATCGAGCCCGAGCAGCTGACCCCGGTGCTGGAGTACCTGGTCGGCAGCTAGTGGCGCACGGCGGCTCGATCCCGGCCCTCGACGCCTATCCGGCGGCGGTGGCCGCGGGGCTCACCCGGGTGCTCGGGCCGGCGCTGGTCGGCGTCTACCTGCACGGGTCGGGGGCGCTCGGCCACTGGTCGGCCGAGCGCAGCGACGTCGACCTGCTCGGGGTGGTCGCCCGACCGTTGGACCGGCGGGCCAAGCGGGTGATCTCGGCCCGCCTCCACCATCCCAGCCTGACCTGCCCGGCGCCGGCCGGGCTGGAGCTCAGCCTGGTCACGGCCGCGGTCGCCGCCGACCCGCCGAGGCGGCCCCCGTTCGAGCTCCACGTCAGCACCGGGTCGTCGCCCCAGACGCATCTCGGCGGGCCGGCCGCCGCCGACCCCGACCTGCTGCTCCACTTCGCCGTCTGCCGCCGGGCCGGGGTCGCGGTGGCCGGGCCCGGCCCGGTCGAGGTGTTCGCCGACCCGCCGCGGGCCTGGCTGCTGGAGCGGGCCGCGGCCGAGCTGCGCTGGGCGGTCCGCCACGGCAGCTTCGCCTACCGGGTGCTGACCGCCTGCCGGGCCTGGCGCTACCTGGAGGACGACGTGCTCGGGTCCAAGGTCGAGAGCGGCCGCTGGGCCCGCCTCCGCCTCGCGGATCGATCCACCGAGGGGGCAGCAAGTGCCCCGATTGACCGGGGCATCCCTCCGGGGTTCCCCGGACCCCTCCGGCCGGATCCCCCCGGGGCCGTGGCCCTGGTCGACGCCGCCGTGGTCGCCCAGCTCGGCCAGGCCCCCATGCCCGCGGCCGCCGCCGACCTGGCCGCGGCCGACCGGTTCGTGGTCGCCGTCCTGGAACGGTTCGAGGCCGGCGCTTGAAGGTCGCCTCTAGGAGCAGCATCATCCTCTGGATGACGGTGGGGGTGCTGGCCATCTCGACATCGCCGATCCTGATCCGGGTGGCCGCCATGCCGGCGCTGGCCCTGGCCTTCTGGCGCTGCCTGGCCGGGGCGGCGGTGCTGGCCCCGTTCGCCCCCCGGCGCCAGGTCGGCTGGCTGGACCGGGCCGAGCTGGCCCGGCTGGCCGCCTCCGGGGTGTTCCTGGCCGTCCACTTCGCCCTCTGGAACGCCTCCCTCGGCCTCACCACCGTGGCCGCCGCGACCACGCTGGTCAGCTGCGCCCCGCTGTTCGTCGGCCTCGGGTCGGTGTTCCTTGGGGAGCCGCCCAGCGGCCGCGCCTGGGCCGGGATCATCCTGGCCACCGTCGGGGCGGTGGTGATCGGGGCAGGGGACGCCATCATGGGCGGCTCGGTTGGGGGGGTCCGGGGGGGCGCGTTGGGCCCCACCGGTGGGTCCCCGCTCTGGGGGGACGTGCTGGCCTTCGCCGGGGCGCTGGCCATGGCCGCCTACCTGCTGCTGGGGCGCGTGGCCAGGCGGCGGCTGCCGGTGTCGACCTATGCGGCCTCGGTCTACGGCGTGGCCGCGGTCGTGCTGCTGCCGGCCTGCCTGCTCACCGGGGCCAGCCTCGGGGGCTATGAGGCGACGGCCTGGCTGGCCCTGGCCGGGGTTGTGGTTGGCCCCCAGCTGCTCGACCACACCGTGTTCAACAGCCTGCTGGCCAGCGTGAGCGCCTCCCTGGTGGCCGTGGTCATGCTGCTCGAGCCGGTCATCGCCACCGTCCTCGCCTGGTGGCTGTTCGGCGAGCTGCCCGGCCCCTCGCTGTGGGCCGGCGCTCCCATGGTGCTGGCCGGGGTCTGGCTGGCAACGACCGGCTCGCGACGGATGTAGGCTGCTGCGGGAACCTTCCGGGACGCAGAAAGCGAGCCGAGGATCATGCCGGGAACCATCCTCGTCGGCAGCCAGTGGGGAGACGAGGGCAAGGGCAAGGCCACCGACCTGCTGGCCGACAAGATGGACGTGGTCGTCCGCTACCAGGGCGGCAACAACGCCGGGCACACGGTGATGGTCGGGGGCCGGACCTTCAAGCTCCACCTGATCCCCAGCGGCATCCTCTACCCGCACGTCACCCCGGTGATCGGCGACGGCATGGTGGTGGACCCGGGGACCCTGCTGGCCGAGCTGGCCGCCCTCGACGCCCAGGGCATCGCCACCGGCAAGCTGCTCATCTCGGCCAACGCGCACCTGATCATGCCCTGGCACAAGGAGCTGGACAAGCTCACCGAGCGCTGGCTGGGCCGCCAGCGGATCGGCACCACCGGCCGGGGCATCGGCCCGACCTACGCCGACAAGGTCGGCCGCCTCGGCATCCGCGTTCAGGACCTGCTCGACCCGGGGATCCTGGCCAAGAAGGTCGACGCCGTGCTGCGCGAGCGCAACCCACTGCTGGCCAAGGTCTACAACCGGCTGCCGCTGGACGCCGAGGCGATCGTGGAGGAGTACGCCACCTACGCCGAGGCCCTGCGGTCCCGGATCGCCGACACCTCGCTGTACGTCTGGAACGCCCTCCGCGAGGGCAAGCAGGTCCTGTTCGAGGGCGCCCAGGCCACCCTGCTCGACGTCGACCACGGCACCTACCCGTTCGTGACCTCGTCGTCGCCGGTGGCCGGCGGGGCCCTGTCCGGGGCCGGGGTCGGGCCGGGCTGGATCGAGCGGGTCATGGGCATCGCCAAGGCGTACGTGACCCGGGTCGGGGCCGGCCCGTTCCCCACCGAGGCCACAGAGGACGAGGCCGAGGCCCTGCGGGCGGCCGGCGACGAGTTCGGCACCACCACCGGCCGGCCGCGCCGCTGCGGCTGGCTGGACACGGTCGGCCTGCGCTATGCGGCCAGGGTCAACGGGCTCACCGAGCTGTTCGTGACCAAGCTGGACGTGCTCTCGCGGTTCGAGCGGATCCCGGTGGCGGTCGCCTACCGGGTGGACGGCGAGGTGACCGAGGACTGGCCCATGACCCAGACGGAGATCCACCACGCCGAGCCGGTCTACGAGCCGTTCGAGGGCTGGCGGGAGGACATCAGCGGCGTGACCCGGCTCGAGGACCTCCCTAGGGCGGCCAGGGTGTACGTCGACGCGGTCGAGAAGCTGGGCGGCGTGCCGGTGACGGCCGTCGGCGTCGGCCCGGGCCGCGAGCAGACCCTGGTTCGGACCACCTCCGGAGAGGAATGAGGATGCGGATCGCGGTCGTCGGCAGCGGCGGGCGCGAGCACGCCCTGCTGGCCACACTGGCCCAGAGCCCCGAGGTCGACCGGCTGTTCGCCGTGCCCGGCAACGCCGGCACGGCCCAGGTGGCCGAGAACGTCCCCGGGGTCGGCGCCACCGACGCGGCCGGGCTGGCCAGCTTCGCTGAGGCCAAGCGGGTCGACCTGACCATCGTCGGCCCCGAGCAGCCTCTGGTCGCCGGGGTCGCGGACGAGTTCCTGGACCGTGGCCTGCCGGTCTTCGGCCCGACCGCCGCCGCGGCCCGGATCGAGGGCTCCAAGACGTTCGCCAAGGACGTCATGGCCGCCGCCGGGGTGCCGACGGCCCGCTCCGAGAGCTTCACCGACCCGGCCGCCGCGATCGCCGCCCTCGACGACTTCGGGCCGCCCTGGGTGGTCAAGGCCGACGGGCTGGCCGCCGGCAAGGGTGTGACCGTGACCGGCGACCCCGCGGCCGCCCGCGCGGCCGTCGAGGCCGCCCTGGTCGGGAAGGTCCACGGCGAGGCCGGGCGGACCATCCTGCTCGAGGAGTTCCTGGAGGGGCCGGAGGCCAGCGTGTTCGCGGTCACCGACGGCCGCACCGTGCTCCCCCTGGCCCCGGCCCGCGACCACAAGCGGGTCGGCGACGGCGACACCGGCCCCAACACCGGCGGCATGGGTGCCTTCTCGCCCCTGCCCGACCTCGACGACGACCTGGTCGAGGAGATCCGCCGGACCGTGCTCGAGCCGACCGTGGCCGAGTTGACCCGCCGGGGCGCCCGCTACCAGGGCCTGCTGTACGCCGGCCTGACCCTCACCCCGGCCGGCCCCAGGGTGCTCGAGTTCAACTGCCGCTTCGGCGACCCCGAGACCCAGGTCATCCTGCCCCGGATGACCAGCGACCTGGCCGACCTGGCATGGGCGGCGGCCGAGGGCACCCTGTCCGGCTGCAAGGTCTCCTGGGACCCGCGGGCCTGTGTCACCGTGGTCCTGGCCTCCGGCGGCTACCCCGGCTCCTACCGCACCGGCCTGGAGGTCGAGGGCCTCGAGGCGGCCGCGGCCCGTCCCGGCGTCCACCTGTTCCACGCCGGGACCTCGCTGGACCCGGGCGGGCGGGTCCGCACCGCCGGCGGGCGCGTGCTCGGGGTCACCGCCCTCGGCGACACCCTGGCCGACGCCAGGGCCCGGGCCTACCAGGCCGCCGAGCTCGTCCGGTTCGGCGGCGTCCACTACCGGCGGGACATCGCCGCCCCGCCGCCGTGACCCCGATCCTGCCCTACTGCCGGGTCCCGATCGTGGTCCGGCAGTCCAACGCGGCCGCCCCCGAGGTGGCCCGTCGGGTCGCCGAGCTGATCGCCGACAAGCGTCCTGGGGCGGTGGCCGAGCACGTCGGCAGCTCGGCCGTGCCCGGCCTGGCCGGCAAGGGCACCGTCGACCTGCTCCTCCCGACCCCGCCGGACGAGATCCCGGCCGTCACCGACGACCTGATCGCCCTCGGCTTCCAGCGCCAGGCGGTGGCCACGGCGTTCCCGCCGACCCGCCCCATGCTCCAGGGGATCATCCGCCACGGGGACACCTCGTTCCGGGTCCACATCCACGTCGTCCCGGCCGACAGCGCCGAGGTGGCGGCCCTGCGCGGCTTCCGCGACGCCCTGCTGGCCGACCCGCGGCTGCGCGAGGAGTACGCCGACCTGAAGCGGACGATCGTCGACGGCGGGACGGTCGACTCGGTGGCCTTCTCCAAGGCCAAGCACGCCTGGATCGTGGCCGCCCTCGAACGCCTCGGTCTAGTCGAGAACGCCGAAGAGGCCGAACGCGGGAGGCTTCACTAGTTCCGTTCTAGAATGCCGCGACCAGCACCGGATCAAGGAGTGTTCATGCCGCCAAGGGTTGGGATCGTGCTCGGCTCGACCTCCGACGAGGAGAAGGCCAAGACCGCGGCGGTCATGCTGGAGAAATTCGGCGTCGAGTACGAGCTGGAGGTGCTGAGCGCCCACCGCGAGCCCCGCCGGGTCGCCGAGTACGGGGCCAGCGCCGTCGACCGCGGGCTCCAGGTGATCATCGCCGCCGCCGGCAAGGCGGCCGCCCTCCCGGGGGTGCTGGCCGCCCACACGACCCTGCCGGTGATCGGGCTGCCGATCTTCACCCCCCAGCTGGCCGGCCAGGACTCGCTGTACTCGATCGTGCAGATGCCCTCGGGCGTGCCGGTGGCCGCCGTCGGCCTGGACGCCGCCGCCAACGCCGGCATCCTGGCCGTGCAGATCCTGGCCGTCGGCGACGCCCGGCTCCGCCTCCAGCTGCAGGAGTTCAAGGACCAGCTGGCCGAGGGCCTGCGGCTGTAGCGCCATGATCCCCCGGTACACGCTCCCCGAGATGGGCGCGATCTGGAGCGAGACGACCCGCTTCCGGCTGTTCGTCGAGGTCGAGCTGGCCGTGGTCAGGGCCAGGGCCCGCCGTGGGCTGGTGCCGCCGGCCGACCTGGCCGTCATCGAGGAGGCCCCGGCCCCCGCCCCGGAGCGGGTCCACCAGCTCGACGCCGAGCTGCACCACGACGTCATCGCCTTCCTGACCGCCTACGGGGAGGGCATCGGCGAGGCGGCCCGGCACGTCCACTACGGCATGACCTCCTCCGACCTGCTCGACACCACCCTCGCCCTCCAGCTCACCCGGGCCTGCGACGTGCTCGCCCGGCGGCTGGACCGGCTGGTCGGCGCCGTGGCGGACCGGGCCCTGGAGCACCGCGACACCCTCTGCCTGGGCCGCACCCACGGGGTGGCCGCCGAGCCGACCACATTCGGGCTCAAGCTGGCCGGCCACGCCTTCGCCTTCGACCGCGACCGGCGCCGCCTGGCCGCCGCCCGGGACGCGGTCGCCGTCGGCACCATCTCGGGCGCGGTCGGCACCTACGCCAACCTGCCGGCCGAGATCGAGACCGAGGTGCTGGCGGAGCTCGGGCTCGCCCCCGAGCCGGCCCCGACCCAGGTGGTGGCCCGCGACCGCCACGCCGAGCTGCTGACGGCCATGGCCGTGGCCGGGGCCGACATCGAGCGCCTGGCCGTCGAGGTCCGGCACCTCCAGCGGACCGAGGTCAGGGAGGCCGAGGAGCCGTTCGCCGATGGCCAGAAGGGCTCGTCGGCCATGCCCCACAAGCGCAACCCGGTCGTGGCCGAGCGCCTCTGTGGCCTGGCCCGCCTGCTGCGCGGCTACGCCGTCTCCGGGCTGGAGGACGTCGCGCTCTGGCACGAGCGCGACATCTCCCACTCGGCCGTCGAGCGGGTCGCCCTGCCCGACGCCTGCTGCGTGCTCGACTACGCCCTGGAGCGGGCCCACTGGCTGGTCGCCGGCCTGCGCGTGTTCCCCGAGCGGATGCGGGCTAACTTAACTTCCTCTGGCGGGCTCGCCGGGTCCTCGGCCGCCCTGCTGGTCCTGGTCGACGCCGGCTGGACCCGGGAGGACGCCTATGCGGCCGTGCAGCGGGCGGCCATGGCCGCCTGGGAGGGCAAGGGCGGCTTCCGCGACCTGCTCCTGGCCGAGCCGGGCGTGGCCGACGCGCTGGACGAGCGCGACCTGGACGCCGCGATCGACCCGGCCCGGTTCGTGGAGGGGTCCGGTCCCGTGTTCGAGCGACTGGAGGCACTGCGGTGAGCGAGCTCACAGCTCCGGAGGGGCTGCGGCATCTCGGCTCCGGGAAGGTCCGCGACCTGTACGAGGTCGACGACGGCCACCTGCTGCTGGTGGCCAGCGACCGCATCTCGGCCTTCGACGTGGTGCTCGACGACCCGGTGCCGGGCAAGGGCGAGGTGCTGACCGCCCTGACCGTGTTCTGGCTGGATCTGTTCCACGACCTGGTCCCCAACCACCTGGCCGGCTGGCGCGCCTCCGAGCTGCCACCGGCGGCCCGCCACCTGGCCGGCCGGGCCATGCTGGTCCGGCGCCTGGACATGGTGCCGTTCGAGTGCGTCGCCCGCGGCTACCTGGTCGGGTCGGGCTGGAAGGACTACCAGGCCACCGGGGCCGTCTGCGGCATCCCCCTGCCGCCGGGGCTGCGCCAGGCCGACCGGCTGCCCGAGCCGATCTTCACCCCGGCCACCAAGGCCGAGACCGGCCACGACGAGAACGTCTCCGAGGCCCAGGTGGCCGAGGCCCTCGGCCCCGAGCTGTCCGGCCGACTCCGCGACCTCACCCTCGAGGTCTACCGCCGGGGGGCCGAGCACGCGGCCAGGCGGGGCATCCTGCTGGCCGACACCAAGCTCGAGTTCGGGCTCGACGGCGACCAGGTCGTGCTGGCCGACGAGGTCCTCACCCCCGACTCGTCCCGCTTCTGGCCGGCCGGCGGCTGGTCGCCCGGCCACTCCCCACCGTCGTTCGACAAGCAGTACGTCCGCGACTGGCTCCAGGACCATGCCTGGGACCAGCGGCCCCCGGCCCCGGCGCTCCCCCCCGATGTCGTCGCCGGCACCGCGGCCCGCTACCGCGAGGCCTACGAGCGCCTCGCCGGACGGCCCCTCGACACCTGGCTGGCCGAGGCCAGGGGCTCGCCGCGGGTCAGTTGACCTCGATCGGGACCTCGTAGATCTCGGGTCCCACGTCGAGCACATCCTGACCAAGCTCGGCGCGGCCCGCCGGGCCGAGATCGCCGCCTGGGTGGCCGCCCTCCCGCCGCCGGCTAGGGGAGCAGCCGGTAGAACCGCCAGTCGCCGGCCTCGACATCGAGCATCTCGGTGTGGCCGAAGCCCGCCGTCTCGGCGTAGCCGGCGAGCGTGGCCGGGCGCATGACCGCGCCGGTGGCGGCCGTCCCGGAGTCGCCCATGGCGCTGGGCAGGCAGGAGACCACGCTCCAGCCGTAGGCCCGGCGGTCCGGCCCGGGCGCCGGGGCCGTGAACTGGTCCTCCACCCGTTCGTCGGCGATCACCACCGACCCGCCCTCGGCGAGCATGGCCCGGGCGGCCCGCAGGGCGTCCACCGGCCGGGACATGTCGTGCAGGGCCTCGAAGATCGTCACCAGGTCGTAGCGGCCGGGCAGCCGCGGGTCGGCGGCGTCGAGGACCGCGAAGCGCACCCGGCCGGCGACGTCGGTGCCGCGGGCGTTGTCGGTGGCGGCGGCGACCACGTCGGGGTCGAGGTCGAAGCCGTCGACCGTGATCAGCGGGTAGGCCGTGGCCATGGCAATGCTCGACCAGCCGGTCCCGCAGGCGACGTCGGCCACCCGGGCCGGCGGCTCGGCGCGCAGGCGCCGGTCGACCTCGGGAATCGCCGGCAGCCACTCGCCGCCAAGCAGGTTGACGAACAGCGCCCGGTTGAACTCCGCCCTGCCCTCGGGCTCCCAGGGCAGCGGGGGCGGGGCGCCGCCGTGCCGGAACGCCTCGACCAGGTCGGGCAGCGGCCGGGCCGCCCGGACCGCCTCGACCCCCCGGTAGGCCTGGTAGCGGACGTCGTCGGGGTCGGCCAGGACCGGGACGTGCTCGGGCGGCATCCGGTAGCGGCGCTGGAGCGGCCCGGCCGCCGGGTCGTCGACCGCCAGCAGGCCGCCGGCCGCGTGGTGCTCCAGCCACTCCCGCACATAGCGCTCGACCGTGCCCGTCCGGTCGGCCAGCTCCGTGGAGGTGGCGGGCCCGCCCTCGGCCAGCGCCCGGTACAGGCCGAGCCGCTCGCCCAGGTAGACGGTGCAGAGATCGAGGGCGGCGACGGTGGCCTCGCGCAGGCGCAGGGCGAGCGCCTCGGTGGGGTCGGCGCCCGGGGCGGTGGGCGGCTCAGCGCTCGTCGGAACCCTCCTCCTCGTGGAGCCGGCCGACGAAGCGGTCGCGCAGCAGGCGCTTGGAGAACTTGCCGGTGGCGGTCATGGGGATCTCGTCGACGAACTCGACCCGCTCGGGCAGCCACCACTTGGGGAACTTGCCGGCCACCGAGGCCACCACCTCGGCCTCGCCGACCTCCGAGCCCGGCTTGCGGACCACGACGGCCAGGGGGCGCTCGCCCCAGCGCTCGTCGGGGACGGCGATGACCGCCGCCTGGGCGACCTCGGGGTGGCCCATGAGGGCGTTCTCCAGCTCGACGCTGGAAATCCACTCGCCGCCCGACTTGACCAGGTCCTTGGTCCGGTCGACCACGTGCAGGTAGCCGGCCTGGTCGACGGTGGCCACGTCGCCGGTGTGGTACCAGCCGCCGACGAAGGTCTGGGCCGAGCGGGGGTCGTCCAGGTACTCGGAGGCGATCGTGGGGCCGCGCAAGAGCAGCTCGCCCATGGACTTGCCGTCGGCCGGGACCTCGTCGCCGTCGGCGTCCACCACCCGCTGCTCGAGGCCGGGCACGAGCAGGCCCTGCTTGGCCTTGCAGCCGTAGCGGGCCTCGACCGGCAGGTCGTCCATGGCCGACTTGAGCCGCGAGAAGTGGGTGACCGGGGTGGCCTCGGTCATCCCGTAGGCGTGGACGAACTCGACCCCGTGGCGCTGCTCGTAGGCCCGGATCATCGACACCGGAGCGGCCGACCCGCCGCAGATGATCCGCTGGAGCGAGCCGAGGCCGCCGCCGTCCTGCTCGAGCAGCTGGAGGATGCCGAGCCAGACCGTCGGCACCCCGGCCGACACGGTCACGCCCTCGTCACGGATCAGCCGCAGGTAGTCGGCCGGGGTCGGGGCCGGGCCGCCGTACACCTGGCCGGCCCCGTACCAGGTGGCCGCGAACGGCATTCCCCAGGCGTTGACGTGGAACATAGGAACGATCGGCAGGAGCACGTCCCGCTCGGAGATGGCGGCCGTGTCGACCAGCCCGACCATCAGCGAGTGGAGGTACAGCGCCCGATGCGAGTAGGCCACGCCCTTGGGGTTGCCGGTGGTGGCCGAGGTGTAGCAGATGCCGGCGGTCTGCCGCTCGTCCAGCTCCGGCCAGGCGGTCATCGGGGCCGAGCGCTCGACCAGGTCCTCGTAGCCGTGCTCGGCCCCGAAGCCGAGCGACGGCCGGTCGCCGTCGTCGCCGTCCAGGACCAGCAGGTGCTCGACGGTGTCCAGGTCGCCCAGCACGGGGCCGATCGCCGGGACCAACTCGGCGTCGCAGACGAGCACCTTGTCCCTGGCGTGGTTGACGATGTAGGCGAGCTGGTCGCCGCCCAGTCGGATGTTGAGGGTGTGGTAGCTGGCCCCCATCAGGGCGGCCGCGAAGTACACCTCCAGGTGGCGGTCGTGGTTCCAGCAGAAGGTCGCCACCCGGTCGCCGGGCCCGACCCCCAGGTCGCGCAGCCCGCCGGCCAGCCGGGCCACCCGCTCGGCCCATTCCCCGTAGGTGGTTCGCCGCACCCCACCGCCCGACCCACCGGGGGACCCCCCCGGCCGCCTGGTCACCAGCTGCTTGTCCGGGAACAGGGTCCGGGCCCGCTCGTAGATGCTCCGGACGGTGAGCGGGTAGTCCATCATCGCGTGGACCTCCTCACTGGCGGCTCCCCAGATGCTACCGTCCGGCCCGGGAGGAGATGCGGGTGGAGCTGTACCTGATCCGGCACGGAGAGACCGAGTGGTCGCGGGCGCGGCGGCACACCGGCCGCACCGACCTGCCCCTCAGCCCGGTCGGCGAGGCCGAGGCCAGGGCCCTCGGCCAGCATCTGCGCGGCCTGGAGGTCGACCGCGTGCTGTCCAGCCCCCTGCGGCGGGCCACCGCCACCGCCACCCTGGCCGGGTTCGGCGACCGGGTCGAGCTCACCGACACCCTGCTCGAGTTCGACTACGGCGACGACGAGGGCCTCACCACCGCCGAGATCCGCGCCGCCCGCCCCGGCTGGGACCTGTTCCGCGACGGCTGCCCCGGCGGCGAGACGGTCGAGACCGCCGCCGCCCGGGCCAGGAAGCTGCTCGACACGCTGAACCCCTCCGACGGCCGCATCATGCTGTTCTCCCACGGCCACCAGCTCCGCATCCTGACTGCCTGCTACCTCGGCCTGCCCCCCGACACCGCCCGCCACCTGTTCCTGGGCACGGCCAGCGTCTCCGTTCTCGGCATCGAGCACGAATGGCCGGCCATCCTCCTCTGGAACGAGCAGGAGGGCTCCGGCGCCCACGTCGCCGAGTCCGGCACCACCGGCTGGCGCGGCGTTCCCGCATGACCGGGGTCCTCGGCGACCCGGCCCGGGCCGCGGCGGTGGCGGCCGCCCGGGCCCGGATCGAGCCGGGCATGACCATCGGCCTCGGGTCCGGCCGGGCCGTGTTCGCCCTGATCGACCTGCTGGCCACCACCTGGCCGGACCCGAGGCCGCTGCGGGCGGTCGTCGCCTCGTCCAGGACCGAGGCCAGGGCCAGGGCGGCCGGCATCGCGCTGGTCGACCTCGACGGCGACCGCCCCCTCGACCTGGCCGTCGACGGCGCCGACGAGGTCGACCCCACCCTCCGCCTCCTCAAGGGCGGCGGCGGCGCCCTCCTCCGCGAGAAGCTGGTCATCGCCGCCGCCCGTCACGTGGTGATCGTCGCCGAGTCCCCCAAGCTCGTCCCCCGCCTCGGCACCACCAAGGCCCTGCCGGTCGAGGTCGTCCGGTTCGCCTGGCCCGCCACCCGCTCCCGCCTCCTCGGCCTCCTGCCCACCGCCACCCTCCGCCCCACCCCGGACGGCCCCCCCTTCCTCACCGACGAGGGCCACCACCTCCTCGACTGCACCCTCCCCGCCACCGACCTCCCCGTCCTCGCCACCACCCTCAAGTCCACCCTCGGCGTGGTCGACCACGGCCTCTTCCTCGACCAGGCCGACGAAGCCTTCCTCGGTCACCCCGACGGCTCGGTCCAGCACCTGGAACGCCGGGAGGGCGACGGGGCGTCCTGACCCGGTCGCCGTTCCCGCGTACCTGTGCTCTCAGCCCTGTTCCCGGCGGATCCGGGCGGCCGCTCGGGCGTGGACGCGGTTCATGACCCAGGTGCCGGGGATGGCGGCGAGGAGGAGGGAGGTGGGGCCCCAGAGGTAGGTGGGGAGGGGGGAGGTGACGAGCATGGCGAGGAGGAGGGCGCCGAGCATCAGGGCGATGTCGCGGGGGCTGCGCAGGGCCTCACGGAGGAGGGTGAGCATGGGGACCGGGACCGGGGGTGGGGCGGACTGGCGGGCGGCGGCGACGGCTTCGCGGCGTTGCTTCAGGAGCTGACGCGGCGAAGGACGACGGCGCCATTGTGACCGCCCAGGCCCATTGAGTTCGAGATGGCCACGTCGATCCGGGCCTCCCGGCTCTTCAGGGGTACGTAGTCGAGGTCGCATGCTGGGTCCGGGTCCTCGAGGTTGATGGTCGGAGGCAGGACCTGGTCGCGGAGGGTGAGGGCGCTGGCGACCGCCTCGAGGGCTCCGGCGGCGCCGAACAGGTGGCCGGTCATGGACTTGGTGGAGGAGACGGCCAGGTCGTCGGCGTGGGCGCCGAAGGCCTGGCGGATGGCCTGGGTCTCGGCCGGGTCGCCGAGCGGGGTGCCGGTGCCGTGGGCGTTGATGTAGTCGACCTCGTCCGGGCGGACCCTGGCCGAGGACAGCGCGTCGTTGAACATGTGGATGACCCCGCGGCTGGCCGGGTGCGGGGTGGCCACGTGGTAGGCGTCGTTGGAGGCGCCGTACCCGGCGACCTCGGCGTAGACCTTGGCCCCGCGGGCGCGGGCGTGCGTCTCGGACTCGAGCAGGACGACGGCGGCGCCCTCGGCGATCACGAACCCGGCCCGGGCCTTGTCGAAGGGGCGCGAGGCCGCCGGCGGGTCGTCGTTGCCGGGGGCCAGGGCCTGCATCTGGCAGAACCCGGCCAGGACCAGCGGGGTGATGCAGGCCTCGGTGCCGCCGGCCAGGATGACGTCGGCCTTGCCCTGCTTGATCAGCTCGGCGGCCTCGCCGATGGCGTGCGAACCGGTGGCGCAGGCCGACACCACCGCGAAGTTGAGCCCGACAACGCCCAGCTTGGTGGCGATGTAGCTGGTCGCGGTGTCGACCAGGCAGTTGGGCAGGAAGGTCGCCGAGACCCGGCCCGGGCCCTTCTCGAGCAGGATCCGCTGCTGCTCCTCGACGATCCCGATGCCCCCGATTGCCGAGCCGACGACCACGCCGGTGCGCTCCGGGTCGAGCTTGTCGATGCCGGAGTCGGCCACCGCCTCGTCGGCCGCGGCCACGGCGAACAGCACCCCGCGGTCCATGCGCCGGGCGTCCTTGCGCGAGGCCACCGTCTCGGGGTCGAAGCCGCGGACCTCGCCGGCGATTCGGACCGGGTAGGGCGACGGGTCGAAGGCGGCGATGGTCTCGATGCCGCTGCGCCCGGCCAGCATCGCCTCCCAGGTGGAGGGGGCGTCCAACCCGAGCGGGTTGACCGTGCCGATGCCGGTGATGAGCGCGCGCTGTTCCATGTGGGACAGAGCGTAACTTACCCGGGCAGCTCCTCGCCTTCTTCCAGTTCGTCCCGGGCCGCGAACAGGGCCAGGTCCGGGTCCAGCCCGAGCTCCACGCCCTCCTCGGCGACCAGCTCGTCCTCGACGCTGTCGGCCATCTCGTGCGGGTCCAGGTCGTCCGGCAGCTGCTCGGTCAGCTCCTGCTCGTGCTCGAACTCGCTCACTTCCGGCTCCTTGTCGGTTGGGCGGTCAAACGTACCCGAGGCGGGCAGCCAGATCCTCGTGGAGGGCCCTGGCGGCCCGTTGGGCCTTGGCGGCGTCGGGGCGGGGCTCGACCACGCGGACGGTGGCCGGCTCGGTGGTCTGGCCGAGGGCGAGTAATGCCGCGCCTCTGGCCGAGGCCTCCGGCTCGTCGACCACCCGGACCGGGCAGCCGAGCACGTCGGCCAGGGTCTGCTGCCACCAGGGGGAGGCGATGATCGCCCCGCCGGAGGCGACCACCTCCGGCTCCGCCGGCAGGGTGGCGGCCAGCGCCTCGTAGCCGGCGGCCAGCCGGTAGCAGACGGCCTCCAGGGTGGCGGCGAG
>JASLBL010000421.1 GCA_030146615.1 Actinomycetes bacterium
GCCGACCTGGTAGTGGGGGGACCGGCCGGGGTGCTGGACTTCCTGCAGCGGCTCGTCGCCTGATCCTTCCGTCACGCAAGCTTTCTGCACCGCCAGGCCGGAGACAGGGAGGAGGAACAGCCTGGCAAGCCGAGGAGTAAGCGATGGCGAGTATTGTCAGCCGGCAAGCTCGCCGTGGCCGCGGTCACCCCGACGCAACAGCGCCGTCCATGGAATCCCGCCATGCTCAGGGTTGTGCGCAATCGATCGAGGCGGGTTGCCATCGTTCCCGCTCCTTGTGGCGTTCGCCGGTCTGCGGCAAGCATAGCTTTCCGGTCGAGTAGGTAAATTGGCATATTTATCCCAAAGTTGGCTTACTACTCGTCAGAGTTTGGAAGGGAGCACTGGACCGCTGGAAGGTCTGACTGTTCCGACCGCAGCAAATGGCCGATTTGCTGCGGCGATCGCTCATCGATGACGTTGCGACCTGGACTGTCGCGGCGGGGTGGGAGGCTCGAGCTGCCCGCGTTGCTGCGACACAAGGAGAGGCGCTCGTGGGGGAGGTTGTTCGACTCTCCGGCGGCACGGTGACGCTCCAGGACGCCGTCGACACCTTCATGGACCACCATGATCTCGCTCGATCCACCCGGCGGGTCTACCGGGCCTCGCTCGCCAGCTTGGTCGTTGGTTTCGGCTCGGCGACCGCGGTTGGCGAGCTATCGGGCCCGATGCTGGCCGGCTGGTTTCGCGGCCGCTACGCCACGGCGGCGCCGGCGACCTGGAACCGGGAGCTGGCCACCGTGCGGGCCGCGGTCGGCTGGTGGCGTCGCCGAGGCTGGCTCGCCGTTGATCCGACCGATGGCTTGGAGCGGCGCCGCGAGCGGGTCGACCGCACTCGGGCCCTGACCCGCGGTCAGCTGGAGCGGCTGTTCGCCCGCCGTGATCTGCCGCTGCGGGAGCGAACCCTGTGGCGGCTGCTGTATGAGACCGCTGCCCGCGCCAACGAGCTGCTGGCCTTGGACATGAAGGACCTGGATCTGGTGAACCGGCGGGCGCGGGTCCGCAGTAAGGGTGGCGCGGTCGAGTGGGTGTTCTGGCAGACCGGGTCGGCGCAGCTGCTCCCTCGCCTGCTGGCCGGCCGGACCAGCGGGCCGGTATTCCTGGGTGGCCGTCGGCCCACCCGCGCGGCCGCCGCCCTGGACTTGGATCCGGCCAGCGGGCGGACCCGGCTGTCGTACCGGCGGGCGGCCGAACTGTTTCGCGTGCGCACCGGGTGGATCCTGCATCAGCTGCGCCATTCGGCTCTCACCCACGCCGCCGAGGACGGCACCAACCTGCCGTTGCTGCTGGCCCGCTCCCGGCACGCCTCGGTGCGGTCGCTGGAGCGCTATGCCCGCCCAGGACCAGAGGCGGTCGCCCGCCACCTCGCCGAGATCGACCCGGCTCGCCGCAGACCGTGACGACCTCGCGGCTCGTTGGGCTGGTCGAGGCGAGCGGCCCTCTGCTGGAGACTGAACAGGACTCTGATGCCCTACGAAGTCCAACCCGCTACCCACGATTCGTCGCAGCGCACGCAGCCAGCACCTTCGGGCTTGCTTCGAACCAGGTAGGCCTCTACACGACTGTCGTCGACCTCGCGCCGCAGAGATCTACTCGGCGCGGGCCGAAGGGCATCAACGATCCGTAAGAAATCCCGTGGTCAGTCGCTGTCCTGTTCTGCTGGGCACTCCACGGACCTTTCGTGCCTGATCACGAACCCAGCATTTCAGCTTCTCTTCGCAGAGCCGCTCCATGGCCATGACTGGTGTGTCCTTGATGCAACTCATGTCGCCTCCTGCATGGCCTCCTGCAACTCGTGTCTGATTGCCCTCGAGCCATACGAGGGGTCTATCGGCCTCCGACCGGCCGGGCTAAGGGCAACGTCTCCGCCAATCCGTACCGGCATCGACTGCGCGGGATCAACCATCGGGGCGGAGCTCACCGAAGCCTGCAAGGCTCTCGGCTATGCCGTCCAAGGGTAGGCGGCGCCGCCTTTCGGCTGGCGAGGCGGGAGGCGGCGCTGGACCCGGCCGAGGAGGCCACCGGCGCACTGGGGCCAGGTGCGCTCGCCCATGACCCATAGCCACAGCTCCCGGCGGTAGCCGCTGACGATCCCACCGAAGCGGTCCCGGTCCATGCCCGCGGACTCAAGGGCCGGCCCCCAGCGCTCCCAGAGGGGGTCGGCGATCCAGGATCCGGCGTCGACGACCGCCGTGCCCCGTTCGGGGTCCTCCTCGATCAGCGCCCGGGTGCGCAGACGCAGCGCAACCGGCTCCTCCGGAAGCGACAGGTCCGACGCCTCGCTCACCGGTCCCGCACCGCCGGAGCCCGGTCGGTGCCGGCGTAGTGGTCGACGTGGTCGGCGAAGTCGATGAACAGCGGCGCCGACGGGTCGAACGGTCGCTTGAGGCTGCGGGTGGCGATCTTGCGGTCGAGCGCGTCCAGCTTGTGGAGCGCCTCCACCCGGTCCAGGTCGCGCAACTCCAGGCGGTCGCGGACCCGCTCGAAGGCGACCCGGCCGGTCGGGGTGCGGACCAGCACGCTGGAG
>JASLBL010000468.1 GCA_030146615.1 Actinomycetes bacterium
GGTCGTCGCCCTCGGCTCCTTCGCCTGGGACCAGGCCCTCCGCCACCTCGGCCCCGTCCGCCCCAAGCCCCGCTTCGCCCACGCCGCCGAGGCCCCGCTCCCCGACCACCGCGTCCTGCTCGGCTCCTACCACGTCAGCCAGCAGAACACGAACACCGGCCGCCTCACCGAGCCCATGCTGGACAGCGTGTTCCTCCGAGCACGGGAGCTACTCCAGGGGCGGTGACCCGACCCTCAGCCTGAGCTCGGGCCCGCCTGGAGGGTGTCGAGGTGGCGGGCGATCACGGCCGTGATCCGCTCGGGGGGCACCTGCTCGGGGCGCATGACGGCGTGGACGGCCAGGCCGTCGAGGAGGGCGTGGAGGCGGGTGGCCTCCAGGGGGATGTCGAGGTTGGCGGGGGTCAGGCCGGCGTCGGCCAGCAGGGCGAGGGCGGTGGCGCAGGCGCCGTTGAGCTCGTCGTGGATGCGCTGGTGGATAGCGCGCTGGCCGGGGTCGACGAGGGCGTGGCCGGTGAAGGCGAGCCAGACCTCGCTCTCGGCGCGGCGCTCGTCGTCCAGGGGGACCAGCTCCTGGAGGAGGCGCTCGGCGGTGGCCCGCGGGTCGGCGGCCGGCTGGAGGGCGCGGACGCGGGCCCTGGCCCGGTCCCCAACCAGCTGCATGGCGAAGCAGAGCAGCTCCGACTGGGTGGCGAAGTAGTGGCGGAGCGAGCCCATGGACAGGCCGGCCTCGCGGGCGACGTTGCGGACCGAGGCCCGCTGGAGGCCGTCGCGGCGGATCACCGTCCACACGGCCTCGGCCAGCTCGGCTCGGCGCTGCTCGGGGTCGACCTGTCGAGGCATGGAGCATTTATAGCACACCTGTGCTACTATCTCGTTATCGCACAACTGTGCTAGATCGATCGGAGAGGAGCGGCACGATGGAAGCACGGGAACAGCGCCCGGCTCGCTGGGCGCCCTGGTGGCTCTATGTGGTCGCGCTCGTCGTCACCAACCAGCTCCGCGTCCAGTGGTTCCAGCCCGAGGACCTGGCGACCTGGCTCGAGGTCGTGCTCGGCGTGACCTCGATGGCGCTGGTCGCGGCCGCGATCACCGCGGTCTGGCGAGCCGTCCGCCGGTAACGTCGATGGAGCTCCTGCCCGCGATCGTTGGCCTGGCAGTGGTCGACAGCATCAACCCGTCGGCCCTGCTGGCCACGATCGCCCTGCTGCTCCGGGGGCGGCCGGCCCGGCCCCTGGTCGCCGTGTACGTGACCGCGGTGCTGGTCACCTACTTCGCGATCGGGCTGGTCCTCACCCTTGGCCTCGGGCTCGCGCCCGAGGCGGTGCTCGCCAGCGACGCCGCCTACGTGGCCCAGGGCGTCCTCGGGGCGGCCATGCTGGTCTACGCCGTGGCCGCTCCCGGCCGGGGCCGCCACCGCGACCGCGACCCGGCGACCAACCCCAGGCTGCCCTCGGTCCGGCGCCCGGCGGCGGTGTTCGCCCTCGGGATGGCCGTCACCGTCCTGGAGCTGCCGACCGCCCTGCCGTACCTGGGCGCGGCCGGCGCCATCACCCGGGCCGACCTGGCCGTCCGGGACTGGCTGCCGCTGCTGGCCGTCTACAACCTGATCTTCGTGCTCCCCCCGCTGGCCCTGCTGGCCGCCCACGTCGCCCTCGGGGACCGCGCCGGCGCCCTGCTCGAACGACTGCGCACCCGCCTCGGCGGCGCCGCCCGGGAGGGCCTGCTCTGGCTCCTCGGTCTGGTCGGGTTCTTCCTCCTCGCCGACGCCCTCGGCCACTTCGGGGTCATCGGGTGACCACCAACTCGACCGCCGCGTCCACCAGCACTGGGTCAGCCCTGGTCCCTCGGCAATCTCGCATAGGCGGTCGGGGGGTGGCCGGTGGCGGAGCGGAAGTCGCGGGCGAAGTGGGCCTGGTCGAAGTAGCCGAGGTCGCGGGCCAGGAACCCCAGGTCGACGTGGTCGCCCTGGTCGAGGCGCTCGACCGCCTCGTGGAGGCGGGAGCGCTGGATGACCCACTTGGGGGTGACGCCGACGTAGGTGGCGAACAGGCGCTGGAGGCGGCGGGGGCCGATGCCGGTGCGGCCGGTGAGGTGCTTGACCTGGGTGATGTCGCGGTCGGCCATGACCTGGTCGACCAGCTGGTTGACGGCGGGCACGTTCGGGTCGGGATCGGGGAGCCGGGCGAGCAGGAACGCCTCGGCGGTGGCGGCCAGCTCCGGGTCGCCGGGGGCGGCCAGGAGGTCGGCGACCAGGTCGTCGCCGTCCGGGCCGAACACCTCGGAGACGCCGGCCCGGCGGTCGGTCAGAGTGGAGACGGGGGCGCCCAGGAAGGGGCGGAAGCCGGCCGGGCGGAACCTGACCCCGAAGGCGCGGCCCTGGCCCTCCAGCTCGCGGGTGAAGCGCCCGGTGAGGACGCCCATGATCCCCGAGCGGTCCCGCTCGGCGACCAGGTGGACCGACGGGTGGGGCAGGGTGTGCTGGGTGTGGGGGTCACGGCCCCTGAGGTCCCAGCGGACCGTCCAGTAGTGCTCGACCAGGTCGACCAGGGCCGGGCCCGGCCGGGAGCGGGAGACCTCGAAGCTGCGCCGCCCAGCCCGCAGGCCGAGCACGCCCCTCGGCTCCTCCTCGACCGCTCCTGCCATGCCGTCGCTCCCCCCGCCCTCGGGCGACGGTCCGGCGCCGTCGCGTTTGTACAAGCCTTCCCAGCAGCGGCTGGCCGACACTGGTCGCGGAGGTGATCGAGACGATGACAGCCACGACCAGCAAGGCAACCGGGACGTTCACGATCAAGGGCTGGGACGAGCAGCCCTGGGCCGAGGCCGACGACGCCCCCAAGCTCACCCACGCCCGCGTGACCACCGCCTACACCGGCGACCTGGAGGGCGAGGGCACCTACCAGCTGCTGATGGTCTACCACGGGACGGATGCCGCCTACACCGGCTACGAGCGGGTCGTCGCGACGCTGGATGGCCGCTCGGGCAGCTTCGTGCTCCGGCTCGACGGCGGATTCCAGGACGGGGCCGCCAGGACCACCTGGACGGTGGTCGAGGGGTCGGGCACCGGCGACCTGGCCGGCCTCAAGGGCGAGGGCGGGTACGTGGCCCGGCAGGGCGAGCCCGAGGTCGCCTACGAGCTGCGCTGGAGGATCTAGGATGCCCCCATGCGCAAGTACATCGTCATGGGCGTGCAGGGCAGCGGCAAAGGTACGCAGGCCAAGCTGCTGGCCGACGCCCTCGACCTGGAGCACATCAGCGTCGGCGACATCTTCCGCTGGAACGTCGAGCACCACACCAGGCTGGGCGCCCAGGTCAGGCGCATCGTCAGTGCCGGCGAGCTGGTCGGTGACGACCTGGTCGAGCGGGTGGTCCGGCGGCGGCTGGACGAGCACGACTGGAACTACGGCTTCATCGTCGACGGCTTCCCCCGCAACCAGCCCCAGGCCCGCTTCTTCCTGGAGAGCTACGACATCGACGCCGTGATCCTGCTCGACCTCCCCGACGAGCTGGTCGAGCGGCGCGTCCTCAGCCGCCGGCTGTGCTCGCGCTGCGGGCTCGACTACAACCTCATCTCCTCCCGCCCGGCCGTCCCCGACGTCTGCGACGTCTGCGGCGGCCGGCTGGTGGCACGGGCCGACGACACCGCCGACGCCCTCCGGGCGCGGCTGCGCGACTACCACGCCAAGACCCGGCCCGTGCTGGAGCTGTTCCGGGCCAAGGAGGTCGTGGTCGAGGTCGACGCCAGCCGGCCCTCGGCCGAGGTCCAGGCCGACATCCGCACGCGCCTGGGCGTCTGACCGGTGGCCCGGCTCCCGGCGCGGCGCCGCTTCCAGGGCACCATCCGGCCTGGCGGGCCCGACTGGGTCTACCTCCCGGTCGAGGTCCCGGCCGGGGTCGGCGAGCTGGCCGTCCGCTACCGCTACGACCGGCCCCCGGCCCTGCCCGGGGTGGCCGGCAACGCCCTCGACCTTGGGGTCCTCGACCAGCGGTCGGAGGTCCGGGGGTGGTCGGGCGGGGCCCGCGACGGCTTCTCGATCAGCCGGTCGGGCGCCACCCCCGGCTACCTGCCCGGCCCGATCGGCCATGGCACCTGGCAGGTGGTGGTCGGGCCCTACACCGTCGACCACCGGGGGCTGGGCTGGGAGGTCGAGGTCACCCTTGGCGAGGGGCCGCCGGGGCCGGCCTTCGTCCCCGACCCGGCGCCCGAGCGGGCGGGCGGCCGGGGCCGCGGCTGGTACCGGGGGGACCTGCACACCCACACCGTCCACTCCGACGGCCGCCGCACCCCGGCCGAGCTGGCCGCGGCCGCCCGGGCGGCCGGGCTCGACTTCATCGCCTCCACCGAGCACAACACCACCAGCGCCAACCTGGGCTGGGGGGCCCACGCCGGCCCGGACCTGCTGGTCGTCGACGGCCAGGAGGTCACCACCCGCGACGGCCACTGGCTGGCCATCGGCCTCGGGCCGGGCCCGGTGGTGGACTGGCGCTACCGGGCCGCCGACGGCGCCCTCGCCCGGGTCCTGGCCGGGCTGCACGAGCGGGGCGGGCTGGCCGTCGCCGCCCACCCGTTCTACCCACTGCCCGGCTGCGACTGGGGATTCGGCTACCAGGGCCTGGACGCGGTCGAGGTCTGGAACGGCCCCTGGACGCCCGACGACGAGACCGCCCTCGCGACCTGGGACCGGATGCTGGCCGCCGCCGGCGGCGGCCGGTTCCTCCCGGCGGTGGCCGGCGGCGACGCCCACGGCCAGGACGACCGGGTCGGCCGACCCCACAACGTCGTCCTGGCCG
>JASLBL010000588.1 GCA_030146615.1 Actinomycetes bacterium
CTTGCAGCAGAGGAACACCGCCGTGAGGTTCACGTCCTGGACCCGCTGCCAGGCCTCCAGGCTGGTGTCGAGCACCGAGACGTCGTCGGGAGGCGCGATGCCGGCGTTGTTGAACAGCACGTCGATCCCGCCCCAGTGGGCCGCCGCCCGCTCGTACATGCCGGCAACGTCGCCTTCGTCGGTGACGTCGGCGTGCAGGTACAGCCCGCCGACCTCGGCCGCCACCGCCTCGCCGGCCGCATCCGACAGGTCGACCACGCACACCCGCGCCCCCTCGGCCGCGAACCGCCGCGCGCTCGCCCGCCCGATCCCGCTGGCCGCCCCGGTGATGACGGCCACCTTCCCCTCGAGCCGACCGATGCCGACCGACCTCCCTTCCACCCGGCGACGACGGCTCAGTATGGTCGCTCCGGTGCGGGCCATGCGATCTCGTTGTTGCTCTCGATATATCCACGGCAGTAAACTCAGCAATATGAAGACCATGATCGATCTCAACGACGAGGACTTGGCGCTCGCCGCCAAGGAACTGGGCACGACCACCAAGAAGGACACCGTCAACGCCGCGCTCAACTTTGTCGCCAGCCGGCGGCGCCGCATCGAGCAGCTGCTCAACGACCCCTACGCGCTCGGCGTCGGCCCGGACATCACCAACCCTGAGGTCATGCGACGGGCGCGTCGGTGACCATTCCGGTCAGCCCAGGCCAGCTCTACGTGATCGACACCTCGGCGCACGTGCGCACTGACAACCCCGCGGTCAGGAACGTCATCGCCGGGCTCATCTCCGACCGTGTCGCGGCCACCTGTGTGACGGTCGACCTGGAAGCCGGCTACTCCGGACGGGACTTCGCCGATGTCAGCGCGATCGCCGAACGCCGACGGAGCCTGTACGTCAGCCTCCCGATCAACGAGGCGATCGCTGAGCGGGCGCGTGAGGTCCAGATCCGCATGGCCGCGCGGGGCCACCACCGCGCCGCCGGGGTGATCGACCTGCTGACTGCCGCGGTGGCCGAGCACCACGGCGCGGTGGTACTGCACTACGACGCCGACTTCGAGCATGTCGCCGCCGCCACCGGGCAACCCACCGCATGGATCGTCCAGCGAGGGTCCATCGACTGAACCGCCGAGGTTGCGCCGTCGCCGCCGTCAGGTGGCGATGAAGACGTTCTTCAGCTCGGTGTAGTGCTCAAGGGCGTGGGGGCCGAGCTCGCGGCCGACGCCGGACTGCTTGAAGCCGCCGAAGGGGGTGGCGACCCGGACCGAGGTGTTGGAGTTGACCGACAGGGTGCCGGTCTCCAGGGTCCTGGCCACCCGGAGGCCGCGGGCCAGGTCGCGGGTCCAGATGGAGCCGGAGAGGCCGTAGATGCTGGCGTTGGCCAGCCGCACCGCCTCGGCCTCGTCAGCGAACGGCAGCACAACGGCGACCGGGCCGAAGATCTCCTCGGTGGCCGCCCGGTCGCCCGGGGCGACCTCGGTGAGCACGGTCGGCGGGTACCACCAGCCCGGCCCCTCGGGGGCGGAGCCGCGGATCGCCACCGGGGTGCCGTCGGGCACGAACGAGGCCACCGTCTCGCGCTGGGCGGCCGAGATCAGCGGGCCCATCTGGGTCCGCTCGTCGGCCGGGTCGCCGACCACCAGCCCGGTCACCTGCGGCTCCAGCAGGGACAGGAACTCGTCCATGGCCGAGCGCTCGACCAGGATGCGGGAGCGGGCGCAGCAGTCCTGGCCGGCGTTGCCGAACACGGCCAGGGGGGCGGCCGCGGCCGCCACCGGCAGGTCGGCGTCGGCGAAGACCAGGTTGGCCGACTTGCCGCCCAGCTCCAGGGTGACCCGCTTGATGGTCCCGGCCGCCCCCTGCATGATCCCGCGCCCGACCTCGGTCGAGCCGGTGAAGGCGATCTTGGCCACGTCCGGGTGCTCGACCAGCCGCCGCCCCACCACCCGGCCGGGCCCGGCGAGCACGTTCACCACCCCGGGCGGTATGCCCGCCTCCTCGGCCAGGCTCTGAAAGGCCAGGGCGGTCAGCGGGGTCAGCTCGGCCGGCTTGAGCACGACCGTGTTGCCGGCGGCCAGGGCCGGGGCCAGCTTCCAGGAGGCGATCGTGAGCGGGAAGTTCCAGGGCACGATCAGCCCCACCACCCCGAGCGGCTCCCGGAAGGTGAGGTCGACCCCGCCGGCCACCGGGATGGTGTCGCCGAGCAGCCGCTCGGGAGCGCCGGCGTAGTAGGCGAAGGTGTCCACCACCATGCCCATCTCGGCCCGGGCGTCGCCGATCGGCTTGCCGGTGTTGCGCATCTCCAGCTGAGCCAGGCGCTCCCGCTGGTCGTCGAGGCGCTCGGCCAGGCGCCGCAGGAGCCGGGAACGGTCGGCCGGGGCGACCGCCCGCCAGCCCTCGAACGCGGCCGCGGCCCGCGCGACCGCGGCGTCGGCGTCGGTGGCGGTGGCCGCGGGCAGCCGCTCGATCACCGCCTCGGTGGCCGGGTCGACGACCTCGAACGGGCTCACAACCGCTCGAAGCCCCGGAACCGCTCCCAGTCGGTCACGGCGGCGTCGTAGGCGTCCAGCTCGACGGTGGCCATGTTGGTGTAGTGGTCGACCACCTCGTCGCCGAAGGCCTGCCGGGCGACCTGGCTGCCGGTGAACAGGTCGCGGGCCTCGCGCAGCGTCCTTGGCACCGACGGCTTGTCGGCCACATAGGCGTTGCCGGTGAACTCGTCCTCCAGGGCCAGCCCCTTGTCGACCCCGTGGAGGCCGGCGGCGATGATCGCGGCCAGGCCCAGGTACGGGTTGACGTCGCCGCCGGGGACCCGGTTCTCCAGCCGCAGCGAGTGGCCGTGGCCGACCACCCGCAGGGCGCAGGTGCGGTTGTCGTGGCCCCAGGCGACCGCCGTCGGGGCGAAGCTGCCGGCCGCGAACCGCTTGTAGGAGTTCACGTTGGGGGCCAGGAACAGGGTCAGCTCGCGCAGGCAGGCCAGCTGCCCGGCCAGGAACTGCTCCATCAGCTCCGAGTAGCCGTGGTGCCGGCGGTCTCCCGCCATCACAGCCTCGTCGTCGTCGGCGCCGCGGAGGCTGAAGTGGATGTGGCAGGAGTTGCCCTCGCGCTCGTTGTACTTGGCCATGAAGGTCAGGCTGTAGCCGTCCTGGGCGGCGATCTCCTTGGCCCCGTTCTTGTAGATGGCGTGCCCGTCGGCGGTGGCCAGGGCGTCGGCGTAGCGGAAGGCGATCTCGTGCTGGCCGTAGTTGCACTCGCCCTTGGCCGACTCGACCCGCAGGCCGGCCCCGGCCATGGAGTTGCGGATGCGGCGCAGCAGCGGCTCGATCCGGGCCGTGCCCAGCAGCGAGTAGTCGACGTTGTAGTCGTTGGCCGGGCGCAGGTCGCGGTAGGCCTTGGCCCAGGCCTCCTCGTAGCTGTCCCGGAACACGATGAACTCGAGCTCGGTGCCGGCATAGGCGATCCAGCCCCGCTCGGCCAGCCGCTCCAGCTGCCGCTTCAACACCCCCCGGGGCGAGGCCAGCACCGGGCTGCCGTCCTCCCAGGTGAGATCACACATGACCAGGGCGGTGCCCTCCTGCCAGGGGACCATCCGCAGGGTGGCCAGGTCGGGCTTGAACACGAAGTCCCCGTAGCCCCGGTCCCAGGAGCTCATCGCGTACCCGGACACGGTGTTCATGTCGACGTCGACGGCCAGCAGGTAGTTGCAGCCCTCGGCGTTGTGCTCGAGCACGTCGTCCAGGAAGTGGGTCGCGGCCAGCCGCTTGCCCTGGAGCCGGCCCTGCATGTCGGTCATGGCCAGGAGCACGGTGTCGACGCGCCCGGCCTCGACCCCGGCCCGCAGGTCGTCGACGGTCAGCATACCCGGCCTCATCGCTGCTCCCGCGCCATCTGGCACCCCTTTCCCTCGCCGGATCTTTGTGTCAGGCAACCCAGGCTGTCAACGCCGGTTTATGCTGTTCAGCCGAGCAGGACCGATGGAGGAGGTTGGGCCGTGCCGGCGAGCACCGAGCTGAGCGAGGCGGTGCTCAGCCAGCGGCGGCTGCTGGAACGCCTGCTGGTCCACGGGCGCCGGGAGACGGGCGAGGAGCCGAGCCTGCGCAGCCCGGACGCCCGCGACCCCGAGTTCGTCAAGAACCTCCAGGTCTTCCTGCGGCTGGTGGTCGACGCCGACGCCCTGTACCTGCGGGCCGCCCACAACCTCAGCGGCGACCCGGCGCAGGCCGCCGCCGTCACCGCCCGGCTGGCCGAGCTGCGCGAGCGCATCGCCCTCCCCACCGAGGTGCCGCTCACCCTGGAGCTGCTGCTGGGCCGTCGCTTCGAGCTGGAGCGGCTGCTGATCGAGCTGGGCGACCGGACGTATCTGGCCGGCCGGCTGGCCGACCTCTACGACGAGCAGCCGGGCGCGGTCAGCACCTGGCGGTCGCTGTACGGTGACGAGCTGCCGGCCCTGCTCCCCGGCGGGGTCACCCGCCACCCGGAGGCGGCGCCGCCGCCTGGGCCGGACGAAGTCGAGGCGACCCGGGAGCGGCTGGCCCGGCTGATGCACACCAAGGAGTCGCAGGCCCAGGCGGTCAAGGCCCGCTGGGCGCTCAAGCAGCGGGTCACCGGCCCGACCATCCTGGTCCTGCTGCTGGCCGTGACCGCCTTCGGGGCCGTGGTGGCCGGGATGGTGGGCGACGACCGGGCGCTGTGGTCGGCCGCGGCCGCCGGCGCCGCCGGGGCCGCCCTGGGCGGCCTCATCCGGCTCCGCGACGAGGTCACCGGAGGCACCCAGGCCCGCCAGTTCCTGCTCTTCTTCGTCGGCCAGGTGCTGGTCGGCGTGGCCGCTGGCGTGCTCACCTTCCTGATCGACGACGGCGGCCTGGTCGCCGTGGCCGGCGGCGGCGCCGGGGTGGCCGCCGTCGCGTTCGCGATCGGCTTCTCCGAGGCCGCCTTCGTCGGCCTGCTGACCCGCCTCGGCGGGTCGGTGGCCGCCTAGTCGCCGTCGCGGCGCCGCCGGATCTTGTTGCCCAGCCAGGTGATCGGGTCGTAGCGGACGTCGGCCACCCGCTCCTTGAGCGGGATGATGGCGTTGTCGGTGATGTTGATGTGCTCGGGGCAGACCTCGGTGCAGCACTTGGTGATGTTGCACAGCCCAAGGCCCATCTGCTGGCTGAGCAGCTCACGCCGGTCGCCGGCCTCCAGGGGGTGCATCTCCAGCTCGGCGTAGCGGATGAACATGCGCGGGCCGGCGAAGCTGGGCTTGTTCTCCTCGTGGTCGCGGATGACGTGGCAGACGTTCTGGCACAGGAAGCACTCGATGCACTTGTGGAACTCCTGCACCCGGTCGATGTCCTGCTGGGCCATCCGGTAGGTGCCGTCGGCCTCCCGCGGCCTTGGGGCGAAGGCCGGCACGTTCTTGGCCATCTCGTAGTTGAAGGACACGTCGGTGACCAGGTCGCGGACCACCGGGAAGGTGCGCAGGGGGGTGACGGTGATCGTCTCGCCCCGCTCGAAGATGTTCAGGCGGGTCATGCACAGCAGCCGCGGGCGGCCGTTGACCTCGGCCGAGCAGGAGCCGCACTTGCCGGCCTTGCAGTTCCAGCGCACGGCCAGGTCGCCGGCCTGGGTGGCCTGGACGCGGTGGATGGCGTCGAGCACCACCTCGCCGTCCTGGCAGGCCACGGTGTAGTCGCGCAGCTCGCCGCCGGCCTGGTCGCCGCGCCACAGCCGGAGGTTGACGTCGTAGGACATTCAGGACTTCTCCTCGAACAGGGCGCTGAGGTCGTCGGGCAGGTCGTCGAGCGGCTCCCGGGTCACCGAGACCTCGCCGTCGCGGTCCCGGACCACCATCTTGACGTTGCCCAGCTCCGGGTCCGGCTTGGGGTAGTCGTCGCGGGTGTGGCCGCCGCGGCTCTCGCGGCGCTCGATCGCGGCCAGGGCCACGCACTCGGACACCGTCAGCAGCGAGCGCAGGTCGAGGGCCAGGTGCCAGCCCGGGTTGTACTGGCGGTGGCCCTCGACCCCGACCTCGGCCGCCCGCTCCTTGAGGGCCGCGATCCGCTCCAGGGCGCTCTTCAGCTCGCCCTCGGTGCGGATGATCCCGACCAGCTCCTGCATGCAGTCCTGGAGCTCCTGCTGGACGGTGTAGGGGTTGACGCCGGCGCCGGCCCGGTCGAAGGGGGCCAGGGCCTCGCGCTCGGCCGCCTCGACCTGGGCCGGGTCGACCGCCGGTGAGGTGGCGACCGCGGCCGCGTGCTCGGCGGCGTAGCGGCCGGCCCGCAGGCCGAAGACCAGCAGGTCGGACAGGGAGTTGCCGCCGAGGCGGTTGGCCCCGTGCATGCCCCCGGCGGCCTCGCCGGCCGCGAACAGCCCGGGCACGGTGGCCGCCTGGGTGTCGGGATCGACCCGGATCCCGCCCATCACGTAGTGGCAGGTCGGGCCGACCTCCATCGGCTCGGCGGTGATGTCGACGTCGGCCAGCTCCTTGAACTGGTGGTACATCGAGGGCAGGCGGCGCCGGATGTAGTCGGCCGGCTTGCGCGAGGCGATATCCAGGAAGACCCCGCCGTGGGGGCTGCCCCGGCCCTCCTTGACCTCGGTGTTGATCGCCCGGGCGACCTCGTCACGGGGCAGCAGGTCGGGGGTGCGGCGGTTGTTCTTGCGGTCGTCGTACCAGCGGTCGGCCTCTTCCTCGGTCTCGGCCGTCTCGGACCGGAACATCTCCGGGATGTAGTCGAACATGAACCGCTTGCCCTCGCTGTTGCGCAGCACGCCGCCGTCGCCGCGCACCCCCTCGGTGACCAGGATGCCGCGGACGCTCGGTGGCCAGACCATGCCGGTTGGGTGGAACTGGACGAACTCCATGTCGACCAGGTCGGCCCCGGCCCACAGGGCGAGGGCGTGGCCGTCGCCGGTGTACTCCCAGGAGTTGGAGGTGACCTTCCAGGCCTTGCCGATGCCCCCGGTGGCCAGGACCACCGCCTTGGCCTTGAAGACGATCAGGCGCCCGGACTCGCGCCAGTAGGCGACCGCGCCGGCGATCCGGCCGTCGTCGGTGAGCAGGCGCATCACCGTGCACTCCATGAACACCTCGACGCCCCGGGAGACGGCCCGGTGCTGGAGGGTCCGGATCATCTCCAGGCCGGTGCGGTCGCCGACGTGGGCCAGGCGGGCGAACCGGTGGCCGCCGAAGTCGCGCTGGAGGATGCGGCCGTCGTCGGTGCGGTCGAACAGCGCCCCCCACTCCTCCAGCTCGTACACCCGGTCGGGGGCCTCCTGGGCGTGCAGCTGGGCCATCCGCCAGCTGTTGAGCATCTTGCCGCCGCGCATGGTGTCGCGGAAGTGCACCCGCCAGTTGTCCTCGGGGTAGACGTTGCCCATGGCGGCGGCGATGCCGCCCTCGGCCATGACGGTGTGGGCCTTGCCCAGCAGCGACTTGCAGACCAGGGCGGTGCGGGCCCCTCGCTCGTGGGCCTCGATGGCGGCCCGCAGGCCGGCCCCGCCGGCCCCGATGACGACGACGTCGAACTCGTGGGTCTCGTGCTCGGCCATGAACCTAGAACACCAACCTCGGGTCGCTGATGGCGCCGGTGGCGACCAGCCGGACGTACAGGTCGGCCAGGGCAACGAAGACCAGGCTGACCCAGGCCAGGAGCATGTGGCGGGCGTTCAGGGCCGACACCTGGCGCCACATCCAGTAGCGGACCGGGGCCTTGGAGAAGCTGTTCAGGCGGCCGCCGCACAGGTGCCGGCAGGAGTGGCAGCTCAGGGTGTAGAGCGCCAGGAACACGGCGTTGACCAGTAGGATCACCGTGCCCAGGCCGATGCCCCAGCCCTCGGGGAAGTGGAGCGCCCGCAGCGCGTCCCAGGCCAGGATCAGCGGGAACGGCAGGGCGAGGTAGAAGAAGTAGCGGTGGATGTTCTGCAGGATCAGGGGGAACCGGGTCTCGCCGGTGTAGCGGGGCCGGGCGTCGGGGACGGCGCAGGCCGGGGGCGCCCACCAGAACGACCGGTAGTAGGCCTTGCGGTAGTAGTAGCAGGTGAGCCGGAACCCGAGCGGGAACGGCAGCACCAGTAGTGCGGGAGACAGCGGCCACCAGTCGCCCACGATCGCCCAGGTCGGCTCCTCGCAGCTGGTGGCCAGGCACGGAGAGTAGAACGGCGACAGGTACGGGTCGGCGAAGTAGTCCCGGTTGGCGAAGGCGACCCAGGTGCCGTAGATCACGAACCCGCCGAGCACGGCCACCGTGACCAGCGGCGGCAGCCACCATCGGTCCTTGCGCAGGGTGCGGGCGCCGATCCTGGCCCGGTCGCCGTTGACCGTCCTGCTCGCCATGCGGTTCCTTTCGCTCCTGGCCGGGTTCAGCCTCTGGCCGTGGGTGTGCCGGTGATCTGGGTCACCGGCAGCTTGAAGCCACGGCGGATCTTGGTCGGCAGGTCGGCGGCCAGCCAGCGCGACCGCCGTCCCGGCAGCGTCGACAGGATGACCTCGTCGAACTCCCAGCGGTGCAGCACCACTCGGACGGCGTCGACCGGGTCGGCCACCCCGATCTCGCCGCTGACGCTGGCCCCGAGCTCGCGCATCCGGTCCAGCTGGGAGCGCATCCGCTGCCTGGCCAGCTGCCGCCCCAGGTCCTCGCCCGACGCGCTGGTGTCGGTGTCGTCCAGCTCGTCCTCCAGCAGCTGCCGGGCCGTCCTCCGGTCCAGCCCCTCGTCCCCGGCCCCGCCCGGCGCGGTCCCCTTGGCCGCCTTCGCGGTGGAGCCCGGGTCGAGCTGACCGGCCGGGGTCGCCGGGACGACCAGGTGGAAGTGGCAGTCGCCCCCCGCGATCCGCTCGCGGATGGCGGCCCACAGCTCCTCCCCCCCGAGGGTCTGGTTGGCAACCACCAGATACCGCCGCACGTCCCACCACCTTCCCGAGAGCGACACGCCCCCAGCATCCTATTTCGGTAGGTGGTTCTACGCACAGACGCGGGCCGGGATTGCCCACAAGACTGATGAGGGACCGGCACCCACTTCTGGGTGCACGACAAGCACCGCAAGTTCCGCATGTACGGGACCTGGCACCTGCTCGTCAGTCCCGAAGGGCTGCTGTACGAGAAGTACTTCAACGACAAGACCTCCGTCTGGGACGGCACCGTCGCCGACATCGACCGGAAGATCTGCGAGTTCCTGGCCCCGCGCGGCACCTAGCGAGCGGCCGCCGAGACCCGGGCGAGCGCCGGCCCGGTCCCGAGGGCGCTGAGCAGCTCCCGGGCCCGGGCCAGGTGCTCGTCTCGGCCCCAGCCGCCGGGGGTGGTCTCGGTGGCGCGCAGGTGGCAGCCCAGCTCGAGGTGGGCCATGGCCTCGTCGTAGGGGAGGTCGAGGCGGCGGGCGGTGTCCAGGCTGTGACGCCAGGCCCGGACGGCCCGGGGGCGGCGGCCGGCCAGCCACAGCTGGACCCCGCCGGCCCGCAGGGCCCTGGCCGCGCTCACCGGGCAGCCGGCCGCGAACGACCGCAGCCGGTCGCAGGCGTCGTCGGTGACGGCCGGGTCGTGGCCGCGCTCGCGCAGGGCCAGGGCCACCTCGGCCAGCAGGGTCAGGGCCTCTCCGAGCCACATCCCCAGCATCCTGGCCGCGGCGGCCTCGCGCAGCCCGGTCCGGAGCGCGGCCCCGGCCTCGGCGTCGCGCCCGGCCCGCAGGTGGACCAGGGCGAGCCCGGCATGGACGCGGAGGCGCTCGGACGCCGGCAGGTCGGGGAACAGCGCCCGGGCCTCCTCCAGCAGCGCCAGCACCGGCCCGGCGTCCAGCTCCAGCCGCAGCAGGGCCTCGGCCTGCCCGGCCAGGCCCCAGTGCAACGACAGCTGGTCGTGGCGGCCCCGGGCCGACGCCGCCACCTCGGCGAAGCCGTCCACCGTCTGGCGGTAGCGGCCCCCGTAGCTGTCCGCGACCGCCATCAGGGAGGTGCACTCCTCCCGGAACCGTGGCTGGCCCATCCGGGCGAAGCTGTCGGCGGCCCGGCGCAGGCACGTCTCGGCGGCCGACCAGGCCCCCACCATGATGTGGTCGACGCCCCTGACCTCGAGCGGGTAGGCCATCGCGGCCTTGTCGGCGCCGGCTGCGATGGCGTCGTCGGCCAGGCGGCCGTACCAGTCGGCCAGCCGGTGGCGGCGGAACGCCCTGGCGCTGATGGCGGTGACGGCGTAGCCGGCGGCGATGTCGCCGGCGCTGCCGGCGCGCTCGGCCGCGTTGATGGTCCTGACCCCGCTGGCCATCATCGGGAGGAGCTGGCCGCCCATGTAGTAGGTCTCGCCGATCATGGCGTAGGCCCGGGCGACGTCGGCCGCGAGCAGGCGGGCCTCCTCGTCGGGCGCCGGCCGGGGGCCGAGGGTGCGGCTGCGGGCCTGGCCGGCGGCCCCCCTGGCCACGGCCGCGGCCCAGCCGGCGCCGGTCCCCGGCAGGGGCCGGCCGGCCAGGGCCAGCATGGCCCGCAGCTCCTCCTGCCCCTCCTCGGACCGCCCGAGCTGGTACTGGGCCAGCCCGGCCCACAGGTGCCACCTGGCCCGCTGCCGGGGGATGGCGTCCTTGCGGGCCTGAGCCCGCTGGAGCGCGCCCAGGGCCTCCTGGAAGCGGCCGTGCCGGCGGTGGACCAGCCACAGGTCGTCCAGGAGGCCGGCCACGGCGTCGATCCCGCCCGCCTCGACCAGCTCCTGCCAGGCCGCCCGGAGGTTGTCGGTCTCGGGATCGACCTCGGCCAGGGCGGCGGTGTCGAAGGCGTCGGCCAGCCGGTCGTGGCGGGCCCGGAGGAACTCGGCGTAGTGGGCGGCGTGGGCGCGCCGGGTGGGTGCCGCGTCCCCGGCGGCCTCTAGCCGCTCGGCGGCGAACTGCCGCAGCAGCTCGTGCAGGCCGTAGCGCCCGCCTTCGGCCCGGTCGACCAGCGACCGCTCCACCAGCGCCGACAGCATGGCCAGGTCAGCACCGGCCACGGCCTCGGCGGCGGCCGGGTCGAAGCCGCCCCGGAACACCGACAGCCGGGCCAGGGCCTGCTGCTGGCCGGCGTCGAGCAGTCGCCAGGACGCCTCGATCACCGAGCGCATGCTGCGGTGACGGGCCGGGACGGTGGCCGAGGTCGTCTCCAGGAGGTCGAGGTCGGAGCCGAGCTTGTCCGCGATCACCTGGCAGGGGAGCGTCCTGGCCAGGTCGGCGGCCAGCTCGATGGCCAGGGGCAGTCCCTGGACCAGCTGGCAGATGGCGGCGACGGCCGGACCCTCGTCGTCCAGCGAGAACCCGGCCCTGACCCGCCGGGCCCGCTCGGCGAACAGCTCGACGGCCGGACCCTCGGCCAGCCCGGGCACGTCCAGCACCCACTCCACCCCGGCCCCGACCCGCCGCCTGGAGGTGGCCAGCAGCTTGAGCCCCGGGGCGGCGGCCAGCAGCTCGGTGAGCAGGGAGGCGGCGCCGAGCAGGTGCTCGAGGTTGTCCAGGACGACCAGCAGGCGCCGCTCGGCCAGCCAGGCCCCGAGTAGCTCGCGGACCGGTCGGCGGGCGTCAAGGGGCACGGCCAGGGCCTCGGCGACGGTCGCGGCCAGCAGATCGGCCGCCTCGCCGGGGTCGTCCGGCTCCACCCCGGCCAGAGCGACCACGGCGGCCCCGTCGGCGAACCGGGGGGCCAGCCGCTCGGCCGCGGCCAGAGCGAGCCGGGTCTTGCCAACCCCACCCGGCCCAACCAGGGTCAGCAGCCGGCAGGCCTCTCCCTCGACCAGCGTCGTGACGTTATCCAGGTCGGCCTCCCGCCCGATCAGGTCGGGGTCGCCCGCCGGTCCGGGGGAGAGCGCCGGTCCGGGGGAGAGCGCCGGTCCGGGGCTGTGGACAGCCGGGAGCACCCCATCCGCCGGTCGGCTACGCTCCCCCTCCGGGGGGCCGAGCGCCGGTGGGGCGGGCTCCGGCACGCCCGGGTCGGGGCGGGCGGGGGCGAGGTCACCGGCGGCGAGGTCCCGGGTGGGAGCGAGCTCGCCGGCGCGGATGCGATCGGCGAGGCGGACGGTTTCCGGGGACGGTTCGACTCCCAGCTCCTCGTCGAGGACGTGGCGGCAGGTCTCGAACTGGGCCAGGGCGGCCGCCCGGTCGTCCCTGGCGGCCAGGAACCGCATCAGCAGCCGGTGGGCCTCCTCCGACAGGGGGTCAAGTGACAGCATCCGGCGGGCGGCCTCGATTCCGGCGGCCGGGTCGCCGCGGGTGGCGGCGTCGTCGGCGAGCCGGGCCAGCCCGGTCACGGCCAGCCGGCGTAGGTGCTCGCGCTCGCCGGCGGCCCAGGCCTCGAACTCGGGGGCGCCCCGCACCACCAGGTCGTCGAGGAAGTCACCCCGGTACAGCCGGACGGCCGCCCGGACCCGTTCCAGGTCGCCGTTCCCGCCGGCCACGGCCGCCTCGAACTCGCGCCGGTCCAGCCAGTAGCTGGACGGGTCGGCGCCCACGTACCCGCGGGTCACCTGGAGGTTCTCGTCGGCCACCCGGCGCAGCTTGGTCAGGGCCAGGCGCAGGTTGGCCCGCGCGCCCTCCTCGGGAAGGTCGCCCCAGAGAAGCCCGGCCAGGGCCGACCGCGAGTGCCGCTCGCCCGTGGTCGCCAGGTACAGCAGCAGCGCGGTCGCCTTGGCCGAGCCGAGCTCGACCGGTGAGCCGTCCTCTCGGGTGATCCGGGGCTTGCCGAGGATGGCGATCCGGAGCCCTGGCAACCCTCCACCTGCCCTTCTCTTGCGTCGGGCGCAGCCTAGCGTATGGGATCATCGCCCTGACAGAGGGAGGGGACGGTGGCGGGGGACCAGAGCCGGGCGCACGAGGTCGCCTTCGTGCTCGGCGGCGGCGGGGTGCTCGGCGCCCACGAGGTCGGCATGCTCCAGGCCCTGGCCGAGGCCGGGGTCCGCCCCGACCTGGTGCTCGGCACCTCGGTTGGGGCGCTCAACGGCGTGTTCGTGGCCGCCCACCGCGACCCGGGCGCGGCCGTCCCCGAGCTGGCCGCGGTGTGGCGCGACGGCGTGGCCGCCGAGGCGTTCGGCGGGTCGCTGTTCGGGCGCGTCCGGACCCTGGCCCGCTCCGGCACCCACCTGCACGCCAACGAGCCGCTGCGCCAGCTGCTGGAGGCCCTGCCGGTGCAGCGGATCGAGGAGCTGGCCCTGCCCTTCCAGTGCGTCGCGGCCAGCATCGAGCGGGCCGCCGCCCACTGGTTCAGCGACGGGCCGATCGCGGAGGCCGTGCTCGCCTCGGCGGCCGTGCCCGGCCTGCTGCCGCCGGTCCGGGTGGGCGACGAGCACTTCTTCGACGGCGGGCTGGTCCACAGCATCCCGGTCGGCCGGGCCCTTGAGCTGGGGGCCAGGACCGTGTACGTGCTCCACGTCGGCCGCATCGAGCGGCCCCTCCAGGTGCCGTCCCGCCCCTGGGAGGTCGGGCTGGTGGCGTTCGAGATCGCCCGCCGGCACCGGTTCGCCGAGGACATGGCCGCGATCCCCTCCGGGGTGACCGTCCACGTCCTGCCGGCCGGGGCCGAGGCCCCCGCCGGGGTCGACCTGTCCCAGCTCCGCTACCGCGACGCCTCCCGGATCGACGAGCACATCCAGCGGGCCTACGAGGCCTCGGCCGCCTACCTGGCCGGGGTTGCCGAGCGGGCGGGTTGACGGTGCTGCCACCCAAGCTGGTCCGGCGGCTGGTGCTGGCGCCGCTGGTGCTGGTGGTCACGATCGCCCTGCTGGTACTGCTGCCCGTGGTGGTCGTCCTGGCCGCGGCAGCCTCGCCGCTGCTGCCCGGCCGCTGGCGGGCGCTGCGGCTGCTCTGGTTCGCGCTGGTCTGGCTGGCCATGGAGTCGGTGGCCCTGTTCGCCTGCCTGGCCCTCTGGGTGGCCAGCGGCTTCGGTGGCCGCCTGAGCTCCGAGCCCTACCTGGAGCGCCATTACGCGCTGATGCGCTGGTGGCTGGCGGTGGTGTTCCGGGTCGCGTCCCGGACGTTCCGCCTCCGCATCGAGATCGAGGAGCCGGAGCTGACCCCCGAGGAGGCCAGGGCCCGCCTGACCCGCCCGGTGATCGTGCTCAGTCGCCACGCCGGCCCCGGCGACTCGTTCCTGCTCGTCCACCACCTGCTCAGCCGCTACCGGCGCAAGCCCCGGATCGTGATGAAGGCCGCCCTCCAGTTCGACCCCGGCCTCGACGTGGTCATCAACCGCCTGCCCAACGCCTTCGTCCCGGCCCGGCGCGGCCCCGGCAACCTGGTCATCAAAGAGATCCAGCGGCTGGCGGCCGGCCTCGGCCCCACCGGGGCTCTGGTGATCTTCCCCGAGGGCGGCAACTTCACCCCGCGGCGCCGGCTGCGGGCCATCCGGCTGCTGGAGGAGCGCCGCCTGGCCGAGGAGGCGGCCAAGGCCAGGGCCATGGAGCACCTGCTCCCGCCCAAGCCGGGCGGCGCCCTGGCCGCGATCGAGGCCGCCCCCACCGCCGACGTGATCTTCGTCGCCCACACCGGCCTGGAGCACGTCGTCACCGTCGGCGACGTCTGGCGGTCCCTGCCCATGGAGCAGGTCCTCAAGGCCCGCTGGTGGCGGGTGCCCGCCGCCGAGGTCCCCGACGACGGCGAGGCCCAGGTCGACTGGCTGTACGCCTGGTGGGCCACCATCGACCTGTGGATCCGCGACCACCGCCCCACCGCCCTGCCCCGCGAGGACCGCCACGTCGGGGTGGCCGTGCAGCCGAAGGGCTAGCCGGCCCGGCGGTGGGCGGCGATCCGCTCGAAGGTCGTGCCGAAGACGAGGCCGCGGACGTGGTCGCTCTCCAGGAACGAGCGCGGGAAGCCGGGCTGGAACGCGGAGGCGGCGGTCAGGCGGGCGAGCTGCTCGGCGGTGAGCTCGAACTCCAGGCAGGCGAGGTTCTCGGCCAGCTGGGCGGCGCTGCGGGCCCCGACGATCGGGATGACCGGGCAGCCCACCACCTGCTGGCGGACCCAGTTGATGGCCACCTGGGCCGGCAGGCGGCCGAGGTCGGCGGCCACGGCCACGACCTCCCGGGCCAGGTCGTTGACTCTCGGGCTGACGTGCTCGGGGCGGGAGCGGCTGGGCCGGCCGTCGGGGGCGAGGTACTTGCCGGTCAGCTCGCCCGACTCGAGCACGCCCCACGGGGTGACGGCCAGGTCGAGCGCCGCGGCCAGCGGCAGGAGCTCGTTCTCCACCGACCGGTCCGCCAGCGACCAGGGCACCTGGAGGCCGCAGAAGGCGGCCCAGCCGCGCAGCTCGGCCATGGTGACGGCGCGGGCGACCGCCCAGGCCGGGGTGTCGGAGGCGCCCACGTACAGCACCTTGCCCGCCCTGACCAGGTCGTCGAGTGCCCGAACGACCTCGTCGACCGGCGTCATCCCGTCCCACATGTGGACCCAGAGCAGGTCGACGTGGTCGGTGCCGAGCCGCTCCAGGCTCGCCTCCAGGGCCCGGACCAGGTTCTTGCGGTGGTTGCCGCCGGCGTTGGGGTCGTCGGGCCGGGTGCTCAGGCTGTACTTGGTGGCCAGCACGAAGTGGTCGCGGTCGGCCGCGACCAGCTCGCCGATGATCCGCTCGCTGGTCCCGTTGGTGTAGTTGTTGGCCGTGTCGACGAGGTTGCCGCCGGCCTCGGCGTAGCAGTCGAACAGCTTGCGGCACTCGTCGCGGTCGGCCCCCCAGCCCCAGTCGGTGCCGAAGGTCATGGTGCCGAGGGCGAGCTCGGACACCCGCAGGCCGCTGCGGCCGAACAGGCGGTAGTTCATGGTCGCTCCTCTCCGGGGGCGGTCAGCACGAAGGCCAGCAGGGCGGTGGCCTCGCCAACGGCCTCCCGGCGCAGGCTGTAGCGGTAGCGGCGGGCGTTGCCGGCCAGCCGGACCAGCCCGGCCGCCCGCAGCAGGCCCAGGTGGTGGTGGACGGTCGACCGGGACAGCCCGACCGCCCCGGCCAGCTCGTCCAGGTCACGGTGGCCGCCGGCGAGGGCGGCCAGGATGCGCTGGCGCTGCTCGTCGCCGAGGGCCCGGCCCAGGCGAACCAGGCGCTCGGCGGTGGCGGCCCGCTCGTCGCCGTCCTGGTGGCGGGCCGGGTGGCAGATGATGCGGGTGTCGCGGTGCTGGCACAGCAGCAGCCAGGGCCGGGCGGCCAGGTGGGGGACGAGCAGGACCCGCGGGCACTCCGGCTCCGGCTCGTAGGCGAACCCGCCGCAGACCAGCTCGATCAGCCGGGCCGGTTCCAGGCCGGCGGCCAGCTCGGTGGTGGCCTGGGCGTCGGCGGCCAGCAGCTCGACCAGGCCGGCCTCACGGGCCGCGAACGACTCCTCGTGCCAGCGGCCGAGCGCCTCCAGCAGGCGCCGCCGGGTCTCCTCGGGGCCGAGTGGCAGCAGCACGGCAAGGGCGTGGGCGGCGGCGCCACCGTAGTAGCGGGGATGCGCCAGCAGCCTCCCCTGGGCCGCCGGGTCGCCGGCGGCCGCGGCCCCGATCACCTCGGGCCCGACCAGGCGGCGCCAGGCGGGAACGTTGGCGCCGAGCAGGTGGCGGCGGACCTCCAGCGGGTCGGCCGCCGCCAGGGCGGCCAGGAGCGCGGCCGCGTCCCGCGGCTCGGGGGCCTCGGTGGCCAGCCCGAGCAGGTGCAGCCAGACCTCGCCGGACCGGTCCCCGACCCGCTCCAGGGCGGCCTGGGTCCGGGCCGACGCCCGCTCCCGTGGCAGCGCCGACAGCTCGACGAGGAGCTCGTAGGCGCCGGCGGCCTGGGCCTCGACGGTGAACGGCGGGTCGGCAAGCGTCACGTCGCGGATGAGCATGAGCTTCGACTTTCATCCGATGAACTTCGGATAACTGTAGGTGCTCGCTCGGCTGTGGGCAAGCTGCGGTAGCCTCCTGGCGGCGGAGGAACAGCACGGGAGGACCCACCCATGGCACCACCCACCCTGCGGCTGGCCCAGGACCCGGACGCCGACGCGCTGCTGGCCAGGAACCCGCTCGCGCTGCTGATGGGCATGCTGCTCGACCAGCAGTTCCCGCTCGAGTGGGCCTTCCGGGCGCCCTGGCGGCTGGCCCAGCGGATGGAGCGGACCTCGCTGGACGCGGCCGAGCTGGCCGACTGGGACCCGGACGCGTTCGTCAAGCTGATGGCCGGCCCGCCGGCCCTGCACCGCTACCCGGCGGCGATGGCCGCGCGGGTCCAGGCGCTCTGCCGCATCGTCGTCGACCACTACGACGGCGACGCCGCCGCCATCTGGCGGACCGCCCCGACCGGCAAGGAGCTGCTGGCCCGGCTGCGCGCCCTGCCCGGCTTCGGCGAGCAGAAGGCGCGGATCTTCGTCGCCCTCCTCGGCAAGCAGCTCAGGGTTCAGCCCGACGGCTGGCGCGAGGTGGCCGGCCCCTACGGCGAGGACGGGTCGCGCCGGTCCGCGGCCGACGTCACCGACCCCGACACCCTGGCCGAGGTGCGCGCCTTCAAGCAGGCGGCCAAGAAGGCCGCCAAGGGCGGCGGCTAGTGGACGACCTGGCCGCCAAGGTGCTGGCCGTGGTCAGGCGGATCCCCTCGGGCCGGGTGCTGACCTACGGCGACGTCGCCGCCCTGGCCGAGGCCGACGCGACCGCCCGCGACGTCGGCCAGATCCTGCTCCGCCACGGCGAGGCCGACGACGTCCCGTGGTGGCGGGTCCTGCGGGCCGACGGCACCCCACCGCCCCACCTCCTGGACCGGCAGCTCGGCCTGCTCCGCGCCGAGCGCACCCCCCTCGCGCCCACCGGCGCCGCCGTCGACCTCCACGCCGCCCGCTGGGCGGCCTCGGGCCGCGGCCAGGATGCCCAGCCGTCGCTGTTCGACTAGCGGGTGTGGACAGCCGCAAGCACCCCTTTGGGCCCTTGGGCTACCCTCCCGAAAGGGGTCCCATGAGCGGCGGCTGGGGTTCGAGCCTGCGCGGAGCTCAGAGGTCGTTGCGGTGGAGCCGGCCGGCCGCCATGACCAGCTGCAGGTTGCGGGCCGGGTCGGTGAGCAGGCCGAGGTCGTCCAGGGGGTTGCCGTCGACCACCAGCAGGTCGGCGAAGGCGCCGGGGGCGACCACACCGACCCGGCCCTCCAGGCCCAGCAGGCGGGCGGCCACGGTGGTCGCCGAGCGGAGCACGTCGGCCGCCGGCTGGACCTCGGACCGGATGGTGAGCTCGGTCAGCTGGCGACGGTGCATGCCACCCAGCAGGTCGGTGCCGTAGACGATCGGCAGCCCGGCCCGATGGGCCAGCTCCAGCGCCCCCAGCCCGGCGTCCAGCACCTCGTAGACCTTGGCGTGCTGGTCGGCGGGCATGCCGTGGTCCAGCCCCTCGGCGGCCAGGGCGGCGTAGGTGGCCAGGGTGGGCACGTAGAACGCCCCGGTCCGCTTGAACAGCTCGACCGACGACTCGTCCATCAGGTTGCCGTGCTCGATGCAGCCGACCCCGGCCTCCAGGCCCCGGTTGACCGCGGCCGCGGTGTAGGCGTGCCCGGTGACGTACCGGTTGGCCGCCCGGGCCTCCTCCACCACCGCCCGCAGCTCCTCCATCGAGTACTGGGTCGAGTCGATCCGGTCGGTGGGGGAGGCCACCCCACCCGACAGCATCACCTTGACGTGGTGGGCGCCCTTTCGGAGCTGCTCCCTGGCCGCCCGGCGCACCTCGGTGACGCCGTCGGCGATCACGGTGAGGGCCGGGGCGCAGGGGTGCTGGTCGAGCACGACCCGCCCCGGCCCGCGGGCGTCGCCGTGCCCGCCGGTCTGGGACAGCGCCTTGCCCCCGAAGATCACCCTGGGCCCGGGCAGCAGTCCCTCGGCGACCGCGGCCGCGAGCCCGTAGTCGGCTCCGGCCACGTCGCGGACGGCCGTGAACCCCCGGTCCAGCATCCCCCGCAGGATCCCGGCCGCGCGTGCCGTCAGGTAGGCCGGCGACCACTCCTCCAGCGCCCCCAGGTCGGCGGTGGCCGCGTTCACGTGCACGTGGCCGTCGATCAGCCCCGGCATGACCGTTCGGCCGCCGACGTCGAGGACGGTCGCGTCCCCGGCCCGGACGGCCGCGGCCGGCGCGACCTCCACGACCCGGCCGTCCTCCACCACCACCGCCTGCCCCTCGGCCAGCGACCCGGCCTCGGGGTCGAGCACGGCGGCGTTGTCGAGCACGATCCGCCCGGCGTCCAGCGGGCATCCCTCCGATCCTGTTCCGGCGAGCTCGGCCAGAGGCTATCCTGCCCCGATGGACGTGAGCGTCGGCACCTTCAACCTCAACAACCTGTTCTCGCGGTTCAACTTCGAGGCCCAGGTCGACGCCATCGTCGAGGACGACCCCGACAGCGGCCTGACCGCCACCTACACCTTCAACGACCCCGAGCGGTTCCGGCTGCGCACCTACCAGGGGCGCCTGGTCCACGGCAAGATCCCGGCCGACCAGGAGACCATCGCCGCCCGGATCGCCGCCATGGACCTGGACGTGCTGTGCGCCCAGGAGGTCGAGGACATCGACACCCTGCGGTTCTTCACCGCCCAGCACCTGAACGGCCGCTACCGGTTCCTGACCCTGGTCGAGGGCAACGACCCGCGGCTGATCGACCTGGCCGTGCTGTCCAAGCTGCCGCTGGGGCCGGTCGTCACCCACCAGCACGCCGTCCATCCCGAGGCGCCCGACGAGGCAGTGTTCAGCCGCGACCTGCTGGAGGTCGACATCCTCCACCCGACCATGGGGACGCGGCTGCTCACCCTGTTCAACAACCACTTGAAGAGCCAGTTCGTCCCCTTCGACCAGGACCCGGTGGCCGGCAAGCAGGCCGCCGACGACCGCCGTCGCCGTCAGGCCGAGACCATCGAGCAGCTCGTGGCCGCCCGCACCCGCCCCGACAGCCGCTACCTGATCACGGGCGACCTGAACGACGCCCCCGAGGCCGCGACCCTGGCCGCCATCGCCGCCTCCGACCAGCTCCAGCTGGTCAACGGCCTCGCCCAGCCGACCGAGACCCGCCCGCCCAAGGCCGACGTCCCACCGGCGCCGGCGCACGGCGCCTGGACCCACCGCTTCAAGGAGGCCGGCCAGCCGGCCCATTACGAGCTGTTCGACCAGATCTGGCTGAGCCCCTCCCTGGCCGCCCGCCAGACCGGCGCCTTCATCGACCGCCGGACCAGGCACGGCGGCGACGGCAGTGACCACGACCCGGCCTGGGTCACCCTCGACCTGTAGCCGGAGGCGTCAGACCCCGATGGCCAGGGCGGCCGTAGAGCGCTGGCGGCGCCGCCGGACATGGTGGCGATCTGGGAGGTCTTGACGAAGAGTGGCAGGCGGGCCTTGCCCGGCCCCTGAGGGTTGCTGGGAGTTCCCTCCGCCGGGGTGTACTTCTCGCCCGGGATCGGCGCGGATGGGGTGACAATGGTGGCATCGTGAACGTCAGGCTGGTCTCCGACGAAGTGGCCGAGCTCGGCGAGGGGCCGCGGCTCGACCCCCGCACCGGCGAGGTGCTGTGGGTCGACATCACGGCCGGGCGCCTCCACCGCTGCCTGTGGGAGGACGGCCGCCTGCGCACCCTGGCCGTGATCGAGGTCGGCCGGCACCTGGGGGCGGTGGCGCCGGTGGACGGGGCCGGCCGGGGCTGGATCGCCGCCGCCGGCCAGGGGTTCGCCCACGTGGGCGAGGACGGGACCGACACCGTCCTGGGCGAGCCCGAGGCGGCCAAGGGCGGCCGGACGAGGATGAACGACGGCGCCTGCGACCCCCAGGGCCGCTTCTGGGCGGGCAGCATGGCCTACGACACCAGCCCGGGGGCAGGGACCTTGTACCGGATGGACCACGACGGGACGGTGACCGCCATGGTTGAGGGGGTCACGATCTCCAACGGCCTGGGCTGGAGCCCGGACGGCGGGACCATGTACTACGCCGACTCCGGGGCCGGGACCCTGGACGCGTTCGACTTCGACGGCGCCGGCGGCGAGCTGGAGCGGCGGCGGACCCTCGTCCGCTACGAAAGGGCCGCGTTCGCCGACGGGCTCTGGGTCGACGACGAGGGCTGCCTGTGGGTGGCGATGTGGGGCGGCGGGGAGGTGCGACGGTACGCACCCGACGGCCGCCTGCTCTCCGCCGTGCCCCTGCCGGTCTCCCAGCCGAGCGCGTGCTGCTTCGCCGGCCCGGGCCGGGACACGCTCATCGTGACCACGGCCCGCTTCGAGCTGTCACACGAGGTCCTGGCCGGGCAGCCGGCCGCCGGGCGGGTGCTGGCCCTGGACGCGGGCGTCACCGGGCCGGCGGCCACGCCCTACCGCCCGCTCCCCGGCGTGCTGCCATCCTGACGGAGCGCACCGCAAACGTATTCATGTAGGCTGGCCGAGATGTCGACCACCAAGGGACGTCCTCCCGCGACCATGCGCGACATCGCGGCCGTGGCCGAGGTCTCCCAGAGCACGGTGTCGCGGGTGCTGAGCGGAGCCCCGACCAGCGTGCCGATCGCCCCCCAGACCAGAGCGCGGGTCATCCAGGCGGCGCGCGAGCTCGGCTACCGGCCGAACCCCCTGGCCCGCGGGCTACGGGGGGCGTCCACGAACCTGATCGGGGCCGTGGTCAGAGACTTCAGCGACCCCTTCTTCGCCGGGGCCATCGAAACCCTGGTGGTCGAGTCGATGGCGCACGGCTACAACGTGGTCCTCGGCCACATCCACGGGCGCCTCGACGAGGCGATCTCGCTGACCTCGGTGCTCGAGACCCGGCACACCGACGCCGTCGTCCTGCTCGGCGACCTCCAGGTCCAGCCGCAGCTCCTGGCCGAGCTGCGGAGCTCCAGCGTGCCCGTGGTCGGCCTCTGGCAGGGGACCAGCCCGCTCGAGTTCCCGACCGCGGACAGCGACGACCGGGCCGGCATCTGGGCCGGACTCGAGCACCTGGAGTCCCTCGGGCACCGGCGGATCGCCTTCCTGAGCGCCGAGCTGCTGGTCGACTACCGGGTGCGGGAGGACGCCTACGTCGACTTCATGGACGACCGGTTCGGCGGCGTCCCCTCCGGCTACCTCGAGCGGTGCCCCAACACCCTGGCCGGGGGCGATGCCGCGTTGCGGCGGCTGCTCGACCTGCCCGAGCCGCCAACGGCCGTGGCCACGTCGACCGACCTGGTGGCCGTCGGGGTCCTGCACGCCGCCCACAGCCTCGGCACCACCGTCCCCGACCAGCTGTCGGTGGTCGGCTTCGACGACATCCTGATCTCCAGCCACACCGTGCCCGCGCTGACCACGCTGCGGATGCCGATCCAGGAGATCGTCGGCCACGCCGTCGCCCTGGCCATCGCCCTGGCCCGCGACCCCGACGCGCCGCGCGAGCCCAGCCTCGAGGTCTTCAAGCCGGTCCTGATCGTCCGGGACTCGACCGCGCCACCCTCGACCTGACGCGCTCCAGGGTCAGTAGGGGATCCACACCCGCATCGCCCCGGCCCCCCGGTTGGCCCAGGAGAAGTAGGGGATCGCGCCGGCCGACAGGCCGGGCTGTCGCCCGACCACGGGAACCGTGATCCCGACGACGGCGTCGCCGAGGTCCGGACGGGGAACGATCGCCGGTTCCCGGCCGGGGTCCCAGCGCAGCTCCTCCAGCTCGGTCTCCGGTGGCAGGTCGGCCGACTCGACGCAGTAGACGAGCGGGCCGCGCTCGACGGCGACGCAGCCGCGGACGGCGTCGACCCGCGGGTCGGGCTCGGTCACCCGGACCGGCATGTCGAGCTCAAGGACGACCCGGTCCCCGGCCTTCCAGCGCCGCGTCAGCTCGGCCGTGCCCGCGCCGGCGGCCCGCGGCCCGGTCCCGCCGGGCCCGGCCAGGACCGCCGACCGGCACCATCGCGGCACCCGCAGCGACAGCGTCCACGGGCGGTCGGGGGCCTCGACCACCCGGACCGTCACCCGGCCGTCCCAGGGGTAGCCGGTGTGGACCGACAGCCGGGCGGTCCCATCGGCGATCTCGGCCTGGATCTCGGAGGTGGCGTACTGGTGGAGCTGGATCCCGCTGTCGTCGCTGGTCGCCAGGTACTGCTCCCAGGAGCTCAGCAGCCGCATCAGGTTGGGGGGGCAGCACGCGCACGGGTACCAGGGGGCGCGCTCGCCGTGCCCCGGCGGCTCGTACGCGTGGTGGGTCCGGCGCTGCAGCGGGTTGACGTAGAAGAACCGGGTGCCGGTCAGGGAGATCCCGGACAGGACGCCGTTGTAGACGGCCCGCTCGATGGCGTCCGCGTAGCCCGCCTCGCCGGTGGCCAGGAGCAGCCGCCAGCCGAGCAGGACGCTGGCGATCGCGGCGCACGTCTCGGCATAGGCACGGTCGGGCGGGAGCTCGAAGGGGTCGCCGAAGGACTCGTCGCGGTGCCGGCTGCCCATCCCGCCGGTCAGGTACGTCCGGGTGCGGACCAGGTCGTGCCAGCGGCGCTCGACGGCGGCGAGCAGGGCCTCGTCGCCGAGCTCGACGGCGACGTCGACGGCGCCGCAGTCGAGGTACAGCTGCCGGACGGCGTGGCCGGCCACGGTCGGGGCGTCCCGGACCGGCTGGTGGTCCTGCCAGTAGGCGGCGCCGAAGCGTCCCGGGCCGAGCAGCCCCTTGCCCCGCAGGTCGAGCATCCGGGCCGCCAGGGCCAGGTAGCGTGGGTCGCCCGTGACCCGGGTCAGCTCGACCAGCGCCATCTCGATGCCTGGGTGCCCGTCCACCCCGTCGCGGCCGGCGGGCCCGAACTCGCGGTCGATCCGGTCGGCGGCCCGGACCGCGATCCCGAGGAGCCGGTCGTCGCCGAGCGCCCGGTGCCAGGCCACCGCCGCCTGGATCAGGTGGGCGACGCAGTAGAACTCGTGGCCCCAGGCGAGATCGGTGTGCGGCGTCCCGCCCCTGACCACCTGGACATAGCTGTTGAGGTAGCCGTCGGGGCGCTGGGCCGCCGCCACCAGGGCGATCGCCTGGTCGGCGGCGGCCGCCAGCCCGGGATCGGCGGCCCGGCCGAGCTCCCAGCCCACCGCCTCGAGCCACTTGTAGACATCGGAGTCCAGGAAGGGGAAGGTCGCGCCCGAGGTGTCGGTGAGCGCCTGGTACCGCCCGTCCCCACCCGCGGCCAGGCGGAGGTTGCCCAGCGCTCCCGAGTGGCGGAGCTGGTCGAAGCCGTGCGGGAGGGTGCGCTCGCGGTTGGTCCGCTGACGTTCGGCCAGGAAGCCGCCGAGGATGCTGACCTGCGAGGGGCCAAGCGGGCGCCGGGGCGTCGCCGCCGCCGGCCGCCGGGCGTCGGCGTCGGTGCTCATTTCACCGCCCCGCTCATCAGGCCGGACACGTAGTACCGCTGGAGGAGCAGGTAGACGAGCACGCAGGGGATGATCGAGATGGTGATGCCGGCCTGGAGCATCCCCCAGTCGGTGCCGCCCAGGCTGGTCTCGGTCCGGGCGGCGGCGAGGATCAGCGGCAGGGTGAAGCTCGATCCCCGGCTCATCAGCACCAGGGCGCCGAGGAACTCGTTCCACGACATGATGAAGGCGAACAGGGCCACGGTGACGATCGCCGGCTTGGCCGACGGGATGCAGACCCTGAGCAGGACCTGCCAGGACGAGGCGCCGTCGGTGACGGCCGCCTCCTCCAGCTCGCGGGGAACGGCGCTGAGGCTGTTGCGCATGATGTAGAGGCTGAAGGGGAGCTGGATGGCGGTGTGGAGGATGGCCAGTCCGACCAGGGTGTTGGTCAGGCCGACCCGGGCGAACATCAGGAACATCGGCGTCAGCAGCGCCTGGTAGGGGACGATCAGGGCCAGCAGCAGGAAGACGAAGATCACCTCTTTGCCGGGGATGGGGAACCGGGCCAGCGCGTAGGCCGCGGGCACGGTGAGGGCCAGCGTGAGGGCGATCGTCAGCAGGGCCGTGCCGAGGCTGTTGACCAGGTAGGTGGGGAGCCCCTGCTGGTAGGTCCAGAGCCGTTCGTAGCTGTCCAGGCTCAGGCCGTGCGGCAGGTAGGTGGGCGGGGAGGCGGCGGCCTCGGCCGTCGGCTTCACCGATGCCAGCACCGACATGACCAGCGGCAGGAGCATGACCGTGCCGATCGCGATGCAGGTGGCGCCGAGCAGGTAGCGGGACCGGCCGACGCGGGCGCGGAGCCGGGCGCCGGTGGCCCGGGCCCGGCGCAGCTCCACGGTGGCGGTCATGCGTGGCTCCGGCGGGTCAGGAGCAGCTGGACCACGGTGAAGACCAGGATGGTCAGGGCCAGGATCATCGACAGCGCCGCCCCGTAGCCGAGCTTCAGGTACGGGAAGGAGTTCAGGTACACGTAGAAGACCGAGGTCGCGGTCTCGTTCTGCGGCTGCCCGGCGGTCATGATGTAGAACTGGTCGAAGGCCAGCAGCGAGCCGATGACGCTCACCAGGGTCACGACCAGCACCGTGCGCAAGGTCAGGGGCAGGATCACCCGGGTGACCCGCTGCCAGTAGCTGGCCCCGTCGACCAGGCTCGCCTCGCTGATCTCCCTGGGGATGGCCTGGATGGCGCCGACGAACAGGATCATCCCGAACCCGATGACCTTCCAGACGACCGAGGCGATGATGGCCAGGTTCGACCGGTCGGCGTCCACCCCCAGCCAGAGGACCGGCTTGGAGATGAGCCCCAGGTCGGCCAGCGCCTTGTTGACCAGGCCGAAGTCGGCGCTGAACAGCCAGTACCAGAGCAGGCTGGACACGCCCAGGCCGATCACCACGGGGATGAACACGGTGGTCCGGGTGATCCGGCGCAGGCGCGAGCTCTCCGAGGTCAGCAGGGCCAGCAGGTAGCCGCCGACGATCAGGACCGGCGTGATGATCGCGGTGTACTTGAGCGTGAAGGCGAACGAGACCCAGAACTGGTCGTCGGTGAACGCCCGCCGGTAGTTATCGAGCCCCACGTACCTGGCCGGGGTGATCAGGGACCAGTTGTGGAACGACATCCAGGCCATCTGGACCAGCGGGTAGGCGGTGAAGACCAGCACGAAGACCAGTGCCGGGGCAAGGTAGGCGAACCCGATCAGCTGGCTGCGCCGGCTCCGGTACAAGGCGGTCCCGTGCCTACTCGTTGGCGATGCTCTTCATCGCCGCCTTCGCGTCGGTGATCACGGTGTCGAGATTGTCGTCGCTGTAGTAGGCGCGCTGAAGCATCTTGAGCCACGGGCCCTGGGGCGAGTTGATCTGCTCGAAGAAGGTCAGCGTGTACGGGGTCCGGCCGACGGCCATGGCCTTGGCGACGTCCTGGACCAGCGGCTCGGCCTTGAAGTACTTGTTCTCGACCATGTCGGTGCGGGTGGTGAGGTTGAGGGCCTTGGCGTAGACCTCGACCTGGACCTCGTCCGAGAGCAGGAACTTCATCACGTTGACGGCGTCGTCCACCCGCTGACTGCCCTTCGGCACGACCACGAGGTCGCCACCGATGAACGAGGCCGAGGAGTTCGGGGCCATCCCGGGGAGCAGGGCGATGCCGAAGTCCATCTTCGGGTTCTGCTGCCGGGCCAGGGTGATGTTGAAGTTGCCGGTGCCCATCATCCCGATCTTGCCCGACCCGAACTGGAGGTGGAACGTCTCGCCGTTCTCGGTGCGGGCGCCCTCGGGCACGTTGCCGGCCTTGACCATGTCGCGGGTGAACTGGAGGACCTGCTTGACCCCGTCCCCGACCAGCGGCTCGTCACCGGGGCCGGCGGCTTCGATCTTGGCCCCCGAGGCCCACATCAGCGGTCCCACGGTGAAGATGTTGCACCCGGCGCAGTTGCCCGGCAGGTAGTAGCCCTTGGTGTCGCCGCCGAGGGCGGTGATCTTGTCGGCGTAGGCCCGCAGCTCGGCCAGGCTGGTCGGCGGCTTGTCGGGGTCGAGCCCGGCCTTTTTGAACAGGTCCTTGTTGTAGAAGAGGGCCGACACGTCCGCGTACAGCGGGACCCCGTAGAGCCGGTCCTCGAAGGTGGCGACCGTCATGTGCCCCTTGCTGGCGGTCTTCAGCTCGGGCCAGCTGCCGATCCGGTCGGTCAGGTCGACCAGCTGCTGCGCCTTCTCGAACTGGGGGGCGTAGATGAGGTCCATGCCCATCAGGTCGGGGACCTCGCCCGACGCGATGCCCTGGGCGATCTTGCCCACCATCTCGGTGTGCGGGATGTAGGTGAGCTTGATCTTGCAGTTGGGGTTCTTCTTGTTCCAGGCCGCGACCAGCAGGTCGACCATCTGCTTGTTGCCGCCCGAGCGCTCCCACATGGTGAGCTCGCCGTTGCTGGCACAGCTCGTGGTGGCGGCCGGGGCCTGGGCGGCGGTGGACGGCGGTTCGTCGGCCCCCTGGCTGCAGGCTGCGAGCATCAGCGTCGCCGCGACCAGCAGAACGGGCCACCTGAGACGGCTCCTCATCCCACGCTCCTCCATGTCGGGTTGCGCAGCGTGCATACGATGGCATGCATTCGAATTCATGTCGAGATGCGAAGGGCCGGGCGGGTTTCCTGCGGTGGACGGGAGGCTAGGGGGAGGCGACGGCGCCGGGGGCGTGACGTCGCAGCATGGCGAGGCCGATCGCGGCCCGGCGGACCCGCTCGCGCGCCGAGGCGACGGCCAGGCCGGCCAGGTGCTCGCCGGACGGGTAGATGCCGGGGGCGTTGCGGACGGTGAACTTGAGGTGGATCGGCGCCGCGACGCGGACCAGCTCGGGCACCTCGTAGTAGCGGACGACGCCGCCGAAGTCGTCGGCGCCCTCGACGTAGACGTCCAGCGGGACGGCCACGGCCTGCCGGATGGCGGCGATCTGGGCCAGCGACAGGTCGACGGGGAGGTTGATGGTGGTCGCGCCCAGGTCCTCCAGCAGCCGGGCGGTCGCCGGGTTGGTGACCGGGAGGGAGATCGAGATCTTGATCTCGAGGTCGTCGGGCAGGTCGCCGGCACGCTTCATCCGGCCCAGCACCCAGAGCTGGCCGGTGTCGGCGACCAGGATGCTGCGAACGCCGAGCCGGCAGCCCCGGAGCACGTCCTCCACGCCGTAGACGAGCTGGTCGGCCCCGCGCAGGCTGCCGGCGGCGACCCGCCCGGCGGGGCTGGTGGCCTGCACGCCGACGTCCCAGGCGGCCCGCGGCCCGACGAACAGGCAGACCTCGATGGCCTGGCCCCGGCCGAGGGCGAGCATCTCGGCGATGTCGTCGTCGGTGAGCAGCATCATGCCGCTGCCCTGGCTGATCCGGTGGACCCGCAGGTCGCGTTCCTTGGCTTCCTCGACCACGGCGCGGAACGGCTCGGGGCCCTCGACCGAGGGGATCTCGACGCGGTACTGGGCCCCGTCGCGGAACCGCTTGGCCGACTCCGGCAGCTCGCCGAGGTCCCGGTCGGGCAGGCCCAGCCGAGACAGGTGCTGGCGGGCATCGGCCATGGGGCGATCGTCCATCAGAGGTGGAGCGTAACAGGTATCAGATGACCTGACGGCCGACTCCCGCGTGGATGTCCGTTGAGCGGCATTTCAGAGCGCCTGCGGCGACCAACTTATCTGATAAGTAGTTGCCTTGTGTGCTGATCTAGCGCATGCTCCCGCCCATGGAACCTGCTGACGACGCCGGCGCCGCCGTCCCCCGGACGGCCTCGAGCATCACCGAGACGGTGGTGCAACGCCTGGAGGACCTGGTCCTCACCGAGCTGGAGCCCGGGGCCGAGCTTCCGTCCGAGGCCGACCTGGCGGCACAGTTCGACGTGAGCCGGCTGACCGTCCGCGAGGCGGCCCGGTCGCTCCAGGCCCGCGGCCTGGTCGTGACGCGGCACGGCCGGCGGGCCACCGTCGCCCACCCCACCGCGGCGCCGATCGGCAGCTTCTTCACCGCCGCCGTGCGACGGGACCCGCGCCAGCTGCTCGACCTGCTGGAGGTGCGCCGGGCCCTGGAGGTGCACATCGCCTCCCTCGCCGCCGGCCAGGCGGGCCGGTCGGCTGTCTCGGCCATGGAGCTGGCCCTGGCCGCCATGCGGGAGGCCGCCGACGACCCGGTGGCCCTCCACGAGACGGACATCAGCTTCCACGCCAGCCTGGCCGCTGGCGCCGGCAACCAGCTGCTCAGCTTCCTGATCGAGGCCATGGAGGAGCCCCTGCGGGCCAGCCGGATGCGGAGCATGCGCGGCCACCTGGCCCGCGGCGGGACCGTCGAGGACGTGATCGAGCAGCACGCCCGGATCCTTGACCGGGTCAAGGCCCGCGACCCCGCCGGTGCGGCGGCGGCGATGCTGGCCCACCTGGAGCAGACGGCGCGGGACCTGCGGGCCGCCTTCACCCTCACCGGCCTCCAGGGCGACGTCGGCCCCGGCGTGCCGGGCCAGGAGGCGTCGGCGTGATGGAGGCACGGTGAAGGTCGTCGCCGTCGAGACGGTGGTCGTCGGCACCCCGTGGCGGGAGCTGACCTTCGTCGAGCTGGTCACCGACGACGGGCTCAGGGGGGTCGGCGAGGCCCGCATGGTCAACAAGACCAGCACCCTGCTGGCCTGCATCGAGGAGCTGGCCCAGCGCTACGTGATCGGCATGGACCCCTTCGACCTCGAGCGGCTCGCCTGGCAGTCCCAGTGGGCCGAGTACGGCCGGGCCGGCGAGGTCACCCAGACGGCCCTGGCCACGATCGACGTCGCCTGCCACGACCTCATGGGCCAGGCCACCGGGGAGCCGGTGTGGCGGCTGCTGGGCGGCCGCTTCCGGGACCGCGTCCCGGCCTACGCCAACGGCTGGTACCAGGGCGACCGCGACCCCGAGACGGTGGCCGCGCTGGCCGCCGAGGTGGTCGGGCGCGGCTACCGGGGCCTCAAGATCGACCCCTTCGGGGCCGCCACCGCCGAGCTCGGCCACGGCGAGCTGGCGCTGGCGGTGGACATTCTGGCCGCCGTCCGCGACGCCGTCGGGCCCGCGACCGAGCTGATGGTGGAGATGCACGGCCGCTTCACCGCGGCCACCGCCGTCCGGGTCGCCCGGGCCCTTGAGCGGTTCGGGCCGGCGTGGATCGAGGAGCCGGTGCCCCCCTACAACCCGGCCGGGCTCCGCCAGGTCCGGGACGGGACCTGGCTGCCGCTGGCCACCGGGGAGCGCCTGCACGTGCTGCCCGAGTTCCGGGAGCTGTTCGAGGGCGGGCTGGTCGACATCGTGCAGGCCGACCTCACCCACTTCGGCGGGTTCACCGGGCTGCGCAAGCTGGCCGGCTGGGCCGGCGCCTACGACCTGCTGCTGGCCCCGCACAACGTCTGCGGTCCCGTCGGCACCGCGGCCAACCTCCACCTGGCCGTCGCCACCAGCAACTACAAGGTGCTTGAGCACTTCAACGACTTCGCCGACCCCTGGGTCGGCGAGCTCGTCCAGGGCACACCTCGGGTCGACCCGGTCGACGGCTGCTTCACCCTGCCGACCGGCCCGGGGCTGGGCGTCCGGCTGGACCGCGAGGCGGCCGCCCGGCACCCCCGGACCGGCGTCCATTTCAACCTGGTGGAAGAGGGGTGGGAACGACGTGACGTCCGGTGACCGCGGTGAGCTCGGGATCGGGATGGTCGGCTACGCGTTCATGGGCCGCGCCCACTCCCAGGCCTGGCGGACGGTCGGCCACTTCTTCGACCTCCCGCTGACGCCGCGGATGTCGGCCATCTGCGGCCGGGACGCCACCGCGGTCGCGGCCGCCGCCGACCGGCTCGGCTGGCCGGCCACCGAGACCGACTGGAAGCGGCTGATCGAGCGGGACGACGTCGACCTGCTCGACGTCTGCACCCCGGGCTCAAGCCACGCCGAGATCTCGATCGCCGCCCTGGAGGCCGGCAAGCACGTCCTCTGCGAGAAGCCGCTGGCCAACACCGTGGAGGAGGCGCGGGCCATGGCCGCCGCCGCGGCCCGGGCGGCCGAAAGCGGCGTCCGGGCGATGACCGGCTTCAACTTCCGCCGGGTCCCGGCCGTCGCCCTGGCCCGGGAGCTGGTCGCGGCCGGCCGCCTCGGCGCCATCCGCCACGTCCGGGGCGCCTACCTCGGCAGCCACCTCCTCGACCCCGAGATCCCGCTGATCTGGCGGCTCCAGGCCGAGCACGCCGGGTCGGGTGCCCTCGGCGACCTGGGGGCCCATGCCGTCGACCTCGCCCAGTACCTGGCCGGTGACCGGATCGCCGGGGTCTCGGGGCTGACCGAGACGTTCGTCCGGGAGCGGCCGCTGCCCGACGGCGGCGGGGCCCGGGGCCCGGTCACGGTGGACGACGCGGCCCTGTTCATCGCCCGCTTCGCCGGCGGCGCCCTCGGCAGCTTCGAGGCCACCCGCTTCGCCACCGGCCACACCGAGGGCCTGCGGGTCGAGCTCAACGGCGAGCTGGGCAGCATCGTCTGGGACCTGGGCGACCTCAACGGGCTGCGGCTGTTCGACGCCACCGAGGACCCGGCCACCCAGGGGTTCCGGCGGATCCAGGTCACCAGGGCCGGCCACCCCTATGCCGGGGCCTGGTGGCCGGACGGCCACACGATCGGCTACGAGCACACCTTCACCCACGAGGTGCGTGACCTCGTCCACGCGATCGCGGACGGCCACGACCCGGTGCCGTCGTTCGCCGACGGCCTCCAGGTGCAGGAGGTGCTCGACGCGGTGCAGCGCAGCGCCGCGTCGGGCGCCGTGTGGACACAGGTCGGGAGCTAGCAGGCCTCATGCCCGCAGAGGGCAGCGGAAAGGGAGGGTCCATGCACACCATCGCCGCAAGGATCGGGAGCCGGGGGAGGGCCGCGCGCATCGGCGTGGCCGTCCTGCTGGCCGTCGCCACGATCAGCCTCCTGGGGGTGAGCGCCTCGGACGCCGCCGGATCCAACGGCAAGCTCGACGTGAAGCGGGAGCGGTTCGGCACGATGCCCGACGGCACTCCTGTCCACCGCTACACCCTCACCAACGCCCGCGGCATGGAGGTGAAGCTGATCACCTACGGCGGGGCGATCCAGTCGCTGCGGGTGCCGGACCGCCACGGCCGCAAGGCGAACGTCACCCTCGGCTTCAGCACCCTCGAGGGCTACCTCGACCCGGCCAACCCGTACTTCGGCTGCATCACCGGCCGCTACGCCAACCGCATCGACGAGGGCCGCTTCACCCTCGACGGGGTCACCTACCAGCTGGCCGTCAACAACCCGCCCAACCACCTGCACGGCGGCAACGTCGGCTTCGACAAGCGGGTCTGGGAGGCCGAGGTCGTCCGCAACCGGAACAGCGTCGGCGTCCGGTTCCACTACGTCAGCCCCGACGGCGAGGAGAACTACCCGGGCACCCTCGACACCACCGTCACCTACACCCTGAACAACCGCAACGCCCTGCGGATGCGCTACCAGGCGACCACCGACGCCCCGACGATCGTCAACCTGACCAACCACGCCTACTGGAACCTGGCCGGTGAGGGCTCGGGCGACATCAACGACCACGAGCTGCTCCTGAAGGCCAGCCACTACACCCCGGTCGACCCGACCCTGATCCCGACCGGGGCCATCGACCCCGTCGCCGGCACGCCGATGGACTTCACCCGGTCGACCCGGATCGGCAAGCGCATCCGCGACTACGGGTTCGAGCAGCTCCAGATCGGCCGTGGCTACGACCACAACTGGGTGCTCGACCGGGACGGGTCCGGGCTCGAGCTGGCGGCGAGGCTGAAGGACCCGAGGAGCGGGCGGGTGCTGGAGGTCCTCACCGTGGAGCCCGGCATCCAGTTCTACTCCGGCAACTTCCTGGACGGGACGCTGGTCGGGACCAGCGGGCGGGCCTACCGGCAGGGCGACGGCCTCGCCCTCGAGACCCAGCACTACCCCGACTCGCCCAACCACCCGAACTTCCCGTCGACCGTGCTGCGGCCGGGTGAGAAGTACGACACGACCACTGTCTACCGGTTCTCCACCGACTGACGGCAGCGCCGTTGGAGGAGGGTTGCAATGTCCAAGGTCGATCCCGTCGTCGAGCAGGCGGTCGACACGCTTGACCTCAACCGGGTGACCCGGCGCCGGCTGCTGGGTGGCATCGGTCTGACCAGTGCGTCGCTGGCCGCCTCGGCCCTGCTGGCCGCCTGCACCAACAACGACGACAAGAGCGGCGACGCCGCCGCGGCCGGCGCCGGCGACTTCCCCGAGACGCCGAGGTGGCGGTTCGTCTTCATCAACCACGTCACCACCAACCCGTTCTTCACCCCGACCCAGTACGGCGCCCAGGACGCCTGCGCGCTGCTCAACTGCGAGTTCCAGTTCACCGGGTCCAAGGACTCGATCGTGGCCGAGATGGTCAACGCCACCAACACCGCGATCTCCGGCAAGGCCGACGGCATCGCGATCGCGGTGGTGGACAAGGACGCCTTCCGGGCGCCGGTCGACCAGGCGCTGGACGCCGGGATCCCGGTCGTGTCCTACAACGCCGACGGGGCCCGGGACGACAAGGGCACCAACCGCCTGGCCTACATCGGCCAGGGCCTGTACGAGTCCGGGTTCGCGCTCGGCCAGCGGGCCATCGAGGCCGGCCTCGACTCCGGCGACGTGGTCGGCTTTATCGCCACGCCCGGCGCCCTCAACATCCAGCCGCGCATCGACGGGGCCTCGGCCGCGATCAAGCAGTCCGGCAAGTCCCTCAACTTCACCGCGGTCGGCACCAACGCCGACGTGACCAGGGGCCTGTCCATCATCGACGCCTACGCCCAGGGCCACCCCGACCTGGCCGGCATGCTGGCCGTGGACGCCGGCTCGACCCAGTCGGTCGGCCAGGTGGCGGAGAAGTACTCGATGCGCGACAAGGGGCTGAAGGTCGCCGGCGGGTTCGACCTGGTGCCGGAGACCCTGAACGCCATCAACGGCGGCAGCCTCGACTTCACCATCGACCAGCAGCCCTATTTGCAGGGGTTCCTGCCGGTGCTATACCTCTACCTCTACAAGCTCTCCGGGGGCCTGATGTTCCCGTCGGAGACCAACACGGGCCTGCTGTTCGTGACCAAGGACAACGTCAAGCCCTACCTGGACACCAAGACCCGGTTCGAGGGGTCGAGCACCGAGCAGCAGGTCGTCCCGCGGTCCGGGGCGATCGCCCACTCCTAGGCGAAGGCAGCCGTGAGCGACACGATCGAGGTCTCCGAGAGGGTCGAGCCGGCGCCGACCGGCCGGCCCTCCCGGAGCATCCTGCGACGGATCGGCGAGGAGTTCCTGCGCCGGCGCGAGGCCAGCGTCCTGGTGGTCGCGGTCGGCCTCGGCGTCTACTTCGCGTCGGCCCACCCGGCCTTCCTCACCCAGCCCAACCTGGTCAACATCTCCCAGGCGACCGCCCCGGCGGCGATGATCGCCGCCGGGCTGGTGCTCGTCCTGGTCAGCGGCGAGATCGACCTGTCGGTCGGCGCGGTCGCCGCCCTGGCCCCGTTCAACATGCACTACCTGATCGACTACTACGGCGTGCCCGCGATCCCGGCGATCCTGCTCGTGCTGGCCATCTCGGCCCTGATCGGCTTTGTCAACGGCGCCATCACGGTGTACCTCAAGGTGCCGTCGTTCGTGACCACCCTGGGGACGCTGTACCTGGTTATCGGGATCGTCCTGACGACCTCACACGCCTACCCGACCCCGATCCCGCCGGAGACCGAGGGCGCCATCCGCAGCTGGCTGGGCGCGGCCCCGTGGTCGATGCTGATCTGGTGCCTGCTGATCGTCGGGTTCTTCCACCTGCTGCTCACCCGCACCCGCTGGGGCCTGCACACCATCGCCGTCGGCGGCAACCCGCTGGGCGCCACCGAGGCCGGGATCCGGGCCGGCCGCATCAAGATCGGCAACTTCATGATGGTCAGCACCCTGGGAGGGTTCGCCGGGATCATAGAGGCGTTCCGGATCAACACCATCGACCCCAACATCGGCGGCGGCACCCAGATCATGTTCGTCGCCGTCTCGGCGGCGGTGATCGGCGGCACCGCCCTCGCCGGCGGCTCCGGGACCGTTCTCGGGGCCTTCCTCGGCGCCCTCGTGCTGGCCGAGCTCCAGAACGGGATGAACCTCATCGGGGTCAGCGCCAACCCGTACTTCCTCATCCTCGGCCTGGCGATCCTGGTCTCGATGATCGCCAACGTCTACCTCTCCCGGCTGCGCCGGGCGGGCAAAATCTCATGACCTCCGCCGCCGGCGAGGCCCTCCGGGTCGAGCATGTCGTCAAGCGCTTCGGCGGGGTCACCGCCCTGGCCGACGTCAACCTGCACCTGGACCGGGGCGAGGTGCTCGGGCTGATCGGCGACAACGGCGCCGGCAAGTCGACCCTGATCAAGATCCTCTGCGGCTTCCACCAGCCCGACGCCGGCCGCATCTTCGTGGCCGGCGAGGAGGTCACCCTCAGGTCGGTGGACCATGCCCGCAGCCTCGGCATCGACACCGTCTACCAGGACCTGGCCCTGGTCAACGAGCTGAGCGTCTACCACAACATGTTCCTCAACCGGGAGCTGGTCCGCTGGCCGCTGCTCAGCAACCGCCAGATGCGACGGCTGGCCCGCCAGCACCTGGACGACATGGGGGTCAACATCGCATCGGTGGACGTCGAGGTGGCCAAGCTGTCGGGCGGCCAGCGCCAGGCGATCGCGGTCGCCCGCTCGGTCTACACCGACGCCAGGATCCTGCTCCTGGACGAGCCGCTGGCGGCCATGGGGGCCAAGGAGGGCGCCCTGATCCTGGACCTGGTGCGCGACCTCAAGGCCAAGGGCGACGTCTCGATCATCATCATCGCCCACAACTACGGCCAGATCCTGGAGGTCTGCGACCGGATCAACCTGCTCCAGCACGGGTCGATCACCTTCGACAAGCCGACCTCCCAGACGTCGGTCCAGGAGCTGACCGACCTGGTCGTGGCCGAGTACCGGGCCGCCCGGACCCAGCGGCTCGGGCCCGGCCCGGCCACCAACGCCCGACCGGCGCCACGCCGGTAGCCGCGATGCGCGCGCTACTGGTGGCCGGGCCGGGAAGCGCCGACGTCACCGACGTCTCGGAGCCGGTCCCCGGGCCGGGCGAGGTGCTGGTCTCGGTCGCCGCCGCCGGGATCTGCGGCTCCGACCTGGAGCTGCTCGACGG
>JASLBL010000684.1 GCA_030146615.1 Actinomycetes bacterium
GCAGGATGGGCAGGACCACGATGTCGTTGGTGCCAGCCTCCACGCTCAGGGTCCGCCGCACCGAGCGCGGGATGCGTACGTCGCGCAGGACGTCGCGCAGCACCACCGGGTCGGTGGAGGCCAGGATCGTCCCCAACAGCAGCGCCAGGACCACCGGCAGGTCGAGCAGCAGCGTCCCGAGCCCGGCGAGCAGCCCGATGACCAGCAACGTGCCGGGCCCCAGGATCAGGACGGGAACCAGCCAGTCGCGGCGCAGCTCGGTGAGCTCCAGGTTGATCGCGTCCAAGAACAGCACCAGGGCCAGGGCGATCACGGCCACGACCTCCAGGACGCTGTCGTCCAGGCCGATGGAGATGAGCTTCAGGCCGTGGTCGCCGAGCAGGAAGCCAAGGCCCAGGAACAGCATCGGGAATGACAGGGGGGCGCGCTCAACCAGCCCGGCGGCCAGGGCCGAGACGACCAGGACCCCGGCGATCAGGCCGAAGGCGGTCCCCAGCTCCAACAGCGGCTCCTATGACCTCGGCAGATCCAGTCGCTGCCAGGATGGGGCGGGATCAAGCAATCAGCCAAGCCGACGACGATCGCAGGCCAGGAATGAAGGACTACCCGATCATCGGCCCCAGGCACCAGAGACCGCTCCCGAGCGGGCACCGAATTACAAGACAGCAGCGGACCGTCCACCGCGTACTGGCCCGTGCTGCCCTTGCAGCTCAGGTCAGGTGGGCCGTCCAGCAAATGCGCTCCCGTGAGGCTGAGTAGTGCCAGGTGGAAGGACCAATGGAATGACCCGGCCTGCCATGGCCGGACCATCCACGGCCGCCTCCCCATTCTTCACGGACGTAGCAGGCCAGCGTGACCCCAACCCTTTAGGGTTCTGGTTCCTCATCGAGCGGGGGGCCGTTGTCTACACGCTGCATCGTCGTCTTGGGCCGGTCATGCAGCCAGCGCTCCACGCCCTGAAGTCCTGGTCGGAGCATGCTGTCGCTAGGCGTCAGCGGCCAAGCACCCTGGACTACGCCGAGCCGGTGCCGAAGGAGGAGCCGAGCGAGGGCCTCAAGCTCGTAGAAACCCACGTACAACAGCTCCGGCTGCTCGATCCCCCTGTGCACGACGTCGGCGCGGAGACCAGCAAGACGGCCAATAGGCAACTCAAGCTGATCCAGCGCCAACCCAGCCTCGGTCAGCGCCTCCTCAATACGGCGCACATCAGATCGGGTATCTCCCTTATTCGTGGGCGGGGCCAGCGCCTCCATCGCAATCCATAGGAACACGACAGCATCCGGCGTCGGACCTGACTGCACCGCTCGTAGGTACCACCGACCAGCACCAAGCTCGGCTCGCTCGCGAGACAGGTCGAAGGTTGCCAACTGGTCAAGCAGTTGCCGCTGCTGCGAGAGGACTCGCTTCTTGGGCAGGAAGTCACGGACGCGAACCCCGGTGTCGACAGCGGCCCACGGGCGGGAACCGGTCGAGTCGTAGACGATGAGGTCCTCAAGCAGTTCCCGCTGCGCGACTCGTTCGTCGAGGAGTGCCGCGAGGATGCTGACAGCAGCGAGCACTTGATCCCGCCATTGAGCCAGGGCCCCTTGAATGGGCTGCGACCTCGGCACCACGACCGGCAGCTCGGCCAGGGTGAGTTGCAGCCCTTCTCCGACCTGTAGGTAGCCCTGGTGCATGGTCTTGTAGTAGTGAGGCCGCCAGCCTGGCCGTTGCCGGATGTAGGTGTGCTGAGTCCAGATGGGACCAGCTTGTTGAGTGATCTCAACTGGACCGATCTTGACGGCAGCGGGTAGGCCAGGAACTTCCATCGCCACGAAGGCGAGACGGTACCGCGCCTGCTGCTCGTCCAGGGGCCGAACCCGATCCGCCGGGGGTGCGGTCGATAGATCACTGGGCACACGACTATAGTCGCGCGCCGTGTCGGGCGACTGCCCAGCGAACGGATCGGTTCTTGAACGGTGGTGCTCGCCTGCCATCTGTCCTCCTCGGCGGGCCAGTAGTGAGCCGAGCCACATCTGCCGGTCGACAGGATGGCAACTGCGGCACATCGGAGGCGACCGCCAGATCCGTAGTCTGGGGGCGTCCGGAAAGCCAGCGTCGTCCTGGTAAGCCAGCGCAGGTCAGGAAAGCCGGCCGTTAAGGTAGGCACACGTAGAACAAGCTAGAACATAGACCGCGTCGTTGACCGAGCAGAGCAAGCTCAGGCACTAAGACCACCAGACTCGGAATCTAGTGGTCTAGGGTTGGCAGCACGTGGACGGCTGGGCCAGCCGGAAGCGATGACGACGGCAGCCCATCACACCCTGACCGCTCGGCCCACCCCCGTCCACGCGTCCGTCGGGCCAGACGGCGTGTCGGGGTGGAAGAGTCCCCGTAGGGAGGTAGAGATGCGCAATGCGGCAACCCGACCGCCGAACGTCCCGCCGCCGTGGTTCGTGCACACGGCCTGGCGCGCGCATCGCGCGCTCTACCGACTCAGTGGCGGCCGATTCCTGTGGACCACGTCGAACAAGCGCGGCTGGGGTGCGCTGCGCCTCACGACCATCGGGCGCAAGTCCGGGCACGAGCGCAGCGTCATCATCGGCTACCTCGAAGACGGCCCCAATCTCGTCGCGCTCGCGATGAACGGCTGGGACGAGGGCCATCCCTCGTGGTGGCTCAACCTCGAGGCGCACCCAGACGCCGTCGTTCGATTGGCGCGCCAGCATCCACGCCCGGTGCGGGCACGCCCTTCCATGGGGGAGGAGCGTGATCGGCTGTGGCAGCGCTGGGTCGCGGTCGATCCGAAGCTGGACGCGTATGCCGGCCGGCGGTCGACCGAGACACCCGTGATCGTCCTCCAACCGCGCGACGGGACCGCTTGACACCAGGCGATGACCCCCGCCCTGATCAGGCAGACAAAGCGATCTCCCAAAGGGAGACCTGCTTCGTAGGTGCCGTTCTTTGCTCACGGCACCCGGTGAGGGTGGGCGCTGTTCTCTGTGGCCGACCTACAGCCTTGGCGGCCCCAAAGGTCGCGCAGTAGGCCCCGTCCCCTTGGCAACAAGTCCAGCATGCGCCGCGTCTCGGCCAAGGCCTAGGGTCGTTGGACCCGCCACGGCAAGGCACGTCCACGCCGGAAGGCTGCGGGCCACGGTCGGTGGCAACCGGGCCGGTTTGCGATTGGCGCCGTGGGCGGCGCGGACCGCAGGTCCGCCAAGAACGCCGACAGGCCGATCAATCAATCGCCCGAAGCGCTCCTTGCGGCCTGGCCGCTCCACTCCCCCGAGAGAGCCATAGCCCAAGGCGCCAGTCTGACCTGGCTACTCCAAGTGGTCGCCGTCTACACGCTCCTGAGCGCTGCAAGCCGCAGGTCGTGCACGTCACGGACGCGCCCAAGGCCGCAAGATCCGGGCTTCTAGGCTTTGCGCTTCGGTCGTCTTCCGCGCTAGCCGCGTCGTGCGCTGTTCCGACTCAACCGGTCGTTCGCGGGAACCGCTGGCTATCGGCGGACTGTTATCCCCGTTGCTCCGCGGAGGAGGCCGCTTGTGGCGAACGGGCTCTGGTTTCCCGTGTTGGGATCGACGCGAAGGACGGCACCGGGGCGGTCGAGGACCAAGATGACGCCGTTGGCCTCAACCGCAACTGCCGCCGGGGAGCGGATCTTGTCTCCTTGCGACAAGACCGTTGGCGGTCCGCTTGTGGGATGGAAGCGCATCAGTTTCTGTGTCCCAGAACCAGCACCCGGGTCGCTGGTGACGACGAGGTTGCCGGTGGGCTCGACCGCGACACCGGTGAAGACAAAGCCGGGACTGTCGGCGCGGATCTTGGCGCCCTGGCCGATGTCGATGCGAATCAGACGGTTCGGTTTGCCACTGAAAGTATCGCCAGGGTCGGTCACGATGGCGTTGCCGGCCGCGTCCAGCGCGACGGCAAACGGGAAGTCGAACCGGAAGTCGCCCGAGACGGCCCTGTGGTCCCCGTTCGCCGGATTGACGCGCATTACAACGCCCCGCGCCTGGCCGGGGCGGTCGGTGTAGGTCACCACGACCTGGCCGTCCATTGCCAGGGCCAACCCGTAGGGCTGCAGGAACAGCGAGGATGACGACACCTTGGCCTGCTGGTTGCTGTCGGGATCAACGGCGATCAGCCCGCCCGTGCCGAAGGCGGTTGCGTCGGCGACCAGCAGCCTGCCGTCAGCCAAGAACACCACATTCCACGGCATGGTGAACATGCCACCCTGGGCCAGCGTCGTCACCTGCCCATTGGCTGGATTCACCACGAACAGCCCGATGTTTTGGCCCTCGAAGCCGGGGTTGGCCACGACGATGGTGCCGAGGGGAAGGGCCATGGCAGCCTCCCAACTGCTGGGCGGACCGCGCAGCCGCGGGCCGACCGGAGAACGTTGGCGACGATGCTGGTTGGGTGCGCGGTCATGGGACCGGTCGTGTGCCAGGACCACCTCGCCCCCGCCGCGGCGAGAGGAGTCTCACACGTGCTTGAGCCGCCGACAACGGGCGAGGGTTGAGACTCGTAGACTGCCCACGCCGGGCGCCTGGTGTCCTCGCTTCGGCCTCCCGAAGCCCTGGAGCCTCTCTGGCCAATTCCTCCTTAG